>NZ_JBIVXC010000009.1:0-69956 GCF_044769005.1 Pseudomonas sp. NPDC090755 | reverse complement strand
CGTCGGCTCTTGTGGGCGCTGGCGAAGCCTGCGATCGACCGCAAAGCGGTCGTAAAACTGGCCCGGCAGCTACGGTGGATCACCGAGTTACTGGCCTGATGCTGTAGCCGCTGCCGCCAGGCTGCGATCGGTCGCGAGGCGACCGTAAAACCTGGCGATTTCAGTCTGTCAGGTACAACGAGGTGACTGGGTTGCGACTGCTGCGCAGTCGATCGCAGCCTGGAGGCAGCGGCTACAGAGGACGAGCAAGGCAAACCTGGAATAGGATAGTCTCAGACCGGATTGGAATCTCTCGACTACAAGGACGCGACCGTTATGGAAATCCCCTCTTCTACCATCCACGAGCGTTTGAACAATCGCCGATTTTCGGTAGCGAACAACACCCAAGGGCTGTCCGGTGCAGGCACAGTGTTTCACTACCAGGTCGAGGGAGAGGCCATTTCCGGCACCTACCAAGGCGGTCGAATCCGCATCGGGCAGCAAGTCGGGCGCGTGACAGGCGCCCATACCATTGAGCTTCTCTTTCAGTGCGTGACGACAGAGAACGAACTGCTTGCCGGCTGGTCGCGTGGCACGGTAGGCGTCGATGACGCGGGACACACCACGCTGTCCTTCGTATGGGGTTGGTTGTCGGGTGCAACCGGCGGTGGCGAGTCAAGGTACGTCGAGATTGCCGAGTAACCCTCGCCGGCGCTGCCGGCTCCCACAGGGATCTCGGCAGTTACCGGCCTCTGTGGGAGCTGGCGAAGCCTGCGATCGGCCGCGAAGCGGTCGCAACCCCTCTGCAACCCTCGCGGGGCAAGCCTGCGCCTACCGGGTCGCCTGCACCGCCTGCTGGTCGGCATGGTAGGACGAACGCACCAGCGGCCCGGACGCAACGTTTCTGAACCCCATCGCCAGGGCCTGTTCGGCAAACCAGGCAAAGGTGTCCGGATGCACGAAACGCTGCACCGGCAAATGGCTGCGCGAAGGTTGCAAATACTGCCCCAGGGTCAGCATGTCGACCTGATGTTCGCGCATGCGCTGCATCACCTCGATCACCTCCTCGTCGGTCTCGCCCAGGCCCAGCATCAGCCCGGACTTGGTCGGCACCCCCGGTACGCGCTGCTTGAAGTTCTCCAGCAAGTCCAGCGACCACTCGAAGTCCGAGCCCGGCCGTGCCGCCTTGTACAGGCGCGGCACGGTTTCCAGGTTGTGGTTGAACACATCCGGCGGCTCCTGCTCGGTGATCGCCAGGGCCACGTCCATGCGCCCCCGGTAGTCCGGCACCAGGGTCTCCAGCTGGATGCCCGGTGACAGCTTGCGGATCTCGCGCAGACAGTCGACGAAGTGCTGGGCACCACCATCGCGCAGGTCGTCACGGTCCACCGAGGTGATGACCACGTACTTCAGGCGCAGGTCGGCGATGGCGATGGCCAGGTTCTTCGGCTCATCGACGTCCAGCGGCTTGGGCCGGCCATGGCCGACGTCGCAGAACGGGCAACGGCGGGTGCAGATGTCGCCCATGATCATGAAGGTCGCCGTGCCGCCGGAGAAGCACTCGCCCAGGTTCGGGCACGAGGCTTCTTCGCAGACGCTGTGCAGCTTGTGTTTGCGCAGCAAGGCCTTGACCCGCGCCACCTCGGGTGAGGTGGGAATCTCCACGCGAATCCAGTCGGGTTTGCGTGGCACCTCCTCGGTGGGCAGGATTTTCACCGGGATGCGCGCCACCTTCTCGGCGCCGCGCAGTTTCACGCCGGCCTGCAGGGGCTGCGGGCGTGTGGCGACAGGCAGGGTTGGGTTCATGCTCATACTCCGGCAGTCAGGGCTTCAGCCACGGTAATAACGTTGCGCCACGAACGGCGTGCGCACCACCTGCATCGGCACGAGCTTGCCGCGCACCTGGGCATAGACTTCGGTCTCCAGCGCTGCATGCTCGCTCTGCACATAGCCCATCGCCAACGGCCCACCCAGGCTTGGGCCGAAGCCGCCACTGGTGACGCGACCGATCACCTGTTCTTGCGCATCGACGATCAATGTCCCTTCACGCACCGGCGTGCGCTCCCTGGGCAACAGGCCGACGCGCTTGCTGGCCACGCCTTCGCGCTGCTGGGCAACAATGCGCTCGGCACCGGGGAAGCCACCGGCGCGCACGCCATCGGCACGTCGGGCCTTGGAAATCGCCCAGGTCAGGCTGGCCTCGATTGGCGTGGTCTGCGCGTTCATGTCATGGCCGTACAGGCACAACCCGGCTTCCAGGCGCAGCGAGTCGCGGGCGCCCAGGCCGATGGCCTCGACCTCGGACTCGGCCAGCAGCGAGCGGGCGAGCATTTGTGCAGCCTCCACCGGCACGGAAATTTCGTAGCCGTCTTCTCCGGTGTAGCCCGAGCGGCTGACGTAGCAGTCGACACCCAGCAAGCGCACCGGGGCGAACTGCATGAAGGTCATACCGCCGACCTGCGGCGCCAGGCGCGCCAGTACCTTGGCCGCCGCCGGCCCCTGCAGGGCGAGCAAGGCACGGCTGTCGAACAGCGACTCGACCTCGCACTGCCCTTCCAGGTGCTGCTTGAGGTGGGTCAGGTCCTGGTCCTTGCAGGCGGCGTTGACCACCAGGAACAGCTCGTCGTTACCCAGGTTGGCGACCATCAGGTCGTCGAGGATGCCGCCGTCTTCATTGGTGAACAGCGCATAGCGCTGCATGCCCACCGGCAGGTCGATGATGTCGACCGGCACCAGCGCTTCCAGCGCCCTGGCGGCACCGGCACCGCGCAGGCGAATCTGACCCATGTGCGAGACGTCGAACAGGCCGGCCTGTTCACGGGTGTGCAGGTGTTCCTTGAGCACGCCCAGCGGATACTGGACCGGCATGGCGTAACCGGCGAACGGCACCATGCGTGCGCCCAGTTCCAGGTGCAGGGCATGCAGCGGCGTTTGTTGTAGTTGTTCTGAGGACATGGGTGACTCCTAGCATTCGATGATATTGACCGCCAGCCCGCCGCGGGCAGTCTCTTTGTATTTGCTTTTCATGTCGGCGCCGGTCTGGCGCATGGTACGGATCACCTTGTCGAGGGACACGAAGTGCTGCCCGTCGCCACGCAGGGCCATGCGCGCAGCGTTGATGGCCTTGACCGAGCCCATGGCGTTGCGCTCGATGCAAGGCACCTGGACCAGTCCGCCAATGGGGTCGCAGGTCAGCCCCAGGTTGTGTTCCATGCCGATTTCGGCGGCGTTCTCCACTTGCTGCACTGTGCCGCCGAGCACTTCGCACAAGGCCCCGGCCGCCATCGAGCAGGCCACCCCGACCTCGCCCTGGCAACCCACTTCGGCGCCGGAGATCGAGGCGTTTTCCTTGTACAGGATGCCGATCGCGGCGGCGGTGAGCAGGAAACGCACCACCCCGTCCTCGTTGGCCCCCGGCACGAAGCGCGTGTAGTAATGCAGCACCGCCGGGATGATGCCGGCCGCGCCATTGGTCGGTGCCGTGACCACCCGTCCGCCGCTGGCGTTTTCCTCGTTCACCGCCAGGGCGTAGAGGTTGACCCAATCGAGCACCGAGAGGCTGTCGCGCAGGTTGGCTTCGGGGCTGCTGCTCAACTGCCGGTGCAAGGCCGCGGCGCGGCGCTTGACCTTGAGCCCGCCGGGCATGATCCCTTCGGTGCGGCAACCGGCCGTGACGCAGTCCTGCATCACCTGCCAGATGTGCAGCAAGCCCTGGCGCGTCTCTTGCGGGCTGCGCCAGGCGGTCTCGTTCTCGGCCATCAACTGGCTGATCGAGAGCCCGTGCTGGGCACACTGCGCCAGCAACTCGCGTCCGGTCAGGAAGGGGAAACGCAACGGCGTGCGGTCCTCGACGATGCGGTCGACGCCGATCGCCGCCTCGTCCACCACGAAGCCGCCGCCCACCGAATAGTACTCGCGACTGCACAGCTGCAGGCCGGCCCCGTCGAAGGCGCGCAGAATCATGCCGTTGGGGTGATAGGGCAAGGGTTTGCGGATCATCGCCAGGTGTTCTTTCTCGACGAAGCGGATGCGCTTCTCTCCCAGCAGTGACAGCGTCCCGCTCTGGCGGATCATCCCCAGGCGGTCGGCCACCATCGAGGTTTCGACGGTATCCGGGTGCTCACCCTCAAGCCCCAGCAGCACCGCCTTGTCGCTACCGTGGCCCTTGCCGGTGGCGCCGAGCGAGCCGTACAGCTCGGCGCGCACGCTGTGCACCTGGGCCAGCAGCCCCTGGTCCCTGAGCCCTTCGACAAAACGCGCCGCGGCGCGCATCGGCCCGACCGTGTGGGAGCTGGACGGGCCGATGCCCACCTTGAACAGATCAAAAACACTCAGCGACATACACGCCTCCGCCATCGCACCCGGTGATCAGGCCGGATAAACCGGGAACAGTTTGCACAGCTCGGTTACCTGCCGGGCCACCTGGGCCTCGACGTCGGCATCGCCGAGGTGATCGAGGATGTCGCAGATCCAGGTCGCCAGGGCGCGGCACTCCGGTACCTGGAAGCCACGGGTGGTCACGGCCGGGGTCCCGATGCGCAGGCCCGAGGTCACGAACGGCGACTGCGGGTCGTTGGGGACGGCGTTTTTGTTCACCGTGATGTGCGCACGGCCCAGCGCGGCATCGGCGTCCTTGCCGGTGATGCCCTGGCGAATCAGGCTGACCAGGAACAGGTGGTTGTCGGTGCCCCCGGACACCACGTCATAGCCACGCTGCTTGAAGATCTCGGCCATGGCCTGGGCGTTCTTGATGACCTGGTACTGGTAGTCCTTGAAGCCAGGCTCCAACGCTTCCTTGAAGCACACCGCCTTGGCCGCGATGACATGCATCAGCGGACCGCCCTGCCCGCCCGGGAACACCGCCGAGTTGAGCTTTTTCTCCAGCTCCGGATCGGCCTTGGCCAGGATCAGGCCGCCACGCGGGCCGCGCAGGGTCTTGTGGGTGGTGGTGGTGACCACGTCGGCGTACGGCAGCGGATTGGGGTACAGGCCCGCGGCTACCAGGCCGGCGACGTGGGCCATGTCGACGAACAGGTAGGCACCGACCTTGTCGGCGATCTGCCGGAAGCGTGGGAAGTCCAGGGTCTTGGAGTAAGCGGAGAAGCCGGCGACGATCATCTTCGGCTTGTGCTCGACTGCCAGGCGCTCGACTTCGTCGTAATCGATCAGGCCGTTGCCATCGATGCCGTACTGCACCGCGTTGTAGAGCTTGCCGGAAGACGACACCTTGGCGCCGTGGGTCAGATGACCGCCGTGGGCCAGGCTCATGCCCAGGATGGTGTCGCCGGCCTGCAGCAGGGCCAGGTACACGGCGCTGTTGGCCGAGGAGCCGGAGTGCGGCTGGACGTTGGCGTAGCCTGCGCCGAACAGTTGCTTGGCGCGGTCGATGGCCAGTTGCTCGACCACATCGACATGCTCGCAACCGCCGTAGTAGCGCTTGCCCGGATAGCCTTCGGCGTACTTGTTGGTCAGCTCGGTGCCCTGGGCCTGCATCACTTGCGGGCTGGTGTAGTTCTCCGAGGCAATCAGCTCGATGTGGTCTTCCTGGCGTTGCGCTTCGCGTCGGATGGCCTCGGACAGCGCTGGGTCGAAATCGGACAGGGTCAGGCTTTTATGGAACATGGTTGTGCTTCCTTCTTATCTGGTTGGCAAGCAAGGCCCGGACCGGATCCGGGCCCATGCGATCAAGCGTCCTGGTAGATCGACATCGGCGGGCAGGCACAGGCCAGGTTGCGGTCGCCGTAGACGTTGTCCACGCGCCCCACCGGCGGCCAGTACTTGCTCTCGCGCAGCGCGTCCAGCGGGTACACCGCCAGCTCACGGCCATAGCGATGCGACCATTCGCCCACCAGCTCGGCGGCGGTATGCGGGGCGTTCTTCAGCGGGTTGTCGAGCTTGTCCAGGGTGCCGTTTTCCACCGCGCGGATTTCCTCGCGGATGCAGATCATGGCGTCGCAGAAGCGGTCCAGTTCTTCCTTGGACTCGCTCTCGGTCGGCTCGACCATCAGCGTACCGGCCACCGGGAAGGACATGGTCGGGGCGTGGAAGCCAAAGTCGATCAGGCGCTTGGCCACGTCCTCGACGCTGATGCCGCTGCTGTCCTTGAGCGGGCGCAGGTCGAGGATGCACTCGTGGGCGACCAGGCCGTTCTCGCCGGTGTAGAGCACCGGGTAGTGCTCCTCCAGGCGCCGGGCGATGTAGTTGGCACTCAGGATCGCCAACTGCGAGGCGCGCTTGAGCCCTTCCCCGCCCATCATGCGGATGTACATCCAGGTGATCGGCAGGATGCTGGCGCTGCCATACGGCGCCGCGCTGACCGCGCCCTGCTTGTTGTCCATATGGCCGTGGCCGGGCAGGAACGGCGCCAGGTGCGCCTTCACGCCGATCGGGCCGACGCCCGGGCCGCCACCGCCGTGGGGGATGCAGAAGGTCTTGTGCAGGTTCAGGTGCGAGACATCGCCGCCGAACTTGCCCGGCGCGCAAAGGCCGACCATGGCGTTCATGTTGGCGCCGTCCAGGTACACCTGGCCGCCGTGCTCATGAATGATGTCGCAGATGCGGGTGATGCCGTCCTCGAACACGCCATGGGTCGAGGGATAGGTGATCATCAGCGCGGCCAGTTGATCCTTGTGCTGCTCGGCCTTGCGCTGCAGGTCGTCAACATCGACGTTGCCGCGCTCGTCGCAGTTGACCACCACCACGCGCATGCCGGCCATCTGCGCCGTGGCCGGGTTGGTGCCATGGGCTGACGACGGAATCAGGCACACATCGCGCCCCGCCTCGCCACGGCTGGCGTGGTAGGCACGGATGGCCAACAGGCCCGCGTACTCGCCCTGGGAGCCGGCGTTGGGCTGCAGGGACATGGCGTCATAGCCGGTGGCTTGGCAGAGCATGGCTTCCAGCTCATCGGTCAGCTGGCGGTAACCCTGCGACTGCCCGGCCGGGGCGAACGGGTGCAGGGCACCAAACTCGGGCCAGGTGATCGGGATCATCTCGCTGGCGGCGTTGAGCTTCATGGTGCATGAGCCCAGGGCGATCATGGTGCGGTCCAGGGCCAGGTCCTTGTCGGCCAGGCGGCGCAGGTAGCGCATCAACTCGGTTTCGCTGTGGTAGCGGTTGAACACCGGGTGCTGCAGGAACGGCGTTTCGCGCAGCAGCGGCAACGGCAGGCTGTCGCCGGTGCCGGCAGCCAGGGCGGTGAAGTCCGGCAGCGCCTGGCCAGGGGCGGCGAACACCTGCCACAGGGCCTCGACGCTGCCCTGCTCGCAGGTTTCATCCAGCGACAGGCCGACGCGTAGGTCGTCGATCAGGCGCAGGTTCAGGCGTGCTGCATTGGCGGCGGCCAGCACCTCGGCCACAGGCCGGGCGGTGATCACGCTGAGGGTGTCGAAGAAGTGCTGCTGCTCGACCTTGTGCCCGAGCTGCTGCAGCCCCTGCACCAGGATCGCGGTCAGGCGGTGCACGCGCCTGGCGATCTGCGCCAGGCCCTGGGGACCGTGGTAGACCGCGTACATGCTGGCGATGTTGGCCAGCAGCACCTGGGCGGTGCAGATGTTGCTGGTGGCTTTCTCGCGACGGATATGTTGCTCGCGGGTCTGCATGGCCAGGCGCAGGGCCGGCTTGCCGAAGCGGTCGATGGAGACGCCGACCAGGCGCCCGGGCATGTCGCGTTTGAACCCATCGCGGGTAGCGAAGTACGCAGCGTGCGGGCCACCGAAGCCCAGGGGTACGCCAAAGCGCTGGGCACTGCCGAGCACCACGTCGGCACCGAACTCGCCCGGTGGGGTCAGCAGGGTCAGGGCCAGCAGGTCGGCGGACACCGCCACCAGGGCGCCGGCGGCATGGGCGCGTTCCACCAGGGCGCGGTGGTCGGCGATATGGCCGGTGCTGGCCGGGTATTGCAGCAGCAGGCCGAAGTAAGCGTCGAGGCCCTGGGTTTCCAGCGCCACCTCATCACCGATGACCACTTCAATGCCCAGCGGCTGGGCACGGGTGCGCAGCACGTCGAGGGTCTGCGGATGGCAATGGCGGGAGGCGAAAAACGCCGGGGCCTTGTTCTTCGCCAGGCGTTTGCAGAAAGTCATGGCCTCGGCGGCGGCGGTGGCTTCATCGAGCAAGGAGGCGTTGGCGATTTCCATGCCGGTCAGGTCGCTGACCAGGGTCTGGAAATTCAACAGCGCTTCCAGGCGGCCCTGGGAAATCTCCGGCTGGTACGGGGTGTAGGCGGTGTACCAGGCCGGGTTCTCCAACAGGTTGCGCAGGATCGGCGTCGGAGTGTGGCAAGGGTAATAGCCCTGTCCGATGTGGTTGCGATACAGCTGGTTCTTCGCGGCGATGGCCTTGAGTGCGGCCAGGGCTTCGGTCTCGCCCTGCCCTTTGCTCAGCGCGAGCACGCTGGTGCCCTTGATGCTGGCGGGGATGACGCTGTCGATCAGGGCGTCGAGCGAGTCATGGCCGGTCAGCGCCAGCATGGCGTCGATATCGCCCTCGCGCGGGCCGATATGACGGGCGATGAACTCGTTGTCGGTGCCCAGCGGGATGGATGGGTTGGTCATGGCGGCACCCTGGCTCAGGCGTTTTCGGCCAGGAAGCGGTCGTAGCCTTCCTGGTCCATCAAGGTGTCGAGGTCGGCCGGGTTGCTGGCCTGGATACGGAAGAACCAGCCGTCCTGCATGGGCGAGGCGTTGACCAGCTCGGGGTCGTCGGCCAGGGCCTGGTTGACCGCCACCACGGTGCCGTTCAGGGGCATGCTGATATTGCTGGCGGCCTTCACCGATTCCAGCACTGCGACTTCATTGCCCTCCCCGTACTCGCCCGGCTCCGGCAGCTGCACGAACACCACGTCACCCAGGGCCTCCTGGGCGTAGGTGGTGATGCCGACGGTCAGCTCGCCAGTCGCTTCCAGACGCAGCCATTCGTGTTCGGGAGTAAAACGCAGAGTGCTCATGGATCTTCCTCTCTTGTTATCAGGTGGGTCCCGATGCAGGACTGATTGATACAAGAGCAAGGGCGATGCCAACTTGTTAAAACCCTTGATTTTCAAGGTGTTACGATGAAAAATCAGTCAATCTCAAGGGTTTGTGCTGGAGCGAAATCGCTCCATTGCCTGAGCCCTGCCGCCGCCACCGTCGGGGTCGCCCAATGAACCCGCGGCCCACGCTGGACTGGAGCGTAATCACTCCGCTGGAGCGTATTCGAACCGGGCCGGCTACGAGACCCGGCTGGCGATGCCGTACTTGCGCAAGCGCTGGCCGATGGCCGTGTGTGACGTCTGCAGACGCACAGCCAGTTGCCGGGTCGAGGGATAGGTGGCGTACATCTTCTCCAGCAGGGACTTCTCGAACCCCTGCACCGCCGCTTCCAGGCTGATGACCTCCTGCGCGTCCGGCTGCTGATTGTTCAAGGCGGTGCCGGCCAGCTCCAGGTCGTCGCAGTCGATCACCTCCCCTTCGCTGATGGCGGCAGCGCGGAAGATCACGTTCTGCAACTGGCGCACGTTGCCCGCCCAGCGATTGCCCAGCAGCAGCGGATGAGTGGCCAGGGCCAGCCGGCAAGGCGAGCGTTGTATCTGCGTGCAGGCCTGGTGGAGGAAATGTTCGGCCAGCAGGAGGATGTCCTTGCCGCGCTCGCGCAGAGGCGGCACCTTCAGGTTGAGCACGTTGAGGCGGTAGTAGAGGTCTTCGCGAAAACTGCCTTCGACCACCATGCTTTCCAGGTCGCGGTGGGTGGCGCAGACCACCCGCACATTCACCCGCACCTCGCCGGCACCACCGACCCGGCGAAAGCTGCCGTCGTTGAGAAAGCGCAACAACTTGGCCTGCAGGTAAGGCGACATCTCGCCCACTTCATCGAGGAACACCGTACCGCCGTCGCCCAGTTCCAGCAGGCCCGGTTTGCCGCCGCGCTGGGCGCCGGTGAAGGCGCCGGCGGCATAGCCGAACAGCTCGCTCTCGGCCAGGCTCTCGGGCAGCGCTGCGCAGTTGAGCGCCAGGAAGGAGGCATCGCGCCGAGCACTCAGTGCATGGCAGGCGCGGGCCACCAGCTCCTTGCCGGTGCCGGTTTCGCCCTGGATCAGCAGCGGCGCCTCCAGGCTCGCCACTTTGTGCAGGCGCGCCTTGAGCGCCTTGAGCGCCGCGGAGTCGCCCAGCAGCGCTTCCAGGCCCTCGGTGTGATCATGCAGCAACGAAGCCAGGCGCTCGCCGATGCGGCTCGGCGGATAGAGCGTCAGCAGGCCACCGACCAGGGCGTCCGCCCCGCCGCTGATGGGTGTGGCCTCCAGCAACAGGGCCTGGCCCTGGAAGCTCACCTCGCACATGGGCAGGCGAAAGCCCTTGTCGATCAGGGTCCGGGCCAGGTCCGGCTCGGTGAACAGGCGGGACAACGGCTCTCCGGCCGGCTCGCGGCCCACCAGGCTGACCAGGGTGGGGTTGGCCAGCAGCACATGACCGTTGGGGTCGACCGCCAGCACCGGGTCGCTCATCGCCGCCAGCAGCGCCTCCAGTTGCAACCGCCGGCGATGGCCGGGCAGGAAGTCGACCAGGTCGACCGCCTGCACCCCGATCACCCGCAACAGGGCATCGTGGAGTTCGTCCAGCACTGCCTGTGACAGCGCCGGGGCGTCGATGTAGACGTTGGGCGGGATCATCTCCACCGCGTCGAGGTTGAGGTTGCGCGCCCCCAGCAGTGCCAGGATCTCCTGGGTGATACCGACGCGGTCGATGAAGGTGACGTGGATGCGCATCGTGGTCTCCTGCTTGGCAAACGACAACAGGGGGCCGGCGCACCCTGCGCCGTCCCCCTGGGCAAAACGTGAAAGTGGCGATCAATCCGCGTCGAAGGACAACTGCACGCTCTCCTGTTTTTTCTGGCGGATGGAACGGTAGGACAGGCCCAGCACGGCAAACCACACCGGCACGAACAACAGCGCCTTGCGGGTGTCGTCTTCCAGCGCCAGCAAGGCGAGCATGGCCACGAAGAATGCAAGGCAGGCCCAGCTCATGAAGATGCCGCCCGGCATCCGGTATTTCGAGGCGCGGTGCAGGTGGGCACGCTGCTTGCGATAGGCGAGGTAGGACAGCAGGATCATCGACCAGACGCACATGAACAGGATCGCCGACACCGTGGTGATCAGGGTGAAGGCGTCGAGCATGTTCGGCACCAGGTAAATGACCAGCGCCCCGCCCGACAGGCAGATACAGGAAAAGATCAAGCCATTGGAGGGTACTGCGCGGCTGGACAGTGCCTTGAATTTGCCGGGTGCATCACCGTCCACCGCCAGGCCATACAGCATGCGGCTGGTTGAGAACACGCCGCTGTTGGCAGACGACGCTGCCGAGGAGAGGACCACGAAGTTGATGATCCCGGCAGCGGCCGGCAAGCCTGCCAGAACGAACAGTTCGACGAAGGGGCTCTTGTTGGCGACCACATCGCGCCACGGCGTAACGGCCATGATGGCGACCAGGGCGAAGACATAGAACACAATGATGCGCAGCGGAATCGAATTGATCGCCCGTGGCAGGTTGCGTTCAGGGTTTTTGGTTTCAGCGGCGGTGGTGCCTACCAACTCGATCCCGGCAAAGGCAAAGATCGCAATCTGGAAGCCGGCGAAAAAGCCCATGGCGCCATGGGGGAACATCCCGCCGTCATTCCACAGGTTGGAAAGCGCCGCGACATCGCCGGTCGGCGACTGATAGGCCGAAACGACCATGTACAGCCCAGTGCAGACCAGGGCGCAAATGGCCACGATCTTGATCATGGCGAACCAGAACTCCAGTTCGCCGAACATCTTCACCGTCATCAGGTTCAGCGACAGCAGCAGGCCCACGCAACCGAGTGCCGGCAACCATTGGGGAATGTCCGGAAACCAGAACTGTGAATAGGCGGCGATGGCAATGACATCGGCGATGCCGGTGACGATCCAGCAGAACCAATAGGTCCAGCCGGTGAAGAAACCTGCCCAGGGTCCGAGCAGGTCGGCGGAAAAGTCGATGAAGGATTTGTACTTGAGGTTGGACAGCAGTAACTCGCCCATGGCCCGCATGACGAAGAACAGCATGAAGCCGATGATCATGTAGACGAATATGATCGACGGGCCGGCCAGGCTGATGGTCTTGCCGGAGCCCATGAACAGGCCGGTGCCGATTGCACCGCCGATGGCGATCAACTGGATATGGCGATTGGAGAGACTGCGCTGGAGTTCGTGCTCTTCACTATCGGGCGGACAGTGACCGAGGGGTGAGTTTTTCATTGTATTTACCTTGCTAGTTTAATTGTTTTTATAACGTCACAAGTTCAACCACCTGAACCGAACAAAGCACATGCTGATCCGGCCGGACGCAAGGGAGATAGCAAGGCCTATGCCAAGCGCGAAACACCGCTGAAATCGCGGTTTTATCGGGTGTCGTAGGGTTTTCGCTGTAATGAAGTCACTCCAGAAAATAGGGTTAATCCTGTCGTTCATACGTAGGAAAGCGTCGTAATCCCTGCCTTCGAGCCCGCTGTAGCGATATCGCTCCAACGGAACGCATTCAGTCCGACCCGTGGAGGCCGGTGCGAACCCCATCGCAGGCTTCGCCAGCTCCCACAAGCCACAGTCACCCGATCTGTGGGAGCCGGCGTAGCCGGCGATAAGGCCGGTGTGGTCCCCATCGCAGGCTTCGCCAGCTCCCACAATCGTCAGGCCTCAGGCGCGGACCTTGCGCACCGGTTCGCGGCTGCGCTGTTCCTCTTCCCAGCCACCCACCAGGCCGACCGGTACATCGACCGGCGCCAGCGGCTCACGCCCGCGCACCAGGTCCGCGGCACGCTCGGCGAGCATGATGGTCGGTGCGTTGAGGTTGCCGTTGGGTTCGCTCGGGAACACCGAGGAGTCGATCACCCGCAGTCCCTGCAGCCCACGTACCCGCAGCGAGGAGTCGACCACCGCCATGTCGTCCTCGCCCATGCGGCAAGAGCCACAGGGGTGCATGGTGCTTTCCATGTTGGCACGCACGAAGGCGTCGATCTGCTCGTCGGTCTGCACCTGCGGTCCCGGCGCCAGTTCTTCGCCACGGTAGCGGTCCATGGCCGGCTGGGCGATGATTTCCCGGGTCAGGCGCACGCAGCGGCGAAAGCCCTCGCGGTCTTCTTCGGTCTCCAGGTAGTTGAAGCGGATTTCCGGATGCTGGTACGGGTCGGCCGACAGCGCCCGCACATGGCCACGGCTGGTGGGCTTGTTCGGCCCGGTCAACACCATGAAGCCGTGGCCCTTGAACGGTTTGTCGCCGTCGTAGCGCATGGCCGCCGGCAGGAAGTGGAACTGGATGTCCGGCCAGCGCAGCCCCTTGGACGAGCGAATGAAACCGCCGGCCTCGAAGTGGTTGCTGGCGCCCAGGCCATCCTTGAACAGCAGCCAGCGCAGGCCGATCATCGCCTTGCCCAGCAGGCTCATCTTGCCGTTGAGCGTCACCGGCTCCTTGCAGGCGTACTGGATGTAGATTTCCGAGTGGTCCTGAAGGTTCTCGCCCACGCCCGGCAGGTCATGACGCACCTCGATACCGGCCTTTTTCAGCACAGCTTGCGGGCCTATCCCTGAACGCTGCAGCAGGTGCGGCGAGCCGATCGGGCCGGACGACACCAGCACCTCGCGGTTGCAGTAGACCTTGTGGGTCTGGCCGCCCTCGTCGTACTCAACGCCCACCGCGCGCTTGCCGTCGAGCAGGATGCGCCGGGTCATGGCATGGGTGACGACCGTCAGGTTCGGCCGCGTCATGGCCGGGCGCAGGTAGGCATTGGCGGTGGACCAGCGCACGCCGTCCTTGACCGTCATGTGCATGGCGCCGAAGCCTTCCTGCATGTAGCCGTTGCAGTCGTCGGTCTTGATGTAGCCAGCCTCGGCACCGGCTTGCACCCAGGCGCCGTACAGCGGGTTCTGCATGTTGTTGCCGTTGTTGGTGGACAGCGGCCCTGCGCCACCGCGGTAGTCATCGCCGCCGAACTTGTAGTTCTCGGCACGCTTGAAGTACGGCAGGCAGTTGCGATAACTCCAATGCTTCGCGCCCAGGCTTTCCCATTCGTCGAAGTCGCAGGCATGGCCGCGGATGTAGACCAGGCCGTTAATCGAGGACGAACCGCCAAGCACCTTGCCCCGTGGGCAGTGCAGGCGCCGGCCGTCCAGGTGCGGCTCGGCCACAGTCTCGTAGCGCCAGTTGTACTTCTTGGTGTTCATCGGCAAGGAGAACGCGCTGGGCATCTGGATCAGCACGCTGCGGTCGCTGCCGCCGAATTCCAGGACCAGCACCGAGGTACCGGCGTCTTCGGTCAGGCGGTTGGCCAGGACGCAGCCGGCAGAGCCTGCGCCGATGATGATGTAGTCGTATCGCTTGTTCATTGTTCTAGTCCTGTACTCGGAGGCCCGCGGCCTCGACGTTGCGTTCATTGCCCTTTGGGTAGCCACCCCAGCCCAGGCGCGCCGCCAGCAGTCGGGTCAGGCCGTAGTGCACAAGCCCGGCCAGCAGGCAGGACGGCAGCGAGGCGGTAGCGAAGGTGAAGAAGTCGGTGTGGGCCAGGGTCTGCGGGTTGAACACCACCACGTAGATCGCAAAGCCCGCCACCAGCGCCACCAGCGCGATGGGGTTCAAGCCCTTGCAGAAGCGCACCGGCGACCCGCTCTGCTCGGCATACAGGTGACGCAGGTTCAGGCGCTGCTTGCGCAGGAAGAAGTAGTCGGCGATGCCGATGCCGGCCAGGGCGCTGTTGAGTGCCGAGGTCCACACCAGGAAGATGAAGAAGCCGTCGTAGATACCCGGGAGGAACACCACGATGACCACCGGGATGATGCAGAACAGCCCGATCAGTACCCCCCAGCCCATGCTGCGCAGATGCTCCCCGGCCAGCTGGCGCAGGCCGATGACCGCGGTGTAGAGGATGTTGACCATACCGGTCAGGTTGGCCAGCGCCAGGAAGCTCAGGGCAATCACGCCAAAGCCCATGCCACCGGCCAGGCGCATCCAGGCGGTAGGGTCACTGCTGCCCAGGGTGGTGGCGGCGAACAGGCTGACCGACTCGCCCAGCGATGCGGCGCCGAAGATGCCCACCAGGTTGGGCCAGAAGGCCGTGCGCTGGTTGCTGCACAGGCGCGACAGGTTGCCGATGTAGGGCCACCAGGAGAAGCCCGCGGCGATGTTGATCTCCACCGCGATCATGAAGTTGACATGGGGGTTCTCGAACGGCGGTTGCAGCGGCGGCATGGCCAGCAGCTCGCCCAGGCTGTAGCGCTGGGAGATGAAGTACATCAGCGCCAGCATGATCAGGATCAGGCTGGGCGCGATCACCGCGCTCAGGCGGCGGATCATGTCCGGCCCGCGCATGGCCACCAGCGCCGCCAGCACGATGGCCAGCAAGGCCCCTGCGGGCACGATCCAGCCGTCAGCGTCGGGCTGGGTCTGCTGCACCAGGGTTTGAAGGTTGTCCAGCGCCCGTCCGCACATCAGCCCCAGTACCGCCAGCCAGCCCATGGTCAGTACCACTACGGAGAGGAAGTAGACCAGGCGGCTGCCATTGATACCGAACATGCTGCGCAGGTAGGTGAACTGCTCGACACCGTACTTGCCGCACGGCAGGCAGGTGGACGCCGCCGCCAGGATCACACCGATGATGTTGCCGATGACAATCGCGGCGATCCCCTGCAAGGGACCGACGAACAGCGCCGTGGCGCCGCCGATCAAAAACACCCAGGTGGCCACCGCCAGCGCCGAGTTGGCGTAGGCATAACCCCAGAAGCCCCAGACCCGCTCACTGGGCAACAAGGGGGTATCGCCGCGTTCGGCGGCCAGGCGAAACGCCTGCTCTCTGGACGGGTTCATGGCTGGCCTCCGAGGAAATACGCCCCGGCGACCATCACCAGCGTCAGCAAGATGAGTGCGACGAAGTCACCCGCACTCAAGGCGCCTGGCCAGTGCGCCCTCTTCTCCAGTTCTTCATAGGCGCGCAGGCGCCTTTCCAGGTCTTGCGCACGCTCGACATCCACTTGGCTGTTCATGGGCATCACCTCGACAGGTTCTTGTTATTGAAATTCGATGCATCCAAAAAACCTGCGTCGCTCGCCAACCGTCAGCGACGCAGGCCCGCCCTGTTACCTCAGGGCAAGGTGATCCAGACCGCCTTGGTCTCCAGCAGAAACTCCAGTTGTTCGGCGCCCATGTCCTTGCCGTAGCCCGACTGCTTGTAGCCACCGAACGGCATGGATGGGTCCAGGGTGCTGTGGGCATTGACGTAGACGGTGCCGGCGCGCAGGCGCGGAATCAGGCCGTGGACCTTGCCCAGGTCGTTGGAGTAGATCGCCGCCGCCAGGCCGAATTCCGAGTCGTTGGCCAGGGCCAGGGCCTGCTCCTGGGTGTCGAACGGTGCGGTTACCAGCACCGGGCCGAAAATCTCCTCGCGCACCACGCGCATGTCGTTGTTGCAGTTGGCGAAGATCGTCGGCTGCACGAAGAAGCCCGGGCCTTCGACCGGCTCGCCGCCGTAGTACACCTGCGCCCCTTCGGCCTTGCCCAGGGCGATGTACTCCAGCACCCGCTGCTGTTGCTGGCGCGACACCATGGGGCTGATGAAGCAGTCCGGATCCAGGCCCGGGGCGATCTTCAGGGTCGCGGTGTACTTGGCCAGCGCTTGGAGGAACGCCGGGTAGACACTGCGCTCGACATAGGCGCGGGTACCGGCATCGCAGACCTGCCCCGAGTTGAAGAACACACCGTTGGCGACCGCCTCGGCCGCCGCCTCGATATCGGCATCGGCGAACACGATCACCGGCGACTTGCCGCCCAGCTCCAGGGTCAGGCGCTTCATCTGGTCCATCGCCGCCTTGCCCACCGAGCAGCCCACTGGCGTGGAGCCGGTGAAGCTCAGCTTGTCGATGCCCGGGTGGCTGGACATGGCCGTACCCACCACGCTGCCGCGACCGGTGACGATATTCAGCACGCCGTCTGGGATACCCGATTCCTGCACCAACTCGGCAAAGCGCAGGGCCGACAGCGAAGTCAGCTCCGCCGGCTTGACGACCACGGTGCAGCCGGTGGCCAGCGCGGCGCCCAGCTTCCAGGCCATGGTCTGCAGCGGGAAGTTCCAGGGCACGATGGCCCCCACCACGCCCACCGCTTCCTTGCGGGTGTAGGCCAGGTAGTTGCCCGGCAGCGACGGCTCGACGGTGCGGCCGTGGATCTTGCTGGCCCAGCCGGCGAAATAGCGCAGGGTATCGACCGTGCCCTGGATATCCACGGCGCGGGCCTGGGCGACCGACTTGCCCATGTCGATGGACTCGATCTGCGCCAGCTCCTCTGCATTGGCTTCGATCAGATCAGCCAGGCGATGGATCAGGCGCTCGCGCTCCAGGGGCTTGAGCTGGCTCCAGGGGCCGCCGTCGAACTGCTCACGGGCAGCCCGCACGGCGCGGTCCAGGTCCTCGCTAGTGCCCATCGGGATACGCGTCAGCACACCTTCGGTGGAAGGCTCGATGACCTCGGCGCTGGCGCCGTCACTGGCTTGCAGCCAGGCCCCGCCGATGAACATGCGCTGGGGCTTGGAGAGAAAACGCTGGGTGGCTTCGGATACGCCGAAGGCCTGCAGGTAGGCTTTTACCGTGTTGTCCACTGTGCAATCTCCGGGTCAGCGAGCTTGGGCGCGCGCGTGGAAGATGAAGCCGATGCTGTTCATCAGCAGCTGCGCGGCGAGGATCGAGGTCACACCTGCCGGGTCGTAGGCCGGGGCCACTTCCACCAGGTCCATGCCGACGATCCGGCCCTTGCTGCGGCGGGCCAGCGCCTGGATGATTTCCAGCACTTCGTAGTACTGGAAGCCGCCGTGGCTCGGGGTACCGGTGCCCGGGGCGATGGACGGGTCGAAGCCGTCGATGTCGATGGTGATGTAGTAGTCGCGGCCTTCGGGGATCTTCGCCAGCACGCCTTCACAGCCCAGGCGGCGCACGTCGCGTACCGAAAGGATCTGCGAACCGGCTTCGCGGGCGGCGTCGTAGTCGTCGCGGTTGGAGGACGAGACGTTGCGGATGCCCATCTGGGTCATGCCGACGATGTGATCCAGCTCCGAAGCGCGACGCAGCGGGCTGCCGTGGCCGTAGCGCACGCCGTGGCGCTCGTCGACGAAGTCCAGGTGGGCATCGAAATGCACGATGTGGATCGGCCCGTGACCTTCGAAAGCCTTGATCACCGGTGCGTGGATCGAGTGGTCACCGCCCAGTACCACCGGCATGGCGCCTGCAGCGAGGATCTGGCGTACGGCCGATTCGATGTTGGCGTTGCTGGTGGCCATGTCGGTGTGGACGATATCGGCATCGCCGACGTCGACCATGCGCAGCTGGTCTTCGGTCAGGTAGGTGGCGTCATCTTCGAAGTCGTAGGCGCCGGCGTGGCCGAACGAGAACAGGGTCGATGCCTCGCGGATGCCGCGCGGTCCGAAACGTGCGCCGGAACGCCACTGGGTGCCCATGTCGTTGGGGGCGCCGAGGATCGCGACATCGGCGTCGATGGCCGCCCAGTCGGTGCAGATAGGCGATTTGGCGAAGGTGCAATGCCCCACGAAAGGCAGGTTCAGGCGGCCGGATTCATAACCGTGCTTTGCCATGTTCAGGTTTCTCCACTTATTGTTCTGGTCAGGAGACGGGGCGACTGCTCGACCACCGTTGCAGCCACTATGGCGGCAGCCCAGGCAGGGAAAAATGCGCAAGTGCAGATGCATACATCGCCAGATCCGAAGTATCCGCTTGAGTGTCGAGCGTTGCGGTAGAAGCGCCGGCGCCGCCGAAGGCATTTCCCAACGCCAGCCATTGCAGTGATCACATGCCCATGGTTAGCTTGGAAAAAAAACAATGCCCGGACGTTCATATCAGCCAGTGCGATGTGACGCCCGGCCGGGAGGCTACGGTGATCCAGCTCCACGATGTCGACCTGAAGCTTCTCAGGGTATTCACCACCATCGTCAAATGCGGTGGCTTTTCTGCGGCGCAGGCCGCGCTCAACGCCGGCCAGTCGACCATCAGCGAACAGATGACGCACCTGGAGACTCGCCTGGGGGTCAAGCTTTGCCAGCGTGGGCGCAGCGGCTTTCGCCTCACCGAGCAGGGCGTGGCCATCCATGAAGCCACCCTGCGCCTGCTCAGCGCCGTGGAAAGCTTCTGCATGGACGCCGACGTGCTCAAGCAGCACATCAGCGGCAAGCTCAACCTCGGCATCATCGACTCCACCCTGACCGATTCCGCCTCGCCGCTGCCGCGCACTACCCAGCGCTTTGTCTCGCGCGGCCACGACGCCCACCTGCACATCTACATCGGCGCCCCGGCGGAACTGGAAGAGCGGGTGCTGGACGGTCGCCTGCACCTGGCCATCGGCCACTTTCCCCTGCACGTACCGGGGCTGTCCTACCTGCCGCTCTACGACGAAGCCCTGGGGCTCTACTGTGGCCGCCGCCATCCGCTGTACGCCAGCAAGGCGGCGAACGGTCGCCTGCTCGAGGAGGTCCGCGACTGTCATATCGTCGTGCGCGGCTACATGCACCAGTTCGACCTGGAGCAACTGGGCATCAGCAAGGCCGCCGCCACCGTGGAGAACATCGAGGCGGCGGCGATCCTGATCATCTCCGGGGCCTACATCGGCTTTCTGCCGGTGCACTTCGCCGAGCAGTGGGTCAAGACCGGCGACATGCGTCGCCTGGGTGCCAGCACCCTGGACCTGACCTCCCCCTTCGATGTCATCACCCGCCGCGGCGTGTCGCCACCACCGATCCTGCAGGCCTTCCTCGAAGACCTGCACGCCTGCACGCTACAGCCTGTGCTCGTCTGAACGCGCCGGCCAGGCACGCGCAGGCGTCGTTCTCAGCGGCGGCTGATGACCACTTCCAGGTATTCGCTGGGCACCACCAGCGACGACGGCCCGGCCACGTTGCTGTCGTTCAGCAACTGGGTAAGGTCGCGTTCCAGTGCACTGGCGGCTTCGCTGTCCAGCGCGGCAAAGGCCTTGTGCACCGGGCCGTACCAGGTCCTGAACACCTCGATGAAATGGGCCGCCGAGCGATAGCGGAAGTTGAAATGCTGGCGACTGACCTTCATCGAGCCAAGGGTGTCGGCGAACAGCTGCTGCAACTGTTCTTCGTCGCCCCAGCGCGAGGGTGGAAGTGCGCCGGCCGGTGGCGGGACATGCCGGCCCAGGGTCTTGAACATCTGTCCGATGAAACCTTGCGGCGTCCAGTTCGCCAGGCCGATGCGGCCGCCCGGGCGACAGACCCGACCCAGCTCCCGCGCCGATTGCGCGTGATCGGGGGCGAACATCACGCCAAAGGTCGAGACGACCACGTCGAAGGCCCCGTCGGCAAACGGCAAGGCTTCCACATCGGCGGTCTGAAACACCACGTTCAGGTGTTCGGCCTTCGCCCGCTCTTCTCCACGTTTCAACAGCTCGGGCACGTAGTCCGTGGAGGTGACCTGGCAACCGCGTCGTGCGGCGGCCAGGGTGACATTGCCGTTGCCGGCGGCCACATCCAGCACCTTTTCGTCCCAGCGCAAGTCACAGGCCTCGGCCAGGCGTTCGCCGACCAGTTGCAAGGTCGTGCCGATCACCGCGTAATCGCCGCTGGCCCACGCCGCCTGCTGGCGGGCCTTCAACGCGTTCAAATCCAGGGGTGTGCTCATCGTCTGCACCTGATGTGTCCGCGTGGCCGTCCCCCCGCCCGGCGGCCAACGCGCCGTTGATTTGATTGGAGTGTCCGCAGGGCGCACGCATGCACCTACGGCAGCGACCAGCTAAACGCTAACCCTGCCAACCGGCAAGGGCTGCGGTTGGCCGGGCAAGACCCGTTGGATACATGCATATAGCCTTAGCGCATAAATCGCGCCTACCAGCTTTGTGCCCGTGGCTCGGGACCGGCCAGCGCCGGGAACAGCGGCAGTACCTCCTGCGCCAGCTCCTCAATGACCTCCGCTACCGGACGCCGGGCCATCTGGATGCCCAGGGCGGCATGATTGACCCCGGCATCGCGCCATTCACCCAACAGGTCGATCAACCCGTTGCGCCCGGTCTTGAGCACATAGCCCCCCTGCAGCGGTGTGCGCGGAAAGTCCGGATCGTCGGCCAGGTCGATCCATTCGTTGGTCATGTGCGGGCGAAACCCTCCCCCGGGAATCGCTGCCCGCCAGGCACGGATCTTTTCCGCCAGACGGCGCGGCCCCAAAACGTTATGGGTGGCATCCGGGTACGTCAGCCAGCCGTCGGCCTGTTCACCCAGCCAGCCCATCGATTGCTGCGATGAACCCGTCACGATCAGCGGGATGCGCCCGGTGACAGGCTTGGGCAGCAGTTGCGCCTGATGCAACTGCCCCAGCGGCGACTGGATGTTCGCCGTCCCGGCTGCCAGCAGTTGTCGGAAGTAATCCACCGACCAGGCAAAGCGCTCTCCTCGTTCGGCATGTGCCAGGCCATAGGCCGGAAATTCCACCGGCCGGTCACCGGTGGCGATGCCCATGACCAGGCGACCGCCAGACAGATGATCGAGGGTGGCGGCGGACTTGGCCAGATCGATGGGATGACGCAGGGAAAAAATGGCGCTGCCGGTCACCAGGGCGATCCGCCGCGTGTGCGCTGCCAGATAGGCCAGGTAGGTAAAGGGATCGAACACTTGCCCCGCATCGCCGAACGACGGATCGAACAGTGGCACGTCACGCACCCAGGCTGCGGCGAAGCCCAGTCGATCGATTTCGCTGACCTGCTGCGCCTGGTTGGCAAGCACGGCCATGTCGCCTGCGAAAAAGCGCAGCGGCAGGAAAATCCCCAGCGTCAGTTGATCGGGCGCGAACATGCGCCGATAGCCGGGGTGGTTGGCAAACGCCGAGGCATTGGCGCCGCAGGTCACAGCAGGTGTGCAAGGGTGAGTCGTCGCGTTCATACCGAATCCTTGGTTGTGGGTGTGGGTGTCACGGGCCTGTCGCAGGTGCGGGCAGGCGGAGGCCGCGCTGCACGGCAGGACGCTGGTCGATGCGCTCGTACCAGTCGCTCAAGTGCCGGTAGTGGCTGAAATCGAAGGCCACCAACCGGGCGATATGCATCCAGCCGAACGTGGCGATATCGGCAATCGAATAGGCCTCCCCCGCCAGCCACGGCTGGTTGGCCAGGTGCTGGTCGAGGGTGGCGAAGGCCGCCTCGGTGAGCTGCCGGTAACGGTCGATGGCCGGGGCGTTGGCGCCGTTGTCGAAGCACTCGAAGTGCACCCGCTGGCCGAGCAGCGGGCCCATGCTCGCGCTGTGGAACATCAACCAGGTCACGGTCGCCCAGTACGCCTGGGGGTTCGGGTCAAGCAGTTGCCCGCTGCGCTGCGCCAGGTACAGGAGAATGGCGGCAGACTCGAACAGGGTGATGCCGCGGCCACGGTCCACCAACACCGGAATGCGGCCATACGGATTGAGCGCCAGAAACGCCGGCAGGCGGTGTTCGCCCTGATCGATGCGTACATGATGCAGGGTGTACGCCAGGCCCATTTCTTCCAGGGCGATGGTGATCTTGAAGCCGTTGGGCGAGCTGTCGGTGTAGAGCATCAAATCGGGATCGGGCATGGATCCTTTACCTCAGTCAGGCTAACGTGTGTGGAATGATCTGAGCTACATGCTAATGAGCGGATTCGCGATACGGAAACGATAGGTTCTGCGCTACCGCTTTAGTTTTTCTAAACCTAGGAACCCCACCATGGGCGCTGTTCTCCCCTTGCTGGCACTTCGGGCCTTCACTGAAACCGCACGCCTTGGCAGCCTGAAAGCGGCTGCACAACGCCTGGGCGTGACCCCCGGGGCGATCAGCCAGCAGATTCGCCAGCTGGAGGACCGCCTGGGTGTGGTCTTGCTGGTACGCGGACGCCATGGCGTGCACCTCACCGAGGCCGGCGCGTGCTTGCATCCGGGGCTGACACGCGGCTTCGGCCATATCGAAAGCGCCCTGGCCGAACTCGAGGCCAAGGTCCACGAGCAGACCCTCACGATCAGCACCGTGCCCTCCTTCGCGTCCACCTGGCTGGTTCCGCGCCTGGCCGACTTCAGCGCCCGCCACCCGGAGATCGAAGTACAGGTGGAGGCGACGGCGAGACTGGTGGATTTCCAGCGCGAGCGCATCGACATCGCCTTGCGCCATGGCCTGGGCCACTATCCGGGGCTCGAATCGATCCCGCTGTTGGCACCGGTGCTGCTGCCGGTCACCAGCCCCACCTTGCTGGCGAATGGGCCGGCGATCCGCGAACCGCAGGACTGCCTGCATTACCCGTTGCTGCAGGACGCCGATCGCGCCGACTGGGACCTGTGGCTACAGGCCCACGGCGTGGCGACTGACAACAGCGCCAGGCGCGGCCCGAGCTTCGACGAGGACCTGTTGTTGCTGCGGGCGGCGGCCACCGGGCAAGGCATTGCCCTGGTACAGGACAACCTTGCCCGCGAGGACCTGGAAAGCGGCAAGCTGGTGGTTGCCCTGGACAAACCCTGGCCCGCGCGTTTCGCCTACTACGCCGTCACCCGGCCCGAGTCGCTGCGACGCCCGCAGGTGCAAGCGTTCATCGACTGGCTCAAGGAAGCCACGACCGACGCCTTGTAGGAGCGGGCTTGCCCCGCGATGCCATGCGCCTGATCAACCGCAATCGCCGGCGCTGCCGGCTCCCACAAAGTTCCCCCTGCATCCACTGTGGGAGCTGGCCAAGCCTGCGATCGACCGCACAGCGGTCGCAACCGGGGCACGCTATCTTGTCCTGTGCATCCCACCAACAGGACAGACGCCATGCCGCTCGTGCGTATCGACACCCGAAAACACCCCGACCCCACCCACATCAACAAGCTCGGCCAGGTCGTCTATGCCTGCCTGAAACAGGCGATCAACGTCCCCGACCACGACAATTTCCAGGTGCTGACCGAGCATGACGACGACCGCCTGGTGAACGACCGGGAGTACCTGGGCATCGAGCGCTCGGACAGGCAGGTATTCATCCAGATCACCCTCAGCGAAGGGCGCACCCTCGAACAGAAGAAACGGCTCTTCCAGTTGATTGCCGAAGGGCTCCACAAGGAGGCAGGTGTGCGCCTGGAGGATGTGTTCATCAACCTGGTCGAGGTGAAAAAGGAGAACTGGTCGTTCGGCAACGGGATTGCCCAGTACGCCCTGTGAGCGGCAGGCCAACGGCGCCTCGACCAGTGGTCGGCAACCCGCTTGACGACAAAATACCAATCGGTATATTTTCTTCCCATGGACAAAGCACAGCGTACCCGCCAACTGATCGTCGAAAAGACCGCACCGCTCTTCAACACCAAGGGCTATGCCGGGACGTCGCTGGCCGACATGACCGAAGCCACGGGCCTGACCAAGGGCAGTGTCTATGGCAATTTCGCCAACAAGGAGGCGGTGGCGCTGGCAGCTTTCGAATACAACTGGCAGCAGGCCCAGGCCACGGTCCGGGCGATCATGGCGCGCGAGCAGAGCAACAAGGCCAGGCTGCTGGCCCTGGCCGCCACCTACCGCGATCTGCCACCCGGCTTTCCTGAAGGGGGTTGTCCGCTGCTCAATACCGCCATCGAGGCCGACGACACCCACCCGGCGCTGCGCGCCATGGCCATGGCGGCCTTCGCCGGCTGGAAGCAGCACCTGGTGACGGTGATCGAGGCCGGCATCGCCGCCGGGGAGTTTCGCCAGGCGGTGGATGCCGAGCAGACGGCCGTTACCCTGATTGCCCTGATCGAAGGGGCCATCATGATTTCCCGACTCACCGGGCAACGGAACTACAGCCGTGGCGTCATGCAGACGCTGGAGAACATCGTTCACGACCTGTCGTGAATTTTTTTGGGCATAAATATACCGATCGGTATATAACTTTGAGGTGACGTCGAATGAGCATCCAATTGAAACGCAAGATCGCCTTCGCGCTGTCGATGGGGGTGGTGACCACCGGGATCATCTCCTTCACCCTGCTGGCGCTGAACCTGGGTTTTTCCAAGGATTTTGCCCTGGTCTGGCTGCGCTCCTGGGGCCTGGCGTACCTGATCGTGATCCCGGCCATCCTGCTGATCGGCCCGCGCCTGCAAGCCCAGGTGGACCGCTTGATCCAATGAGCCAGGCACACTGACCGCGCAACCGGACTATGCTCTGTGTTGCGAGGTGATCCCGATGAAACCGCCCGTCGTCGCAGCCCTGACCACCCTCTCCCGCCGCACCCTGCTGCTCGGTGGCGCGGCCAGCGCCGGGCTGTCGGTGCTCCCGCAAGCACTGCGGGCCGCCGTGCCGGCCAGCCCCGCTGCCACGTCGGATGACCCGGGCGAATCACTACGCCCGTTCCAGGCCAACGTACCCAAGGTGGCATTGGATGACCTCGCCCTGCGCCTGGCCGCCACCCGTTGGCCAGAAGCCCAGACCGCAAGCGGCCAGGGCGTGGAGCTGGGTCGCCTGCAAGCGCTGGTGCGCTATTGGGCAAGGGACTATGACTGGCGCAGTGCCGAGGCGCGGCTCAACGCCTGGCCGCAGTTCATGACCCGCATCGACGGCCTGGATATCCATTTCATCCATGTGCGCTCGTCCCAGGCCAATGCCTTGCCGCTGATCATGACCCACGGCTGGCCTGGCTCGGTGTTCGAGTTGCTGGGCACCATCGCCCCCCTGACCGACCCGGTCGCCCACGCAGGACAGGCCGAGGAGGCGTTTGACCTGGTCATCCCGTCACTGCCCGGCTTCGGTTTTTCGCAAAAGCCCGCCGAGAGCGGCTGGAACCCCGATCGCATTGCCAGGGCCTGGGACCAGCTGATGAAACGGCTCGGCTATCAGCGTTACGTGGCACAGGGAGGTGACTGGGGTGCGATCATCTGCGACGCCCTCGGTCGCCAGGCCCCCACAGGCCTGGCGGGCATTCATGTCAATCGCATCGAACGGGCCACCACCCTGCCCCCCGAACTGGCCAGGGCGCTGAAAAATGGCGACCCGCCACCGGGCAACCTGAGCGGCGAAGAACGTGAGGTGTTCGACCAGGCCCGGGACTTTTTGAACAAGGGCTTCGGCTATGCCGCGATCATGCAGACGCGGCCACAGACCCTGGGCTATGGCCTGGCGGACTCACCGGTGGGCCTGGCCGCCTGGCTCTACGACAAGCAGGCCGACTGGGTCTACAGCCGCGGCGACCCGGAGCGGGCCCTGGGCCGCGAGGCGATGCTGGACAACATCACCCTCTACTGGCTGACCAACACCGGCACCTCCAGCGCCCGCATCTACTGGGAGGCCAGTGCGGCCATGGCCAAACCGGAGCCGGTCAAGGTGCCGGTGGGCGTGACCATCTTCCCCGGCGAAGTGTACCGCCCACCTCGCCAGTGGCTGACGCGCGCCTACCCCAACCTCACCTACTACAACCGGGTCGACAAGGGCGGTCATTTCGCCGCCTGGGAGGAGCCGGCGCTGTTCTGCAGCGAAGTACGCGCGGCGTTTCGCGCACTGCGCTGACGGCTCACCCCTTCACGGCCGCTTCAATCGCCGCGATGTCGATCCGGGTCATGCCCATCATGGCATCGAACGCACGCTTGGCCACTGCCCGGTCAGGGTGGGTGAACGCGGCCGTCAGTGCCCGCGGGGTGATCTGCCAGGATAGTCCCCACTTGTCCTTGCACCAGCCGCAGGCGCTTTCCTGGCCGCCATTGCCGACAATCGCATTCCACAAGCGATCGGTTTCGGCCTGGTCATCGGTCGCCACCTGGAACGAGAACGCCTCGCTGTGCTTGAACATCGGCCCGCCGTTCAGGCCCAGGCAAGGGATGCCCATCACCGTGAATTCGACGGTCAGGACATCGCCCTGCTTGCCCGATGGAAAGTCGCCGGGGGCACGATGGACGGCATGCACTGCGCTGTCCGGGAAGGTCTTGGCATAGAAATTCGCGGCGTCCTCGGCGGCGCCGTCGAACCAGAGGCAGATGGTGTTTTTGCTGATCATTCGGGTTCTCCACGCGTTGGGTTATGGCGACCAAGCGAGCCAGTCAAGACGCCTACATGAACGATCCGGTCTTTACCTCGCCGCTGCGCTCATAACGGTTGATCAACACCCCACCCGGCGTACAACGGGACTGCGCCAGGGTGAACGCCGACGGGTGGGCGTTGTCATCGAACAAACGCTTGCCGCGGCCCAGCAGGATCGGGAAGGTAATCAGCCTGAGTTCGTCCACCAGCCCGGCGGCGAGCAGTTGACGCACCAGTTCGCCACTGCCCTGGGTCAGCAGCCGTGGGCCGTCCTGCTGCTTGAGCGCGTGGATGGCGTCGACAAGGTTGCCCGGCAGTGCGTGGCTGTTCTGCCACGCCAGCGTAGCGGGTCGATGGGTGGCCACGTGCTTGGGCACGCTGTTGAACAGTTCGGCGATGCCATGGTCCTCCGAATCGGCCTGCACGCCCGGCCAGTAGGCTGCGAAAATGTCGTATGTGCGCCGCCCCAGCAGCAGTTCGAACGGCTGCGAGAACAGCTCGCCCATGGCCTGGCCAAAGTCTTCGTCGGCATAGGGCACTACCCAACCGCCGAAACGAAAATCGCCGTCAGTATCTTCCTGCGGCCCGCCCGGCGCCTGCATGACACAATCCAGACTCATGAACGCGGCAACGGTAAGTGTGCGCATAGGCTTCTCCTGGTTCGTTGTTGTCATGGGAATGCTCGAGTGCACAACGCTGCATACCCTGACTGATAGTCGAACGAGGCACGGGGAATTCGACAGGGCGAGCACGCCACTCGGATCGGGTACAAAACACCAATGATAGAATACCCGGCGTCCATCGCTCGCAACGGGACTGCCCATGGATCGCCTGTCTACCTTGCTGTCGCATTTCGGCGTGCGCGCCAGCCTGTTCTACAACGGCACGCTGTGCGGCATGGCCGCCTATGACGGACAGGACCTGCACGGCCATGTCCATCTGCTGCGCGCCGGTACCCTCACCTTACAGGGGGCGGATCGCAAGCCCCTGTTGCTTACCCGCCCCAGCCTTATTTTTTTGCCACGGCCAAGCCGCCATCAGCTGATCGCCCAAGCGCCCGAAGGGGTACAACTGCTGTGTGCATCGATGCGCTTCGAAGGCGGTATCGACAACCCGCTGGCCGCTTCATTGCCCGATATCCTGGTACTGGCCCTGGACGCGTTGCCGCAACTGGCCGACACCCTGAACTGGATGTTCGCCGAGGCCCAGGGCGCACACTGCGGTCGGGATGCCGCACTGGATCGTCTGTTCGAGCTGCTGGTCATCCAACTGTTGCGCCACCTGCTCGATCAGCGCCAGTTGCATACCGGCCTGATGGCAGGCCTGGCCGATGGGCGCCTGGCGCGCTCGCTGGTGCAGATGCATGAAGCCCCTGAGCGGGCCTGGTCGATCGCCGAGCTTGCCAGAGAGTCGAATATGTCGCGCGCCGCTTATGCCGCGTATTTTCGCGACGTCGTCGGGCAAACGCCCGCCGACTACCTGTTGAGTTGGCGTATCAGCCTGGCGCAAAAGCGCTTGGGTGAAGGTCGCCCGATCAGTGTGATCGCCACCGAAGTGGGTTATGAGAGCCCTTCGGCACTGGCCCGGGCGTTTCGTCGCAAGACCGGTTGCAGCCCCCGTGACTGGGTGAAGCGGCGCACAGGCGAAATGGCCTGAAGGCCGTTGCGCCTTCAGGCCATTGCCGGTGAGGCTCAGCGCGACTCAAGCGCCGTGAGCGAATGCCCCGCTACGAACAACGATGCGGCAAGCAGGCCGATGTCCTTGAGCAGGAACTGGCCAGGCGCAACACTGATGGCCGGGAAACCCAGCCCGGGCTCGATGACGCCCGGCGTCGAAAGCATGAAGCTCAAGGTGGTGACGAACAGCCCCGCCGACAACGCACCCCCCACCAGTGACAGCCTGGGTGACAGCAACCGGCCGGCAATCAGCACACCGATCGAAAGCTCCAGCACACCCAGCAGGCTGGAGAAGGTGTCGACACTGAACACCAGGTACACCCATCCCAGCAACGGGCTGTTGCCCACCAGCGGCACCAGCCCCTGAGCTTCGTAGTGGGTGAACTTCATGCCGCCGAACCAGAAGTAGATGAGCGCCAGTGCGAGGTAGATACCGTAGATGCCCAGGGCCGTGATCCTGGTGCCCAGGGAGCGTTTTGCGGATACGGGGTCAACGCTGCAGCGTTCGAGATTCAAGGTATTCATGATCAGGCCTCCAAAGTCCGACGCGAAGTACATCGGGCGTGAGGCTAGTGTTGCCGAGGCGGATAGACGCAAGGGCGCCGTGCGTACAGCTTTTGATGCAGATCGTCTTGAACAGTGCCAGACGCCTCGCATGAAAAACAACAAATCGTTGATAGTTCAACATTCAATTGATATTTTCAAAACCTCCACCCCCTACCCCCAACGCCCCCACATGACAGCCCCTGAAGTCTTCGCAGAGCGGCAGCAGGTGCTGCGCGTGCTGCACAGCGCACTCACACTGCTCAGCCATGCGGTCGGTCCCGACACCGAAATCGTGTTGCACGACCTGACCCGGCCCGAGCGCTCCATCCTCGCCATCGCCAACGGCCATGTCACCGGTCGCCAGGTGGGGGGGTCGATACTGGGGGGGCCGCAAGGTGACCTGGGTTTCAAGGCCGTGCGCCGTGCCATGGACGATCGCTCCAGCAGCGAACCCCTGCTGGTGGAGAACTACGCGACCCTGGCGCCTGACGGGCGGCCACTGCGCAGCTGCACCCTGGTCTATCGCGACAGCAGCGGCCAGCCCTTCGCCAGCCTGTGCATCAATGCCGACCTGAGCGCCGTGGCCGCCGCCCACGCCGTGCTTGCCGGCCTGCTGGGGCTGGGCGCTGCCCCCGTCGCACGGCGTGAGGCGCCCAGGGACATGGAGCAGTTGATGGCACAGATCATCGAGGCGGCGTGTCCGGGCGGGGTCGTCGGCATGAAGAAGGCCCAGAAGCTTGAAGCGGTGCGGCAAATGCAGGATCGCGGGATGTTCATCGTCAAGGGCGGGATCGAAAAGGCTGCAGCCGCCCTCGGCGTGACCCGCTACACCATCTACAACTACCTGGAGCAGATCCGGGCAACTGAAGCCTCCAACGGGCAGGAATGACCAGCATGCAACTCGATATTTTCCAGGTGGACGCGTTTTCTTCCCAGGTGTTTGGTGGCAACCCGGCGGCGGTGTGTCCGCTCAAGGAATGGCTGCCGGATGCGACGCTGCAACAGATCGCCGCCGAGAACAACCTGTCCGAAACCGCCTATGTGGTGCCCAAGGGCGAGGGGTTCGAACTGCGCTGGTTCACCCCCACGGTAGAGGTCGACCTGTGCGGCCATGCCACCCTGGCCACCGCCTGGGTGCTGTTCGAGCAATTGGGCGAAACCCGCGAAGTGCTGCGCTTTGCCACCCGCAGCGGGGAGTTGCGCGTACGCCGTGACGGCACGCGCCTGGCCATGGACTTCCCCGCCAAGCACCCCGAACAGGTCGCGGTGCCGCCCGGGCTGCTGGAGGCCCTGGGCCTGGCGCGGATCGAGGCGCTGTATCGCACCGATGACTACCTGGTGGTGGTCGAGGACGAGGCCATCATTGAAGGCCTGAACCCCGACTTCGCGGCACTGGCGGCATTCGACGTCCGCGGCATTGCGGTGACCGCCCCCGGTCGCCACTTCGACTTCGTCTCGCGCTGGTTCGGCCCACGGGTGGGCGTGAACGAAGACCCGGTCACCGGCTCCGCCCACACGTCCCTGGCGCCCTACTGGGCCGGGCGCCTGGGCAAGCGCAGCCTGAGCGCGCAACAAGGTGGGGCGCGCAAGGGCCAGCTGCAGTGCGAGGTACCGGGCACTGACCGGGTGATCATCAGCGGCCACGGTGCGCTGTTCCTGCGCGGGACCATCCACCTCTGAGGCCGGTCGCGGCTCACACCGCCCGGGTATTGAGCAGGCGTACCCCCAGGCCAATGAACAACGCCCCGGTGGCGCGCTTGAACCACGCCACCAGCCGCGACCCTTTCATGTGCTTGCGCAAGCGATAGGCGGTGTAGCAGTAGAACGAGTGCACGGCGAAGACAATCGCGGCGATGGTGAGGTACATCACCGCGAACTGCTCGGCGATCGGCCGGCCCTGCTCCAGGAACTGCGGCAGGAAGGCGCAGAAGAAGATCAGTGTCTTGGGATTGCTGGCCGAGACCAGAAAGGACTCGGCGCCGATCCGCCATTTCCCTTGTGCCGCGCGCGCAACCCCCTCAGCCGCTGGCACCGGTGCCGCTGTGCGGGCGAACAGTTGGCGCAGGCCGAGGTAAATCAGGTAGCCCGCCCCAACGATCTTCAAGGCCAGGAACGCCGACGGCAGCGAAACCAGCATGGCGCCCACACCCAGGGCCACGGCGCTGATCACCAGCAACTGGGCCAGCAGGTTGCCGAGCATGGTCGCCCCCATGCCGGACGGACCGTGGCGCAAGGCATTGCGTACGGTCAGCAGCACATTCGGGCCCGGGGTCAGGGAAGTGAGCAGGTAAGCCAGGGAGAAGGTCAGCCAGAGGTGCAGCGCCATGGAGCGGTCCTTGCTATGGTGAGGTCGGTGAACGATGACAGCAATTCAGCGCAAAGCCAATGGCCGGGGCAAGCGCGGGGGCGGTTGCGACCGCTGCGCAGCAGCCCATGACACCCGGTCACCGCGACGGTATCGTCACGCCCCAGGACCCGATCAAACGCAAAGGCATGCCCATGACATTGACTGTCGACACCCTGGTCAACATCGCGATGACCAACCCGATCAACCTTGAACTTGCCACCCGCCTCCCCGCCCTGGGCCTGGACCAGTGCCTGCTCACCGCCGGCTGCCTGTTCCAGGCGGTGTGGAATCATCGCTCGCAATGGCCAGTCGATCGGGGCGTGAAGGACTACGACGTGTTCTACTTCGACCCGGACCTGTCCTGGGAAGCCGAGGATGACGTCATCCGCCGCGCCCGGCATCTGTTCCAGGACCTGAACGCCAATATCGAAATCAGGAACCAGGCACGGGTACACCTGTGGTACCCGGAAAAATTCGGCAGCGCCTATCCTCCGCTGCAGTCGGCCCGGGACGGTGTCGATCGTTACCTGATCGCCGGAACCTGCATCGCCCTGGATGTGCAGACCGGTGACGTCCACGCCCCCTACGGCCTGGACGATATCGACCAGGGTGTGCTGCGGATCAACCCGAAAAATCCGCTACCCGATTTGTTCATGCACAAAGCCCGCAGCTATCAATCGCGCTGGCCCTGGCTCACGATAGCCCACTCGCTGCATCGGCACCGTCCTTGACGCCCCTGCCGAACTCATCTTGACTCACACCACCGCTGGAATTTCGTGGTCGGCGTCCCTCCCTCAGCCGGGCAAGGACCTCTCCCATGGCCAACATCGTGATCTGCTGCGACGGCACCTGGAACACCCCCGACCAACTCGACCAGGGCGTGCCCGCCCCCACCAACGTGGTCAGGCTGCACAACGCCGTGGCGCCGACCGACGCCCAGGGTGTGGCCCAGGACAACTACTATCACCCTGGCGTAGGCACCGCCGGCACCTGGTGGGACAAAGCCATTGGCGGCGGCACCGGTGCGGGCCTGGACGACAACATCAAGAGTGCCTACCAGCGGCTGTGCTACAGCTACCAGCCGGGCGACGACATCTACCTGTTCGGTTTCAGCCGTGGTGCCTACACGGTACGCAGCCTGTGTGGGTTCATGCACAGTTGCGGCCTGCTGAAGATCGCCGACCTCAAACCTGCCGAGGTGTGGCGCCGGATCGATCAACTGCTCAAACGCGGCTACCGGCGCAAGACCGAAACCCGTGCCGATTGGGACGCCGCGGGCTGGGCCTTCCACAACGCGGGTGGCACGAGCATTCCCGTACGCTTCATTGGTGTGTGGGACACCGTCGGCGCGCTGGGCATTCCCGATGACATGGCGCTGCTCAACCTGCTCGACGATCGCAACCGCTACACCTTCCACGACACCACCCTCAACAAGGCGGTGAAGACGGCCCGCCATGCACTGGCCATGGATGAACGCCGAGCCTCGTTCCAGCCGACGCTGTGGACCAACGTACCGGCCAGGCAGGATGTGAAGCAGCTGTGGTTTCCCGGTGTGCATTCGGATGTCGGCGGTGGCTATCGCGAAAACGGCCTGGCCGACGGCGCCCTGCGCTGGATGATCGATGAAGCCGCAAAGTGCGGGTTGCAGTTCAACACGGCGATCAAACAGGTCAGGCCCAACCACCACGACATGATGCATGACTCCTGCGACGGCGTGTTCAGCCTGCTGCCGACCCAGCCTCGCAGCATTGCCAATATTGTCGGCGCCAGAACCAGCTTCCATGACTCCGCCCTGCAACGCCAGGTCGACCCACCCATCAGCCAGTCGCCCTATCGCCAGTCCCGCCTGATTGCCAAACCCCTGCCCCTGGTACTGGACATCTCGGCGCGCCTACCGTGGAACGAGACCGGCGTGTGGCTTGAAGCCGGCGTGACCTACAGCTTCAGTGCGTCGGGCGAGTGGCTTGACAGCTCGATCAGCTGTGGCCCCGAAGGCACCGAGGACGGGAACTTCCAGCCCGCTGAAGTCGCCCACCTGGTGGCCAGTGCCTTCGGCAAGCTGGAGACCCTCTACGGCAAGCTGTTCAAGAACCCCGACGTCAACTTCAACTACACCCGGCGCCACGAACAGCACCCCTGGTTCTGCCTGATGGGCGCCATCGCCAACGGCGACGGTGTGGATGCCAAGGGCTACCTGGTCAAGCCCGAGGCCTTCAAGATCGGCAAGGGCTGCGCCTACACGCCCAAGCGATCGGGGTACCTGTATGCCTATGCCAATGACGCCTGGAACTGTTACGGCAACAACCGCGGGCACGTGGCACTGACGTTGGCCTGAGGGCGGGCGGCTCACGCCAGAAAGCGGCCCAGCATTTCCATCAGCCAGCCGGTGCGCGCCGTCAGCTGCATATGGTCGGTGCCCGGCAGCACGGCCAGTTGCGCCCGGGGCAGCAGCCGGAACAGCTCGACGGCATGTTCGGGCCGGATGACATCGGCATCGCCAACCACCACCAGGGTCGGCGCGACGACGCTGCCAACGGCATCGTCGGCAATGTCCTTGAAGTCACGCATGCGTTGCGCGGCTTTGTCGTGCATCAGGCGCAGGTGTTCAGGCTGCGGTGCGACCTGCAGGTAGGCGGCCTGCAGGTCCTCGGGCATGTTCTCCAGGCGCGCATTGGCCATGGCCTCCCAGAGCCACGGATAAGCGCCCGCGCGATTGACCAGGGTCGAGGCCAGCACCAGCTTGCGCACCCGCTGTGGGTGCCGGATCGCCACCTGCAGGGCGATGGTGCCGCCATTGCTGAAGCCGAACAGGTCGGCCTGGTCGATGCCCAGGTGCACGAGCAGCGCGGCGGTGTCATCGGCCGATTGCTCGAAGCTGAACGGACGCTCGACGATATCGGCGGTGTGGCCGTAGCCCTGCTGTTCGAAAGCGATGACCTGGCGTTGCGCCGCCATTACCGGCAGGAGCTGGGCGAACGAGGTCTGGATGGTGTCGCCACCACCGTGCAGCAGCACCAGTGGCGGTTGATCGGGCCTGGCGACGCCATGGATCTCATAGTACAGGCGCAAGCCGTTGACGGGGGCGAATCCAGTCTGGATGACATGATCCATGGCGAGATACTCGGTGGTGTTTGAATACGGTTGTAGTCGAAGTAGAGGCATTGCGACTACTGCGCAGTCGATCGCAGGCTTCGCCAGCTCCCACACAGGGGGCGGCTTGCACCGAAACCCTGTGGGAGCCGGCAGCGCCGGCGATGGCTTCTGAACGCCAACTCCCTGTAGCCGCTGCCGCCAGGCTGCGATCGGCCGCGCAGCGGCCGCAAAACCTGACTCCACGCATCGAACCGGTTGCGACTGCTGCGCAGTCGATCGCAGCCTCGTACCTCGGCAGCGGCTACACCCACCCCCTGCAGTGGATATCTGCAAGAACCTGATTATGCTTCAAGAGACCTTGCAGCGATGCGGGGCCGTCAGTCTGTGTTCACGCTTCATGCAATCCCATGACATCAGCCCCAGGGCCTGGGTGCGGCAATCAGTGTGGAGTGCTCCGGCCTACCAGAACAAGACGGAGAAAACCATGGCGGCAATCGACGGCACATCCACGGGCACCACGCCCAACCGAGGTGTCACCCGGGAGGAGCGCAAGGTCATTTTCGCCTCCTCCCTGGGCACCGTGTTCGAATGGTACGACTTCTACCTCTACGGCTCGCTGGCCGCGATCATCGCCAAGCACTTCTTCGCCGGCGTCAACGAAACCACCGCCTTCATCTTCGCCCTGCTCGCCTTCGCCGCCGGCTTTGCCGTGCGCCCCTTCGGCGCCATCGTGTTCGGCCGGCTGGGCGACATGATCGGTCGCAAGCACACCTTCCTGATCACCATCGTGATCATGGGTGTGTCCACCGCCATCGTCGGCCTGCTGCCCAGTTATGCCTCCATCGGCGTGGCCGCACCGATCATCCTGATCACCCTGCGCCTGCTGCAGGGCCTGGCCCTGGGCGGCGAATATGGGGGTGCCGCGACCTACGTGGCCGAGCATGCGCCCAAGGGAAAACGCGGCTACTTCACCTCCTGGATTCAGACCACCGCCACCCTGGGGCTGTTCCTGTCGCTGCTGGTGATCCTCGCCTGCCGCACGATCCTTGGCACCGAGGCCTTCGAAGCCTGGGGCTGGCGAATTCCCTTCCTGCTGTCGATCCTGCTGTTGATCATCTCGGTGTACATCCGCTTGCAACTGAGCGAGTCGCCGGTGTTCCAGAAGATGAAGGCCGAAGGCAAGGCGTCCAAGGCGCCGCTGACCGAGTCCTTCGCCCGCTGGGAGAACCTCAAGGTGGTGATCATGGCCCTGCTCGGCGGTACCGCGGGGCAAGCGGTGGTCTGGTACACGGGCCAGTTCTACGCGCTGTTCTTCCTGCTGCAGATGCTCAAGATCGACCCGCAGACCGCCAACCTGCTGATTGCCGGCTCGTTGCTGATCGGCACGCCATTCTTCATCCTGTTCGGTAGCCTTTCCGACCGCATCGGCCGCAAGGGCATCATCATGGCCGGCTGCATTCTCGCCGCGCTGACCTACTTCCCGATCTTCAAGGGTCTGACCGAGTACGGTAACCCGGACGTTTTCGCCGCCCAGGAGAGGAACCCGGTGACCGTGGTCGCCGACCCCGCTCAGTGCTCGTTCCAGTTCGACCCGGTGGGCAAGGCCCGCTTCACCAGCTCCTGCGACCTGGCCAAGAGCGTGCTGGCGAAAAAAGCCATCCCCTATGAAAACGAGAAAGCCGAGCCCGGCACCGTCGCGCAGATCCGCATCGGCGACAAGGTACTGCAGAGCTTCGAGGGTACCGGCATGCCGGCCGCCGACTTCAAGGCCCAGAACGACGCCTTCGTCGCCACCCTCGGCACCGCCCTCAAGGACGCCGGCTACCCTGAAAAAGCCGACCCGGCCAAGACCAACTACCCCATGGTGCTGTTGCTGCTGACCATCCTGGTGATCTACGTGACCATGGTCTACGGCCCGATCGCCGCCTGGCTGGTGGAGCTGTTCCCGGCGCGCATCCGCTACACCTCCATGTCCCTGCCCTACCACATCGGCAACGGCTGGTTCGGCGGCTTCCTGCCAACGGTGGCGTTCGCCATGGTGGCGGCCACCGGGGATATCTACTACGGCTTGTGGTACCCCATCACCATTGCGGTAATGACGGCGGTCCTGGGGATTTTCTTCATGCCCGAGACCAAGGATCGGGATATTCATCACGCGTAGTGCCGATGCCCGCCCTCTCCCATATGCCTGCATGGGAGAGGACGGGCCATGGACCATAGGCCTACTGCGTCCTGTGTAGCCGCTGCCGAGGAACGAGGCTGCGATCGGCTGCGCAGCAGTCGTAATCCGGTTACCACGTTGTACCTGACGCACGGAGGTGTCCAGGTTTACGGCCGTTTCACGGCCGATCGCAGCCTGACGGCAGCGGCTACAGGAACGGCAGGGGTTGGACGGCGCTAGCCCACCCGCTCCTTGCTCCAGGCCGACAGCACCGTCGCCAGGATGATCAACCCCGCTCCCACGCCCATGCGCAGCGAAGGCTGTTCGCCGAACAGCCACCAGGCGCACGCAATGGCGTACACCGGCTCAAGGGCAATGATCATCCCCGCGCTGCGCGCTTCGAGCCCCTCCAGGCTTTTGACGAACAGGTACTGCGAAAGGCCGGTGCAGAACACGCCCAGCAGCGCCAGGTAGACCCAGTCCGACACCTGAAGGCCCGGCACGACGAAGTTGTGCAAGGCAAACGGCGCCACCAGCAGCGCAACCGTGACGTTCTGCCAGAACGCCACCTGCAGCGCATCCATGCCACGCACGGCACGGCGGTTGGCGATCGCCAGCAAGGCGAAGGACAAGCCGGAACCCAGTCCCCAGAGCAGGCCGACCGTGCCCTGGTCGAGCAGGTCGAACGACGGTACGACCAGCACCAGGCCGACACTGACCAGCAGCAACAACAGGCCCTCTCCGGCCTTGATCCGCTCGCGGAACACCAACAGATCGAGCACGGCAATGAAGGCCGGGAAGCTGGCGAACCCCAGGGTGGCCACGGCCACGCCGCCGACCTTGATGGCAATGAAGAAGGTCACCCAGTGCGAGGCCAGCAACGCACCGGTCACTAGCATGACACCCAGCTTGCGCCAGCTCAGGCCCTTGAACAGCGCTCGACGTTGCACCTGGGCCACCAGGCCAAGGGCAATCACGGCAAAGGCGGCACGGCCATAGGTGATGATGGTCGCATCGGCGTGGATCAAGGCGCCGAGGATACCGGTCAGGCCGAACAGCACCGCGGCGATGTGGGCGACGATCAGCGCGTTGCGGTGCTGGGTCGCGGGTAGGATCTGGTTTACATCTGAAGCGATCATGGGCAGTCAACTTACAAATAAGGCGCACGCAGCCACTCCCCAGCGGTCTTGTGCACGGGTTCGATGAATTCGGGGAAGCAATGTAGCCACCGGGACACCCGGTAGCCTGCGGCGCCGCAGCCTTGTCTGACCCATTGCTGAGCCGTGCTGCTTATTCACCGTCAATCGGTAGGTACGTCAGGTTGGCCACCGCCTGCGTGGGGCGGTGGCCAGGGTGCTATCCGTCAGAACAGCACCGGTTGCAGGTTACGAAGCATCGATCCAGATGGTCTTGATCTGCGTGTACTGATCGTGGGCCCAGATCGACTTGTCACGCCCGCCAAAGCCGGACTCCTTGTAGCCACCGAACGGCGTGGACACATCCCCTTCGCCGAAGCAGTTGACCGTGACCACGCCAGCGCGGATCTCCCGCGACAGGCGCAGGGCATTGCGCAGGCTGCCGGTGTAGGCCGAGGCGGCCAGGCCGTAGACCGTGTCGTTGGCCAGTTCGATCGCTTCATCAAGCGTCGAGAAGGTGGTCACGCTCAGCACCGGTCCGAAGATTTCCTCGACGAACAGCCGGCTATCGCGCGCCACGCCATCGATGATGGTCGGCTGCACGAACACGCCCGCTTCGGTTTCGCCACCCCGTACCACCGCCAGTTGCTGCTCGGCGGCATAGTCCAGATAGGAGCGCACTTTCTCGAAATGCGCCTTGCTGACCATGGCGCCCAGGCGGTTATCCGGGTCCAGCGGATCGCCCAGCTTCCAGTCACGCAGGTGCTTGCCGACCAGCTGCAGCAGCTCGTCCTTCACCTCCTTGTGCACGATCAGGCGCGAAGACGCCGAGCAGTTCTCACCCATGTTCCAGAAGGCACCGGCGGTCACATGCTGGGCGACCTGGTCCAGGTCCTCGCAGTCGTTCATCACCACGGCCGGGTTCTTGCCCCCCAGCTCCAGCACCACGCGCTTGAGATTGGACTCGGACGCGTACTTGAGGAACAGCCGGCCGGTGTCGGTGGAACCGGTGAAGCTGACCATGGCGATATCCATGTGCCGGCCGATGGCTTCACCCGCCTCGCGACCACCGCCCGGCACGATGTTGAACACACCGGCCGGGATTCCGGCCTGATGCGCAAGCTCCGCCACGCGCAATGCGCTCAGGGTGGTTTCCTTGGCCGGCTTGACCACGATGGAGCAGCCGGCGGCCAGTGACGGACCGATCTTCCAGGCCAGCATCAGCAACGGGAAGTTCCAGGGCAGCACCAGACCGACCACGCCGATCGGCTCGCGCACCACCAGGGTCACGGCACCTGAGCCGGTCGGTGCGGTGCTGTCGTAGATCTTGTCGATCAGCTCGGCATGCCAGCGCAGGGTGTGGATGGTCTCCGGCACATCGACGTTCTGGCACTCGCTGACCGGCTTGCCGCTGTCCAGGCTTTCCAGTACCGCCAGTTCATGGGCGTTGTCTTCGAGCAACTGGGCGAAACGCAGCAGGACCTTCTTGCGCGCCGACGGCGCTTGCCGCTGCCAGCGACCATCGTCGAACGCCTGCCGGGCGGCCGCCACGGCAACGTCGACATCCTGCACGTCACAGGCGGCGACTTCGGCCAGCACCTGCCCGGTAGCCGGGTTGGTGGTGGTGAAAGTGCGGCCGGACAAGGCATCGCGGAACTCGCCGTCGATGAAGGCCTGGGTTCGCGGTTCGAGCCTGGCGGCGATCGCCGCGTATTGCGCTTTACTCAATAGTTCGGTCATTTCAGACACCCTCGGTGATCTGCGCAACGGTGCGCTTGAGCACGGCGATGACATCCTTGAGCGCTTCCTTCTCGCTGGCGTCCAGCCCTTGCAGCGGCGCACGCACGCCACCGGCGCGCAAGCCGTTGAGTTCGCAGCCATGTTTGATCGACTGGACGAACTTGCCACCTTCGAGGAAGTCCATCAGCGGCATCATGGCAGCCATGATCCGACGGCCCTTGGCGAAGTCCTTCTCGATCACGCAGGCCTCGTACAGCGCCACATGCTCACGCGGGATGAAGTTGGAGCCGGCGCACACCCAGCTCGGCGCACCCCAGGCGAAGAACTCCAGGGCCAGGTCATCCCAGCCGCAGGACAGCGAGATGTGCGGGTACTGGCAGGCCAGGCGGTGCAGCTGGGCCAGGTCGCCCGAGCTTTCCTTGATGGCGACGATGTTCTTGCACGAGGCCACAGCCTCGAAGAATTCCGGGCCCATGCTCACGCCCATGCGCGCCGGGTAGTTGTAGAGCATGATCGGCAGACCGGCAGCCTGGTCGACGGCCAGTACATGGCGGGCGATTTCCTGCTGGGTCGGCAGCGCATAGGGCGGCGAACCGACCAGCAGCGCGTCGGCCTTGATGGCCTTGGCAGCCTGTGCGAACGCCACCGAGTCTTCGGTGCGGATGGCGCCGGTGCCCACGATCAGCGGCAGCCGGCCCTGCAGCACGTCCTTGGCCTGGGCGGCCAGTTCGAGGCGCTCCTGGGTAGTGTGGGCGTAGTATTCGCCGGTGGAGCCGCCGATGACGATGCCGTGCACCCTGGACTCGACCAGGTACTCCAGCACCTCGGCGAACGCTGCCTTGTCGATGCTGCCCTCTGCGGTCAGCGGGGTGATTGCCGGGGTATAGATGCCTTCAAATTTCACGATGGTTTCTCCATGAGGACAACAGGTCATTCGGGCCGCGCCGGAGTGTCCGGCACGGCGGATTGGGGATCAGCCCAGGGATGCGGCTTGCTGCAGGTTCAACGAGCGGGTTTCGGGGGCCAGGGCCCAGGCGAACACCAGCCCGACCAGGGTGACCAGGGCGGCGATGTACATGGTCTGGGCGATGCCCAGGTGATCCAGGGCCAGGGGCACCAGCCAGGTGCCGACCGCAGCGCCGACTCGCGACAACGAGGTACCCACGCCGACGGCAAAGGCACGGATCTCGGTGGGGAACAGCTCGTTGGGGTACACCAGTTGCAACACCTGGGCACCACCGATGAACAAGGCGTAGGCGCCGAACAGGGCGAGAATCAGCACCTCGGAACCGGCGTGGAAGACGCCCAGGCCGAACAGCGCCAGGCCCGACCAGAGGAAGCTGTAGATCAGCATGCTGCGCCGGCCCATGGTGTTGATCAGGCGGGTGGCGACGATGCAGCCGACGACGAACAGGAAGGTGATCGCCACCGAGCCGATGGAGGCCCAGTCGCCCTTGAGATTGAGCGCCTGCAGCACTTTCGGGGCGAAGGCATAGACGGCGAACACGGGAATCACCGAACAGGTCCAGAATACCGTGACAAACAGCATGCGCTTGCCATAGCCGGAGTGCAGCAGGTTCCAGACCGAAAGCTTCTTGACCTCGGGCTGCTCGGGCAGGTTGCGCAACGAGAACGACGGGCCGTACACCTGTTTGATGATGGATTCGGCTTCTGCCGCCCTGCCCTTGCTCAGCAGCCAGCGCGGCGATTCCGGGGTACCGATGCGCAGCACGAACAGCACCGCACCGATCACCGCGGCGCTGGCCAGCACCAGGCGCCAGGCGTCCTCGCCACCATGGCGCAGCAGGAACTCACCGATCACGTAGGCGAACGCGGCACCGGCGAACCAGAGGATGGTCAGGGTCGCCAGGCGTGGTCCGCGGTTCTTCTTGGGCAGGAACTCCACCAGCAACGAGGTCGCCACCGGGTACTCGATGCCGACGGCGATACCGATGGCAAAGCGCAAGAGGAACAGCACCAGCGCCGACTCCACCCAGTACTGGGCGACGGACGCGAGGATGAACAGGGTCGGGCCGACGAAGAACAGGCGCTTGCGCCCCAGGCGGTCGGTCAGCCAGCCACCGAGAAAGCCACCGAAGAAAATCCCGATCAGCGCGGACGCGGCGATCATGCCCTGCCAGAAGCTGGACAGGCTCAGGCCGGCGGACATCTGCACCATGGCCACGCCGATGATGCTCAGTACATAACCGTCGACAAAGGAGCCGCCACCGGAACGAACCGTGAGCAATTGGTGGAAGCGATTAAGGGGTACATCTTCAACTGAAATATTAGGAATTGTCATTATTGTTCCCTTCTATTACTAAGTGCCTGGCTGAATTAGGCGCGAGCGAATCCGCGAAACTGAAAACACACTTCAGTTCCGACAGATCGACACACCGCGCCGATCAGTTATTTCGAGCAATAAGGTCCGCACGCCGAACAGTGACTGTCCAGCCAGTTGTATATGAATAACTAACTCAGGAAGATCAGCTTTCTTTGCCGGCTCGGTATTGTCCCCACAGCAGATTGAGGTTCAGACCCAGCGAAACCAGCGGCTTCGGTGGATTCGCACAGGGCCCTGGTGCTTGCAGGAGAAAGTCGATCAACTCATTGTTTTCACCTGCCAGCCAATCGGCCAGAAGTTTTCCGGTGACCGTACCGCGGGTCACGCCCAATCCATTGCAACACAACGCGCCATAGACATTCGGTGCCAGCTGGCCAAAGAAGCCCATGTGGTTTCTCGACAAGGCCAGCGCGCCTCCCCAGGTGTACTCGAACGGCACATCCGGGAGCATCGGGAACCGGCGTTCGAACGAGGCCTGGTGACGGGTGGCAAAACGCGCCAGGTACTTGCGGTTGCTGCGCCCGTCGGGGTTGAAACTGAAACTGTTGCGGATCAGCAGGCGGTTGTCCGGCGTGCGCCGCACGGTGGTGCCGAACGGATCCGCCGGGATCACGCCCCAGTACGGCTTGCCGCCCAGGCGCGCCTGCTCCTCGGCGCTGAGCACACGGGTCAGGCTGGCGTAGGTGAACACCGGCAGCATGCGACCCTTGAGAAAGCCGAAGCTCATGCCGAAGGCGTTGTTGGCCAGCACCAGCTTGTCGGCGGTGATGCTGCCGTTGGCATGGCGCAGGACTGTTTTCTCGCCATATTCGACATCGCTGATGGGGGTGCGCTCGTAGAGCGTCACATTGGCCGGCAAGTTGTCGGCCAGGCCCTTCACCAGGGCTGCCGGCTGGATCAATGCCGTGCCCGGGGTGAACAGGGCCTTGCGGTAGAACGAGGTACCGATATGGTCGGGCAGGTCATTCTGCTCGATCATTTCATAGGGCTGTTCGAGTTTGTCCAGACCGCGCCGGTAGGCTTCCAGCACCGCAATACCGCGGTCTTCCACGGCCGCCTGGTACTTGCCACAGTGTTTGAACTGGCAATCGATGTTGTAACGCTCGACCAGTTCCTTGAGGAAGGACTGGCCACCCAGGTTGAGTTTCAAGGTGGTCCTGGCGATAGCGATATCGCCAATGTAATCCTCGGCACCGATGTCATGGGGCAGGTCGATGGCAAATCCGGCATTGCGCCCGGAGGTGCCGAACCCCACTTCCTGGGCTTCGATCAGCACGATTTCCTCATCGGGAAAATGCACCGCCAGCTGGCGTGCAGCGGCAAGGCCGGTGAAGCCGGCACCGAGCACGACCCAGCGCGCCCGGGTATGACCAAAGTGGGCAGGCCGGGGCTTGCGGGGCTTGCTCAGGTGAAACCAGCCACAGGTGGCATCATCGGCAGGCAGCGAGGTTACTTTTGTCATAGCGTGAACCTGGGTTTTGTTGTTAGCGTTCAATCCTCCCGGGCCCAGGGTCGAAACCCTGAGCCCGGGATTTCAATCTTCAGAAGACCAGCGCCACATCCATGCCCTCCGGTGCCGCGTATTCGGCCATGCGTCGACGCGACAGCTCGAAGTGGGCGCGCACCAGTTGCCCGGCCCGTTCCGGATCACGTCGCTCGATGGCCTCGATCATCTGGTCGTGCTGGTCACAGGCCAGCTCCAGGTCACGCTGCATGTCGTCGGTGGTCGGGTGGCGATAAAAGATCTTGCCCAGTCGGGTGTGGTCGATCAGCAGGCGTCGCAGGCTGGGCATCAAATAGTCGTTGTGCGCCATCTTGCCGATCTCCAGGTGGAATTCGTCGTTGTAGAGCACGCGGTTCTCCACGTCCTGCTCCTGGATCGCCTTGCGAAACGAAGCCTGGATACCCTTGAGCGCCTCGATCTCGGCCTGGGTCGCGTGGGTGGCGGCCAGCTGCGTGGTGGCGATGTAGATCAGGGGTGCTGCCAGAAAGAAGCTGTGCAATGAGTCGTGGTTCATGGCCGCCACCCGCGGTGCGCGATTGGCCTCCAGCTCGATATAGCCCTCGGCGGCGATCTGGCGCAGCAATTCGCGCACCGGGGGGCGCGACAGACCGAACTCGTCGCTCAAGGCCAGTTCGTCGACAACCGATCCTGGCGCCATCTCCATGCTCAGGATGCGCCGGCGCAGGGAATCGGCAAGCAAACCCTTGCGGTCCTGAGGCACTTCTGCGGTGGTCGATTGGGCGTCAGCGGTGGCTTTCATGGCAGCCTTCTTGGTGGTCATAGGTCTGTGTCTACAATTTGTATAATGACTATAGGGCAGCGTTAGACAATGTGTCTACAGCTGATTCGATGAACGGTTTCCCCAGCGAATGTCCCCTGCTTATGGGGCTTTGGCAACCTTTTGTCCGCCCGCGACGGGTACGTTTCCGTTCGCGCCAGCGACCAGGGCACGCAGGCTTTACCTAGATCGATGAAAAGCCTAGGAAAACCGCGGTGTGAGTGTATTTTCACAGAATTCTGTCGGTATACACAAAGAATACAATTCGATTGACCACTCCCGAAACCCGTGCGAGTCTGCTCTGGAAGTCAACGAATCCGGGTAGTCCGTCACATACGGAGGTTCCAAGGTGAGAAGTGGCAAGAGCGATTTGTACGAGGATCTGAAACGCCAGATCCTGACCATGGAGCTGGATCCGGACCAGGTGCTGGACGAGCTGGGCCTGAGCGAACGCTACGGCCTGTCGCGTACCCCGGTGCGGGAAGTGTTCCGCCGCCTGGCGGGCGAAGGCTACCTGGCCATCGAAGAAAACCGCGGTGCCCGGGTCGCACCGATGAACCACTCGACCCTGAGGAATTTCTTTCTGGTGGCGCCCATGGTCTATGCGGCCATCGGCCGGCTGGCCGTGCAGAACTTCAAGCCGGGCCAGCTCAACGACCTCAAGGCCACCCAGGAGCGCTTTCGTCGCGCAAGCCTGGGCCACGACGCGCTGTCGATGGTGGTGGAGAACAACCGCTTCCACCAGATCATGGGCGAGATGTCGGGCAATCCATACCTTGAGCCGAGCCTGGGCCGCCTGCTGATCGATCATGCGCGCATCGGCCACACCTTCTTCCGCCCGCGCAACGAACAGATGGAACAGCACCTGGTGCTGGCCGTCGAGCACCACGACGCCTTTATCGAGGCCTTTGGCAAACACGATGAGTCCGCCGTGGTCGACCTGGTGTTCGAGCATTGGGAACTGTCGCGGGGAAACATGCAGATGTTCATCGCGCCCGATTCCATCAATGCCGACGCACTGATCGATGACAGGTTTGGCTGAAACCGGCACCAGCACTTTCTGAACCGGTGACGACAGGAGTCACGCACGGTACGCGGCAAGAAGCCTGCGGGGTGAACCCTGCGCCGGATTCGGCGCAGGCAGGTGAAATTCAATAACAACACGGGGCCTGCGCGCCCCAACCGACACCACAACAGGAGCTTCACTATGAATCGCTTTTGCAAGGCACTCTGCACTCTGGCACTGGTCGGCCTGGGCATCGCCCAGGTACAGGCTGAAGAAAAAGTCATCAACATGGGCACCCTGTCCTGGGAAGACCTCACCCCGATCACCGGCATCACCAAGAAAGCCCTGGAGGATCAAGGCTACACGGTCAATGTCACGTCCTTCTCCGAATGGGGCATCGCCTACGCCGCCCTGAGCAAGGGCGATGTGCAGGTCCTCGCCTCGCAGATCGACTACGTTGCCCAGGATTACTGGAACAAGAACAAGAACAAGCTGGAGAAGATCTCACCGGTGTCCCACGGCCTCTACCAGGCCATCGCCGTGCCCAAGTACGTGACCATCGACTCGCTGGAGCAGCTCAACGAACAGGCTGACAAGTTCGGCAACAAGATCGTCGGCATCGAACCCGGCTCGGGATTGATGAGCGAGGCTGCCACCGCGGTCAAGGAATACGGCCTGAAACTCAACCTGCTCGAAGGCAGCACCGCGGCCATGACCGCAGCCCTGAAGTCGGCCGTGGACCGCAAGGAGTGGGTCGCCGTCACCCTGTGGGAGCCGTCGTGGATGTTCCAGAAATTCGACGTCAAGTTCCTCAAGGACCCCAAAGGCGCTTTCGCCCCGCCCCAGGGCTACTACTGGATCGGCCAGAAGGGCTTCTCGGCGAACAACCCGCAGGCGCGTGAAGTGATTGCCAGCGTTTATGTACCGCTGGCCGACATCACCGCCATCAACGGTGCGGTCAAGGATGGCAAATCCATGGACCAGGCGATCAAGGACTGGACCGACAGCCACGCCGAGCTGCTCAAGCGTTGGAACAACATTAAAAAGTACTGAGTTGTCCTGTTACTGCCACTGCCGAACTTGAACTGACAAGAACAAACCAGAAACCTCTGGTTCGTCGGGTGCGATATGAATACGAATAGCGCTGAAGAAGTACTGGTTGATTGCCGATCCGTGTGGAAGATATTTGGCGACAGGGCCCCTGCCGCCATGCAGGCCTACCGCGAGCGCGGATTGTCGAAGAAGCAGATCCTGCAGGACTTCGGTTGCGTGGTCGGCGTCTCGGACGTCAGCCTGCAGGTACGCCGTGGCGAGATCTTCTGCATCATGGGCCTGTCGGGCAGTGGCAAGTCCACGCTGATCCGCCTGCTCAACCGGCTGATCACCCCCACCGCCGGTGAAGTGCTGGTCAAGGGCAAGGATATCGCCAGGCTCGATACCGCCACCTTGCGCGAGGTACGGGCCAAACATATCGGCATGGTATTCCAGAGCGTTGCCCTGCTGCCGCACCGCACGGTGCTGGAGAACGCCGCATTTGGCCTTGAGGTGCAAGGCGTGGGCAAGGCCGAACGCCATGCCGTGGCCGAACGGGCACTGGCCAAGGTCGGCCTCGGCGACTGGGTTGCCCGCTATCCGGACGAACTGTCCGGCGGCATGCAGCAACGGGTCGGCCTGGCCCGTGCGATTGCCTCCGACCCGGAGGTCATCCTCATGGACGAACCCTTCAGCGCCCTCGACCCGCTGATCCGTCGGCAATTGCAGGATGAGTTCCGCCAGTTGACCAAGTCGCTGGGCAAGTCCGCCGTGTTCATTACCCATGACCTGGAGGAAGCGATCCGCATCGGCGACCGCATTGCGATCATGAAGGATGGCGTGATCATCCAGGAAGGCACCGCCGAAGAGATCGTGCTGAGCCCCGCCGATGACTATGTGGCGGAGTTCGTCGCCGGTATCTCCCGGCTGCACCTGGTCAAGGCTCACTCGATCATGACCTCGCCGGCCGACTACCGCGCCGCGCATCCCGCGGTCGATCTTGCCGCGCTCGCCAGCGCCAGCCCGCAAAGCGACCTCGACACCCTGATCAACCTGATGGTGCGCTGCGGCCAGGATGCCCTGGGCATCGTCCAGGAGGGCGTGGTGGTCGGCATCGTCACCCAGCGCGACCTGCTGCGTGGGGTGCAGGGATCGCCAGCCAGCGAGGGGCTCGAACCGTCCGTAACGCAGCTGGAGAAATCGCTATGAACCCGGATGACTTTGCCGACGCGTTCGACGCCCGGGTCGATGCCGCGCTGGAATGGCTGTCGGACCATGGGGCCGCCGTGTTCGACCTGTTCGATGAAATGCTCAAGGGCCTGTACCAGGCCGTGTACTGGCTGTTCAGCCTGGCGCCCTTCCCGGTCATGGCGCTGTTGATCGGTCTGCTGGCCTGGTACCTGACCCGACAGTTGCGCTTTGCCATCGGCGCGGCACTGGCCCTGGGCCTGTGTGCACTGATGGGCCTGTGGCCCGAAACCATGAGCACCCTGGCACTGGTGCTGACCGCGACCCTCCTGGCCCTGGCGGTGGGTATTCCACTGGGCGTCGCAGCGGGCCTGTCGGCGCCCCTCAAGCGCATCTTCGAACCGGTACTGGACCTGATCCAGACCCTTCCGCCCTACATCTACCTGCTGCCGGCCATTGCCCTGCTCGGTTATGGCACCGCCACCGCCCTGGTCGCCACGTTCATTGTCGCGGTGCCACCGGTGCTGCGCCTGACCGCCCTGGGTATCAGCATGACGCCCAAGGTCTTCCTGGAGCTGGGCCATGCCAGCGGCACCAGTGCCTGGCAGCAGTTCTTCAAGATCCGCCTGCCCTTCGCCCTGCCGAGCATCATGACCGGCGTCAATCAGAGCCTGATGATGGCCTTCGGCATGGTGGTGATCGCCGGCATCGTCGGCTCTGGCGGTCTGGGCGAGGTGATCTACGGCGCCATCCGCACCCTGGATATCGCCCGTTCGATCAATGCCGCCATTGCCATCGTGATCCTCACCCTGATCCTCGATCGCCTGGCACAAAGCACCACTCGCACCACCCGGAGAATCGGCCATGGCACTCACTGACATCACCTTCTCCCCGGGCAGCTACCTGGCCCCGGCGGTCGACTGGCTCAACGCCAACCTGCACCCACTGTTCGCTGCCATCAGCCGCTTCATCGAGGCGGCGCTGGGCGGCATCGAAGGGGGGCTGCTGGCGTTGCCAGCCTGGGCCATGATCGTCCTGATCACCGGCGTAACGGCCCTGTTCATCAGTCGCCGGGCCGGGCTGCTGGCCGCCTGCATGCTGGGTTTTTGCTGGATCAGTGGTTTCTGGAGCGCGTCGATGCAAACCATCGCGCTGGTCTCGGTCTCGGTACTGATCTCCGTGGCCATCGCCTTTCCGTTGGGTATCGTCGCGGCGCGGGTCAAACGCCTGGAGGCGATCCTCGGCCCGGTGCTCAACGTCATGCAGACCGTGCCGCCCTGGGTGTACCTGATCCCGGCAGTGATGGTGTTCAGCCTGGGCAAGGTGCCGGCGATCATCGCCACCATCATCTACGGCATTCCACCGATGCTGCGCCTGACCACCCTGGCCTTCAACCAAGTACCCAAGGACCTGCTGGAGCTGGGCCAGGCCACGGGTGCCAAACCACGCACGATCCTGCTCAAGATCGAACTGCCCTGCGCCATGCCCACCCTGCTGGTGGGGCTGAACCAGTGCATCCTGTTGTCGCTGGCCATGGTGGTGCTGGCCGGGTTGGTGGGGGCTGGGGGGCTGGGAGCAGAAGTCACCCGTGGCCTGACACGCATGGAGATGGGCCTGGGCCTTCGCGCGGGCCTTGCGATCGTCGCGGTGGCGCTGCTGCTCGATCGCCTGTCGCGGGGCGCGCTGCAGCGGCGTACGGCGCGTCAACCGGTATGACCCATGGCGTGTACCGCTGCCGCCCGGCTGCGAAGCGGTCGTAGAGGCATTGCGACTGCTGCGCAGTCGATCGCAGGCTTCGCCAGCTCCCACACAGGGGGCGGTTTACACCGAAACCCTGTGGGAGCCGGCAACGCCGGCGATGGCCACTGAACGCCAATTCCCCGTAGCCGCTGCTCTGGAATGAGGCTGCGATCGACAGCCCGCTCCCACCAATCGCAGCCTGGCGGCAGCGGCTACAACCTTGCCCCGCGATACGAATCACCCGATCAACTGAAGGCGTTCATGAACCAGGTAATCAACGGCAAGGCCACGATATCGATCAGCACCGCGCCACACAGCGGCACGATGATGAAGGCCTTGTACGAAAACACCTTGTAGTGGTCGCAGATGGCGCCCATGTTGGCCACCGCATTCGGCGTGGCGCCCAGGCCGTGGCCCATGTAGCCGGCACACAGCACCGCCGCGTCATAGTTGCCGCCGAACAGGCGAAACAGCACGAACACGCACAGCAGCACCATGATCGCCACCTGCACCACCAGGATCACCAGCAGCGGCAGGCCCAGTTGTTCCAGCTCCCAGAACTTCAGGCTCATCATTGCCATGGTCAGGAACATGCCCAGGCTGATGTCGCCGATGGTACTGACGGCGTTGTCGGGGATCTCGATCAGGCGGGCGCGGTCGTTGAAGTTGCGCAGCACGATGGCGACGAACATGGCGCCGACATACACCGGCAGGACGATCCCCAGGTGCGCCTTCAAGGCATCACCGATCCAGAAACCCATCACCATGATCACCAGCATGCAGGTCAACAGGCGCAGGATCACCGTGGCGTCGAGGGTGACGGCGGGAGTTTCGTTGGCCTTTTCCAGGGCTTGCAGGGAATCGACCCGGTCGGTCTGCACCGCCAGCTTCTTGCGGTCGATCAGGTAGCGCGCCAGTGGGCTGCCGAGCAGGCCGCCGGCCACCATGCCGAAGGTCGCCGAAGCCAATGCCGCGGTGGTGGCGCCGGCCGTGCCGAGGCTTTCGGCAATCGGCCCGAAGGCCGCTGCCGCACCGAAGCCGCCTTCCAGCGAAACGGCGCCGGCCATGATCCCCAGCAGCGGATCGATGCCCAGCACCTTGGCCATGCTCACGCCGACCACGTTCTGCAGCAGCGCCAGGCCCCAGCAGGCGCCCAGGTAGATGAACAGGATCTTGCCGCCCTGGCGCAGCAGGCCGAGGCTGCCGCCCAGACCGACGGTGGTGAAGAACAACACCATCAGCGGAGTCTGCATGGCGGTGTCGAGCTTGATGTCCAGCCACTGCTGGTCACGCAGCAGCCACACCACCAGGGCAAAGCCGAAGCCGCCGATCACCGGGGCCGGTACGCACAATTGACGCAGCCAGTGGCTGTGCTTTTTCAGTTTCGCGCCCATCGCCAGCAGCAGTAATGCCAGGGCGACGGTGGTCAATGCATCGAGTTGCAGGGTCAGCATGGGTAAGCACTCTTGTTTTTATACTGGAGAGAGTCGGGTCAAAAGGTCAGTCGACCAGGCTGGCCAGCAGCCGTGCGCCTATGCGGGCGGTGCGCTGGTCCTGGTCGAGGCCGGGATTGAGTTCGGCGACGTCGGCCATGCGCAGCTTGCCGCTCGCCTTGGCGCGTCGGGCCAGGTGTTCGACCACCATCAGGTCGACGCCATGGGCTGACGGCGCGCTGACGCCGGGGGCCTGGCTGGCGGGCAGCACGTCCAGGCACAGGGTCATGTACAGGTGGTCGATGCCGTCGAGAAATTCATCGACAAAGGCTTCGAGGGCCGGGATGCACCACGGCTGCATCTGCCGGTCCAGGCGGTAACGCACATTGAGGCGCTCGGCCTGGTCGAACAGGGCCTGAGTGTTGTTCAGCTCACTCACGCCCAGGCAGCAATAGTCGAAGGCCATCCCGGCCTGCTCGCAGTATTCGGCGATCTGCCGGAACGGCGTGCCCGAGCTGCTTTGCGCGGCGTGGCGCAGGTCGAAGTGGGCGTCGAAGTTAAGGATTCCGATGCGCGGACGTGCCTCCTGCTTGCACAGGTGTTCGGCCAGGCCGAGAAAACTGGCATAGGCGATTTCGTGACCGCCGCCAAGCCCCAGGGGCAGATGGCCCTGGTCGAGCAACTGGCAGACACGACGGGCGTAGGCGTGCTGCGCGCCTTCCAGGTCAGCGCCGAGGCAGACGATATCGCCACTGTCATACACCGGGCGCTCACCGCGCCAGGCCAGGTTGGCCAGCGCCTTGCGCAGGGCTGGTGGCCCCTGGCGGGCGCCGCTGCGGCCCTGGTTGCGGGTGACCCCTTCGTCACAGGCCAGGCCCACCAGCGCGGTGCCGGCCGGTTGCTCACTGTGGTAGGGCTGCACCCATTGATGCCAGCGCAGGGCGGACGATCCTTCGGCTGCATCGATACGGCCCTGCCAGATCGGCAAGGAAAGGTTGGCGCTCATGCAAGGTACTCCAGGTTGATTCAGTCCAGCCGCGCCCCTACGCGCAGGGCGACCTCACGGGTCCAGCGGGTCAGGCGCTCACTGTTCTGCGCCGCGCGCAGGGCCGGGGCCATCAGGCTGATCGCGCCATGCAGGCGGTCGCGGCTGTCGAGCACCGGGGCGCTGACGCCCCAGATGCCGTCGTCGATTTCGCCCAGGCTCACGGCGTAGCCCTGGGCGCGAATGGCAATAAAGCTTTGCCGGTAGGCATCAATGCCGTCGGCGTCCACCCCGTGCTCGGCGAGGATCGCCTGGCAACGCTCCGGTTCCATATGGGCCAGCAGCACCCGCGCCGAAGCCCCCACCAGCAGCGGTTGGGCCAGGCCCTTCTGGTAGCAGCAGCGCAGCGGTTGCGGGCTGTCGATCAGCTCGATGCAGATGGCCTGGCCATTGCTCGGCACCATCAGCGCCACGCTTTCCTGGCTCAGTTCGGCCAGGCGCTTGAGTTCGGGCTTGGCCTGCGACACCAGCAGCGCCTCACGGTCGAACTTCTTCGCCAGTTGCAGGCACGCCGGCCCCGGCAGGTAGCGGCCATGGCCGTTGTCTTCGGCCAGGCCCCATCGCAGCAAGGTCTTGAGGTGCCGGTAGGTGCTGCTCAAGGGCTGCTCCAGCTGCAGGCTCAGCTCCTTGGCCGACACGGCTTCATGGGCCTGGCCGAGGGCGACGAGAATCTGCAGCAGGCGGTCGGTCGGGGTGGTGTAGTTCATATGGGCTCCTTGTGAACATGGTGCACAAGGTTTTCCCAAAGGGTGAAACAGGATTCCCACACAATGGGAAAAATCCTACCGAAAAGCGACGAGGGGTCATTCAGGGAGGGGCTTTCAACGTTGCACTGGCGGTGCTCGACCGCCAGCGCCGTTTCAACGGATCAGTCCTTGCCGAACACCGGGCGAAAGAATGAACGCTCGTAGCTGAGGATGCACTGGGTGTCCTGGGCATACTGGAAGGCCGCCAGGCACTCGGGGTCGTTCATCGAGTCCTGGCGGTAGCGCTCGTACTCGGCCAGGCTCGGGAAGGTGAACATCGCCAGGGCGATATTGTTGGCGCCTTCGCTGGGCAGGAAATAGCCATGGTGCTGGCCGCCGAAGCGCTCGACCAGGGGAATCCAGAGTCTGCCGTAGTGTTCGAACTCGGCGAGCTTGTAGGGATCGAGGACGTAGCGCAGGTAGCAGGTGACCATGGATGTGTGCCCTGTGAGGAGTGAAGGAAATTCCGTTCTCAACAACGGAGCCGATATTGCCATCAAAGAAGCGCCCTACTCCAGCACAGGACATTTCCCATATCCGCTAAAAGCACCACCATGAAAAGCTTCCCGATGCTGTAGTCAGGGTGGAAACAACGCCCCCTGCACACCACCAGCCAGGGAGGCTCGCCAGCATGTCCAGCGTCATCGGTCCGTTGCTCACCCACAACCGCCACCGCCTCAAGGTCACCCGCCTTGACGCGCCGCTCGACGTGCTGGCCTTCGACGGCAGGGAGCAACTGAGCCAGCCGTTCAGCTACACCATCGAGTTCACCTGCACGGTGCTGGACCTGGCCGCCGACCAACTGCTCGGTCGCAGCGCCGCGTTCAGCCTGCATCCGCCGCCGCAAAAACTGCTGTACCTGGGCCTGCCCGAGCCCGAGATCAAGCCGCTGCGCACCCGCTACGGGATGATCGGCGCCTTCCAGCGCCTGTCCGCCTCCCGCGACGAGGCGCGCTACCAGGTCACCCTGCAGCCGCGCCTGGCCCGGCTTGGCCTGGGCCGCCAGTACCGGATCTACCAGGACCGCTCGGTGCCGCAGATCGTCGAGCAGATCCTGCGCGAGCGTCACGACTTTCGCGGCGAGGACTTCCTCTTCACCCTGGCCCGCGAGTACCCGCGACGCGAACAGGTCATGCAGTACGGCGAAAGCGACCTGGCCTTCATCAGCCGGCTGCTGGCCGAGGTCGGCATCTGGTACCGCTTCAGCAGCGACGAGCGCTTAGGGATCGAAGTGGTGGAATTCCACGACGACACCCGCCACTACCAGTTCGGCCTCGTACTGCCGCAGTTATCGCCGTCGGGGCTGAGCAGCGCTGACCAGGATGCCGTGTGGCAGTTGCAGGCCAGCCACCAGGTGGTGGAGCAACAGGTCAACATCCGCGCCTATGACCACCGCGATGCCCATGCTCATCTCGACGGCGAAATCGACCACAGCCGAGGGGCGCAAGGCACCTACGGCGAGGCCTACCACTACGCCGAAGCCTACCGCGAACTGGGCGATCGCTACGCCCGCGACGAACGCCTGCAAAGCGAGAGCGGCTACTTCTACGCCCGCCTGCGCCACGAGCGCTACCTCAACCAACGCACCCGGCTGAGCGGGGCCAGCAGCAGTGCCGCCATGGCGCCGGGGCAGGTGCTGGAGGTCGCCGGCGAGGCGCCTGCGGCCTTCGCCGAGCGGGCGTTGATCACCGCCGTGCGTGTGCAGGCCGCGCGTGATAGCAGCCTGCGGGTGACCTTCGAAGGCATGCCGTTCGACTACGAGATCTGCTTTCGTCCACCCCTGCTGGACAAGCCGCAGATCGCCGGCACCGTGCCGGCGCGGGTCAGCAGCACGCGGGCCAACGACCCTTACGGGCACATCGACCTGCACGGCCGTTACAAGGTGCGTTTTTTGTTCGACCGCGACAGCTGGCGGCTGGGCGAAGAAAGCCTGTGGCTGCGCCTGGCGCGGCCCTACGCCGGCGACACCCACGGCCTGCACCTGCCGCTGCTGGCCGGCACCGAAGTGGCGGTGGCCTTCGAACAGGGCGACCCGGACCGTCCGTACATTGCCCACGCCCTGCACGACGACCAGCACCCGGATCATGTCAGCCTGCGCAACTACAAGCGCAACGTACTGCGCACGCCGGCCAACAACAAGCTGCGCCTGGATGACACGCGGGGGCAGGAGCACATCAAGCTCAGTACCGAGCACAGCGGCAAGAGCCAGTTGAACCTGGGGTATCTGGTCGACAGTAAGAAGCAGAAGCGCGGTGAAGGCTTCGAGTTGCGCAGCGATGGTTGGGGCGCGATCCGCGCGGGCAAGGGGGTGTTCATCAGCGCCGATGGGCAGGTCAAGGCCCAGGGCCCGGTGCTGGAAATGAGCGCGGCGCGGGCTCGCCTGCAACAGGCCGGCGAACAACTGCAAGCACTGAGCGTCGATGCCCAGGCCAGCCAGGTCGAACCCGCCGACGTGGCCGCGCAGGTGGCCCTGCTACGCGAGCAACTCGATGAACTGAAAGCGGCAGTGCTGCTGCTCAGCGCTCCGCAGGGCATCGCCCTGAGCAGTGGCGCGCACCTGCAGCTGGCGGCGCAGCACAACCTGATGCTCAACGCCGGTGGCGAAGCCGACCTCAGTGTGGTCAAGCGCCTGTTCATCGGTGTCGGCCAGGGCCTGAGCCTGTTCGTGCGCAAGCTGGGTATCAAGCTGGTGGCCAACCAGGGGCCGGTCTGCGTGCAGGCGCAGAACGACAGCCTGCAGGTACTGGCGCGCCAGGGCCTGGAGATCACCAGCACGGAAGACGAGATCCGCCTCACCGCAAAGAAAAAGATCACCCTCAATGCCGGTGGCAGCTACATCACCCTCGACGCCGGGCGCATCGAGTCGGGTACGGCGGGCGACTACGAGGTCAAGTCGGCGCGCTTCGAATACAGCGGGGCGGCCAACATGACCGCCGCGCACCCGGACTACCCCAAGCGTCAGGTGCTGCCGCAAACCGTAACACTGAACATCCCCCAGGCCCCTAATGCTCCGCACGCGGCCTGGACCGGCATGCCCTACACCCTCTTCGCCGACGGCGGCGTGTTGCAGCAAGGGGTGCTGGACGCAAGCGGGCAACTGTCGGTCGAGCATCAGGTGGTGACCCGCCACTACCGACTGCAGATGGCCAATGGCGTGACCTTCCGCATACCGGTGCCGGACGAGTACAGCAACGTCGAGCAGGGGCACCTGGCCAACCAGGGTTTGCACAATCACCCCTCGCAAACCGATGGCGAGTTGAGCCAGCCCGACTCACATGCGGACCACCGCGCCCTCTACACAGCGGCGATGGAAAGTACAACGGCGCAGAAAGGAAAGACACAATGAGCCAGCCCGAGATCGTTGTGCCACTTGCACTCCAGCACACCCAGCAGGCGACGTGCTCATCGCCCTGGTATGTGACCAACACCGAATACCCCCCTGCGACGGCCACCTTCGAGCCCCTGATCAACGGCGAAGTCGCCTTCAGGGCGGTGCACCTGGCCATCGCCCAGGCGGAAAAGTCCGTCGACATCATCTGCTGGGGCTTTCAGCCGTCGATGTACTTCATCAGGGACGGCAACGCGCCCTGTATTGGCGAACTGTTGATGGCCAAAGCCCGCAAGGGGGTGGAGGTGCGTATCCTCGGCTGGGAGTTTCCGTTCAACAGTGCCGGGTTTGGCGGCGAAGCCAACCTGCCCGGCAAGGGGCCATTTCGCCTTGGGGATCGAGTGTTGCAACGCTCGACACAAGACCAATACGCCTATGACCGCGAATGGTTCAACCTCTGCGCAATGCCCGACAACATGGCTGCAGCACTTCGTGCAGAGCGGAATATTCCGGTGTTCGTCGGTCGCGGCTTCGGCCTCTTCGAACGGGCTGAAATTGCCTACCAGGCACGCTACAAAAGCCTTGATCCGCAGCTCAGCCCCAGCACCAACTTCGCAATGACCATCGCACCGACCCATCATCAGAAGGCTGTGCTGGTTGACTACGAACTGGAAGACCGTGCCGTCGGCTTTGTCATGGGCCACAACATGCTTGACGAGTACTGGGACACCGACGATCACACTGCGCTGAACCGTTCGCAAGACGCCAAGCCTGCGCCTAACCGTGGCCCACGGGGCGATACACCTCGCCAGGACATTTCCAGCCGGGTCAGCGGGCCGATCCTAGAACACCTGCACCACAACTTCGCCAGCGCCTGGCGCAAGGAGACCGGCGAAGACCTGTTCGCCTTGCGCCAGGCCAGGTTAGTGGGGCCGAAGCTTCAATGCAGTCCCGAGGCCACCAAGCAGCTCGTCCAACTGCTCCGGACCCAGCCACAGGAAGGCAAGCGTGATATCGAAGCGCTGCACTTCAAGGCCGTCAACAACGCGACCCAGTTCATCTACATCGAGAACCAGTACTTCCGCTGGCCGCCCCTGGCCGAGGCGATCAAGCAAGCGGCCGCCGACCAGACCCGCGAAGGACGTGATCCCGGCCTGCACGGCGCGTTGCACCTGTTTGTGATCACCAACGCCACCGACGACGGCATTGGCGCAGGCACCGTGAACACCCAGCGCATGCTTGCAAGCCTTGGTCGCGCCGACACCATACCCCAGGTCACCAAATTGCAGCGCATCAACCAGGCGCAAGCCCAAGCGGCCAAAGCCGAACCGACGCTCGCCGAGCTGCTCGAAATGCAGGCCTTGATCACCATGACGAGCCTCACCGACACGCTGGGCGGTGGCGAGGCCAGCAGCAAGGCCAGGGACGCTCAGCAGCAGCGCGCCAGCGACCGTCGTTGGCGGCAAGCCGTACTCAAGGACCAGATCAGGAAGATCGAGGAAAGCACCATCACCCCGGAACCGCGCCCAGGCCTGAAGATCCATGTGTGCTCCCTGGTCGCCCCCGACTCGCCCGCCGGGAAGCCGTGGATGCCGGTGTACATCCACTCCAAGTTGATGATCGTCAACGATGTGTTCACCACCCTCGGCTCGGCCAATATCAATACACGCAGTATGCAGGTCGATAGTGAGTTGAATATTGCCCATGAATGGGCGAGTGAGACTCAGGCGCTGAGACGGAAATTGTGGGATTTACACACTAATGGAGAGGGGGTACAGGATGCCCCAGCGGAGGCATTCGAAGCTTGGAGCGAGATAATCCAGGATAATAAAAACCGTCAAAATGACAAACAGCATGGAGCCCCATACGCCTCACTGGTCGAATTCCGTTATGACGAACCAACCCTGAGTAACTTGGATTGATGCACAAATCATTATTAATTACTTGCCTATTGCTAGCGGGAGTTATTATTGCAGCTCCCACCATGATTGACTTGAAGAAGGATACTCCCGTGAGCTCGCCCTCCCAAATCAAGGACAACTTGGTCTTTACCTGTAAACATGAGCAATTCCCCGAAACCTCCGTGGATAGCGATAAATTGTTCAAGTACGCCCGTTGGCTGGAGAAAAATAACCAACTCAGGCAGGAAGAAGCAATCTATGCTCAGATAGAACGACTCTACCGTATAGCACTGGAGAGTGGCCATTACAAGGCTAACATCAACCTGCAGAATGGTGCGCTGCGCGGTCACTACCAACTTGGAAGAGAAGAGCATCTGCGGATGAGCCAACAACTCATTGATGCGGAAGTTGCTACGGGCCATTTCTTTATAGGCTATTTCTTGCAACGGGCGGTGGCCTTAAAAAACGATCCAGAGATGGCGCTACGATATTATCGCAAGGCAGCAGATGAAGGTAACGCCGAGGCGCAGTATTACATTGCAGAAAAGCTGGCACCGAGCGATATCGCTCCCGATATTGCCCGCCAGATGCATCGCTGTGCTGCGGAGCAAGGTCATGGAAAAGCTGCTGTAGCTTTAGGGGTCAACTTAAAAGGACTGGGACAATACCAAGATGCACTTAAAATATTCCAACTCGGTGTAGCTGCAGGGCACGAGAGCGCAGCCTCTCGTTTGTCCGCTGCTTTTCGTGACCCTAAACCAAATAATATAATACATTATCTAGGTCAGCAAAAAGATGATGAGCGTGCCGATCGTTACAAAAAAATCTGGCGTATCCTCGCCAACTACTCCTACGCCAACCCCAAAGTCCCCGAAATCAACGAAATCGTGCCCCTGCCCCCCGCCAAGCTGCCCCCTTGGGATGGCAAGCTGCAATGGCTGGAAGAGCGCCTCGCCAATGTCCCCCCTCCCAAGCCCAGCGAAACCCTGATCGGTGAACTGGCCAAGGCCAAACGCCTCGACCCTGCCACCGGCAAGCCAATGCCAGGCGCAGCGGGTTTCAACCAGTCACACCTCTTGCCCCTCAACTCCAGCGCCCACAGCGGCGAGGCCTGCCCGGTGAGCGGCTACTGGAAAATCAACTGGCACTACATGCCCAAGTCGGTCTGGAGCGAAGAGGTGGTGCGCTACTTCGAACAGGGCCAGATTATGCCGACGCACAACGTCAAACATCGCTACCCGCGCCCCTGGCCCTTCACTGACAAGATCATCCGACGCGAGCAGGCCGTTAGATGGATGCTTGCTTGAATCCACACCAGCCTGCACTCTCCCCGATTTCGAACACCCTCTCCCTGAAGAAGGGATCGAAAAATCGGTCAGCATCGCCCAAAAACGACCACCTCCCCTCCACTGGCAATCACCAGACTCAACCCGCTATAGGAAAACCCGAACGCCCTCACCTCCAGCTCCACCGCCAGTTTGTGAAACACCGCCGGCCGGTGATAGCGGGCGCCGTGCAGCCAGGAGCCGGGTTCGACCAGCAGCAGGTGCTGCGCAGGCCATACCAGGGTGATGTCCTCGATCATCCAGCCATCGGCCGTGGCTACTGGCAGGCCGCCACCATTGATGCCGGCCATGCGGATGATCCTCTCCTGCAGCGGGCCGATGCCGCGGGTTTCCAGGTGGCGGTCGCTGCCCAGGTTGTCGGTGCGATCGCGGGCGACCCGCTCGCCACTGCGGCAATCGATCACGCTGCGGCCCGAGCTCGAAGCGATCAGCAACAGTTCGCTGTCGCGGTCGAAGCCCACTTCCAGAAGACCTGCGACCGTGAACCGCGCCTTCAGCTGCCAGGGCGCAGGCGGTGGCGTGATCGGCAGTTGTTCGATCTCCTTGCGCAGCGGGTCCAGGTGGGATGTGGGCATGGTGCGGCTCGGCGTTAGTGTTCAGGTGTGGTTGGACGCGATCTCGTGCATGAAGTTGCGCAGGAACTGCTCCAGGCGTTCGTGGCGTTCAGAGGCCATGCGTGCGCCGGCTGCAGTTTGAAAACCTGAGGCCAGTTTTAGCAGTTTGGTGTGAAAGTGCTCGATTGCGTAGTGGTTATCTTCATACCCGCGTCCTTGGGCGTAGGGATTGCTGAAGTCGTACAGGGCACTGCCATTGCGCCCGGCCACATAGAAGCAGCGGGCCACGCCAACCAGGCCGATGGCGTCGAGGCGGTCGCTGTCCTGCAGGATCTTCGCTTCAAGGCTGGTGGGGGTCAGGCCTGCGGAAAAGCTGTGGGTCTGTACGGCGTGGGCGACGGCCTGGATGCGCGTAGCGGGCCAGCCCTCCCCGGCCAGGATTGCCGAGGCCCGCTCGGCGGACAAGGTCGAGGCCTGGTTGCGCAACGGCGAGCTTTTTTCGACCACCACGCAGTCGTGCAGCAGGGTCGCGGCCAGCAGGATCTCCAGGTCGCCACCCTCCTCGGCCTGTATGGCCCGGGCGTTGGTCCAGACCCGGTGAATGTGCGCCAGGTCGTGGGCGCCGTCACCGCTGCTATCGGGCAGATGGGGCAGCAAGGTGTCGGCAAGGGCCTGGCAGGGATGGAAGGGCTGGCCGTGCATGGCGGTGGGCTCCTGAGGTTTGCGGGTAACCGTGCCATTGCTGGCCAATTACAGCAAGCGACCGCTTCGCGCTCGATCGCAGGCTTTGCCAGCTCCCACAGGCAGAGGCCCATACATTGTAGGAGCTGGCGAAGCCTGCGATTGATTGCGCAGCAGTCGCAACACCCAATCTCTGGCATCATTCGATGCATGCCGTCATCTTTGCCCCGCGGAGCTCAAATTGCCCACCCCTCGCCACTTCAGCAAGAAAACCAGTACAACAAACATGCTGAACCTCAAGCACCCGGAAGCTGCGTCCTCACCCGCCTGGCGCGTGGGCTTCCTGCTGCTGGAAAACTTCTCCATGGCCAGCTTCACCGTGGCCATGGATGTGCTGGTCACCGCCAACCTGCTGCAGAACAACCTGTTCAGCATCACCCCGCTGTCACTGGGCAGCGAACGGGTCACCAGCGACCTGGGCCTTGAGATCTATGCAACGCCGTTCGAGCGGCCGGCACTGGACCTGCTGGTGGTCTGCGGCGGCCTGCGCACGCCGCTCAAATACCCCGAACTGGACAAGCTGCTGGCCGATGCCGCCGACCACGGGCTGGCGCTGGGCGGTCTGTGGAACGGCGCCTACTTTCTCGGCCGCGCGGGGGTGCTGGACGGCTACAGCTGCACCATTCACCCGGAGCAACGGGCGAGCCTGGCCGAGCGCAGCCCGCAGAGCAGCATCACCCCGGCCAGTTTCGTCCTGGACCGCGACCGCCTGACTGCCGCCAGCCCCAACGGTGCGCTGGAGATGATGCTGGCGCTGCTCAAGCTGCAACAGGGTGAAGCCCTGGCGGCCGGCGTCGAGGAAATCCTGGCGTTCTCCGGGGCGCGCTTTCGCCGGGTGGACAGCAGCTCGAAAAAGTCCATGAGCGTACCGCTGCGTACCATCGTCGAACTGATGGAAAACAACCTGGAAGAGACCCTGAGCCTGGACCAGCTGGCCACCTACAGCGGTCGCTCGCGACGCCAGATCGACCGCCTGTTCCAGGCTCAGCTGGGCACCTCGCCGAGCCGTTACTACATGGAACTGCGCATCACCAAGAGCCGGCGCCTGCTGCAGTATTCCGACCTGCCGCTGATGGATGTGGCAATTGCCTGCGGCTTCGTCTCGGTCTCGCATTTCAGCAAGTGCTACAGCGCCTACTTCGGTTATCCGCCTTCACGCGAGCAACGGCTGGGCGAGTAACCGCGGCGGCGGCCGCCGTTCAGGCTCAGGCCGCCCTCCACCACCAATACCAGCACCGCCAGCCAGATGGCGATGTAGGTCGGCCATTGCGCCGGGGCGATGCTTTCACCCAGGAGGATCGCGGCCAGCACCAGCAGCACCGGCTCGACATAGACCAGCAGGCCGAACAGGGTCAGGTTCAGGCGCGGCCCCGACAGTGCCTGCAGTGCCAGTGCCGAAGCGCTGATCGCCCCCAGGCCCAGCACCAGCCAGGGCAAGGTCGAGCCACTGCCGGCCACCTCAAGCACCACGCCCCCCTTGAGCACCAGCCACAGGCTGACCGGCAGGCTCAAGGTCATGTCGAACCACAGGCCGCCCATGTTGTTGCTGTCACTGACCCGGCGCAGCCAGAAATACAACGGGTACCCCAGCCCCACCGCCAGCACCGGCCAGGTAATGGCCTTGGCAATGGCGACCTGGTTGATGATGCCTACCGCCGCCACCGCGCAGGCCAGCAGTTGCAGGCGGCTGATGCTGTCGTTGAAGGCCAGGCGGCCAAGCACCACCATGGTCAGCGGCATGATGAAGTAGCCCAGCGATACATCCAGGCCGTAGCCATTGACCGGCGCCCACATGAACAGCCACAGCTGGACCCCGAGCAGGGCCGCCGACAGCAGGCGCACGGCCCAGAACAGGCGCTCGCGCAGCAACCGTGCAAACAGCCGGCGCACTTCGTGCCAGTGCCCGCTGGCGATCACCATCAGGGTCAGGCAGGGCACGGTCAGGAGAATCCGCCAGCCGTAGATTTCCTCGCCATCCAGGGGCGCGAGCAGGCTGGTGTAGGCGTACATCACGGCGAACAGCACCGACGCCAGGACGTTGAGCAGCACGCCAAGGGTAGCGTTGGATGAGGTATGAGAGTCCATGTCGGCGTTCTTCTTGTGAGGGAGCGATGCGTGGTAATTTATTGCATCGCCGCTGATAAGTGCCCTCGTTTTTCCCTGCCTGGATGAGAAAATCTTGCACGCCAAACCTGCACTCGACGACTTCGACCTCGCCCTGCTCGATGCCCTGCAGCAGGACAACAGCGTACCGCTACGCACCCTGGCCGAGCAGGTGCACCTGTCCACGGCATCGGTGCAACGGCGTATCCAGCGGCTGAAGAAAACCGGTTTCATCCAGGCCAGCACGGCGGTGATCGACCCGGAAAAGGTCGGTCAGGTGATTACCCTGATGGTCGAGGTGCACGCCGACCGTACCCAGTCGGCGGACCTTGAGCTGATGAAGCAGACCTTCTCCGGGCCCGAGATCCAGCAGTGCTACTACGTCACCGGCGATGCCGACTTCATGCTGGTGCTGACGGTGGCGAGCATGAGCCAGTACCAGGCCCTGACCCACCGGCTGTTCCACGATAACCCCAATGTGAAGTGGTTCAGGACCATCGTGGTGCTGGAGCGAGTGAAGTCGACCCTGCAGGTACCCGTGCTGACAACGGCCTCCTGACTAGATTCCGCCATGCCCTGGCCTGGCCAGTGGATCGACGGTCCGGAACAGGCACTCGAAGTACGGCCTTGCCGTTTCCCAAGTGTCGTTGCGCTGCTTCATTTCGATCAACACGGCGCCAACGTCCACCAGATTGGGCGGAGGCTCCTGCCGCCAGTGGCTGACAAAGGCGTTGTGGGTGTCGCGCTCGGAGTGGGCATTGGCATTCTGGCCCACATAGTTGTAGAACTGCTCGATGCTGCCCGGTGCTTCGTACGACGTACCTTCGCACAACTTGCCACTGGCCGAGGTGCGAGACAGGTGGGCCGTCGAGTAACTGTCCTGAACCAGGTGCAGCAATGAGCCAAAGGCGAAGTCCTTGAACTCCCGGGCGAACGCCGGCTCCCCCTTGAAAAACAACAACTGCACCGTTTCTCCACGGCCGAAGTAATCCAGCAAGGTCGGCGAACCCAGGCTCATCCGCTGGCTCGCCTGGACCATGTCGGTACCGCGGTCGAACTCGCCGGTGGTGATGCGCCAGGTGAACTCGACCCACATCATGATCTTGTCGCGGGTGTGCCCGGCACGCTCATCAGGCCGGGAGGCCATCGCATGCAGGAACTGCAGGTCACCGAAGTGCGAACGCAACAGCAAGGCATATTGCTCTGCCTGCCCCGGATCGTACTGATAGAACACCGGGTTCTTCGATTTACTGGCATCACGCTGCCCGGCCTTGAAGATATCGGCCCAGCACACCGGTTCGATGGGTAACTGGATGTAGCGGTTGGCGCAGCCTGCCAGCGAGGTGCGCTTGAGAATGAATGGCGGGTTGTCGTTCCAGCGTACCCCGGCCAGCACGGCAGGCGGGGCGGTAACGGGCACCAGGTTCTCTGGGCAGACACCCCCCTTGCATTGGTACATCAGCGCGGTGATGGCTTCATGCACCGGGTGCGAATACTTGTCCACGGCCCATGCGCCGATATCGTTCATGCGCCGGTACCAACCGCTGTTGTCCGCCGCGACGATCAACTCGTTGCCATGCTTGATCTGCGGTTGCAGTTGAAAGCCCTGTGCCGCTGGCACGCAAAGCGCGGCCGCAGCCAGGAACACCGGTAATCCCAACTTCATGTTCGAACTCCTTTCAAACTGCACATTGAGCAACGATGTGCATGGAGTCTATACCGACGCTGACAGCGGTCAAATCAAGGCCCTACGGGGCTGTAGGAGCGGGCTTGTCCCGCGATGCGGTGGTGGGGGTCAATCGCGGGGCGAGCCCTCTCCTACCGCGTGTTCGAGCGCCTGGCGCAGCGCTTGGGCCGTGGCGTATTCGTGCTCTGCCACCACCTGCCCCTTGTCCAGTTGCAGCCACAGCACCTTGTCCTCGGCACCGGCATAACGGCTGGCCACACTGCCCTCGCGATCGAGCAACACGCGGTAGCTGTAGTCACGCATGGCTGGAATGGCAAACATCTTTGAAATCAGCGCCGGCATGCGCTGGATGTCGGCGACGAACACTGCCCCCCGAGCTTCCAGATACCCCTTGGGGCGCTCGGCCAGGGCCGCCTTGACCAGCTTGGCGCCGTCCATGTTGCGCGCCACCAGCAAGATACGGGTCTGCTCGTTGAGGCTGTAGGCCTGGTCATACTGGTCGAGCAAGGTCCAGGGCTTGAGGTGCTCGCCGACCTGGGCAGCACTGGTCAGCAACGGCGCAAGGCTCAGCAGCAGGGCAATGGCGTATTTCACAGGTGACCTCGTTGCAGATATGGGATTGCTCAGTCTAACGCGCCATCCCGTGGAGCGCGTGACGCAAACGCAAGTCCACGAATAAACTGGCCTGCCTGATCCGGCCAGTTCACCCACAAACGGCAGACCACATGGCAATCGCGTTCGAGCTTGAAACCCTGAAAATACGTTTCCAGGACTGCGCATGGGCTACATGGTGCTGCCGCCGGAACTGGTCAAACCCTTCAGCCACGCACGCAGCATCATCGACGGACACACGCCGCAGGTACTCCAGCTGACCCTGGCACGCTTCATGGAGGACGGCCACTACAACGCCCATGTCCGGGCCATGCGCAAACTCTATGCCCAACGCCGCCGCTACCTGCTCGACGCCATCGCCAGGCACTTGCCCGGCATCGTCACCGCCTTGCGCCCGCCGGGCGGCCTGCAGATACCCTGCCTGCTGGAACCGGGCTGGTCCGAATCGCACACCATCGACCTGGCCGCCAGGGCCGGCGTGCTGCTGCCGGGTCTCAGCCGTCTGTACCAGGGCGAGCACAAGCGCCAAGGCTGGCTGCTGGGCTACGCCTCGCTGAGCGAACGGGAGATCGAAACGGCCATGGTGCGGCTGTCCGCAGCCCTGCGGGCCCCTGCGACGGCAGACCAGCCCCTGCCCACAGGCTACTTCTCAAGGGACTGAGCAGCAGCGCCCGCCTGCCCTGGCAATTCCGCCAGCAATTGCTGGATCACCTGCTCCTGGGTGTCATACGCCCCTTCGCCAAAGTGCACGTAGCGCACCTGGCCGCGGGCATCGACGAAGTAGTGCGCCGGCCAGAACTGGTTGGAGAAGGCGTTCCAGATCGTGTAGCGGTTGTCGATGGCCACCGGGTACTCGATGCCGAGCTTTTTCACCTGCTCGCGGACGTTGCCGATATCGTTTTCATAGTCGTACTCCGGGGTGTGCACGCCGATCACCACCAGGCCCTTGTCGGCATAGCGCTTGGCCCACTGGTTGACGTACGGAAGGCTGCGCCGGCAGTTGATGCAGTCGTAGGTCCAGAAGTCCACCAGGACTACCTTACCCTTGAGCGCCTCGCGGTCCAGCGGCGGCGAGTTGAGCCATTGCACGGCGCCGCTGAGCTCGGGCATCGGCCCCAGGCTGTCCATTTGCGAGGCGCCTGCGAACAGCCGGCCGCCCAGGCCCAGCACGACCACTGCAAGGGCCAGCGCGGCGGCGATACCGACCCTGCGCCGCGCCGGGCTCAGGCGGCGCAGGGCGCCGCCCAAAGATGTGAACAAAGCCATGACGTTCTCTCTCCTTGAGGCCGCTTAGCCGCCTTCGTGGCAGGCACCGGTGGCGTAGTTCTGGTATTTCACGCTATGGGGCTGGCCGTGGGAGTCCAGGTAGTCCATTTGCGCGGTGACGATCCCGCACTGGTTGGCGTTGTCGTCATGGATAGCCACCACCTTCTTCACATCCAGATGCTGGCCGTAATGGTAGCTGGGTACCGATTGTGCGGTGTCGGCGAAGGCACTGAAGGCGCCCAGGCCAAGGGTGGCGAACAGGCCGATGCGGGCCAGGGTCTTGAAGTTCATCTCGCGTCTCCCGGGTGAGGCTTCACCCTTTTGCCGGGGAGGAACAGCCCTTCCCGTTGAGACCTATTTGAGGCGCTCCAGGTATCGACGATGTGTCCGTAAACCTGCGCATTGCTTCAGCAGGTATCTCTCGGCGCAGCAGATACACTGCAATACAAACCCCGGCAGGCAAGCGCCACCGGCGCTCTGTACACTGGCGCCAAAGCGCTGAACAGGAGCCAGGCATGGATCATGTCGATCATGTGCTGATCGTCGACGACGATCGCGAAATCAGAGAGCTGGTAGGCAACTACCTGAAAAAGAACGGGCTGCGCACCACCATCGTCGCCGATGGCCGGCAGATGCGTGCCTTTCTCGAATCCAATGTGGTCGACCTGATCGTGCTCGACATCATGATGCCCGGCGACGACGGCCTGCTGCTGTGCCGCGAGCTGCGCGCCGGCAAGCACAAGGCCACGCCGGTGCTGATGCTGACCGCCCGCAACGATGAAACCGACCGCATCATCGGCCTGGAGATGGGCGCCGACGACTACCTGACCAAGCCCTTCTCGGCCCGCGAGCTGCTGGCACGGATCAACGCCGTGCTGCGCCGCACGCGCATGCTGCCGCCGAACCTGACCATCAGCGAAAGCAGCCGGCTGATCGCCTTTGGCCAATGGCGCCTGGACACCACCGCGCGGCACCTGCTCGATGCCGAGGGCACCCTGGTGGCCCTGAGCGGCGCCGAGTACCGCTTGCTGCGGGTATTTCTCGACCACCCACAGCGGGTGCTCAGCCGCGAACAACTGCTCAACCTGACCCAGGGCCGCGAGGCGGACATCTTCGACCGTTCCATCGACCTGCTGGTCAGTCGCCTGCGCCAACGCCTGCTGGATGACGCCCGCGAGCCGGCCTATATCAAGACGGTGCGCAGCGAAGGCTATGTGTTCTCGCTGCCGGTGCAACTGGTCGAGTCGCCCTCATGAAGCTGCAATTGCGCTGGCCGCACACCCTGGCCTCGCGCCTGGCGCTGATCTTCTTCACCGGCCTGGTGCTGGCCTACGGATTGTCGTTCAGCTTCCAGTTCTACGAGCGCTATGTCAGTTCCCGCTCGATGATGCTGGGCAACCTGGAGCAGGACGTGTCCACCTCGGTGGCCATCCTCGACCGCTTGCCGGCCGCCGAGCGCGCGACCTGGCTGCCACGGCTGGAGCGGCGCAACTACCGGTACCGCCTGGACACCGGCAAACCGGGCCGGCCCCTGAACCTGGCCGATGCGCCGATGGCCGCGCAGTCCATCGACAAGGCCATCGGCAGCCAGTACGCGCTGGACTACCAGAGCATTCCAGGGCCGCGCCCGCACTTTCAGGTGCACCTGCGCCTGGCCGATGGCAACCCACTGACCGTGGATGTCACACCTGCGTCGGTGCCGCTGTCGACCTGGCTGCCGGTGGTCTTGTTGATCCAGTTGGCGTTGTTGCTGCTGTGTACCTGGCTCGCGGTGAAGACGGCCATCGGCCCCTTGACCCGCCTGGCCCACGCGGTGGACAGCCTCGATCCCAACGCCCCGGGCCCGAAGCTGGATGAAAGCGGGCCGCGGGAGGTGCGTTACGCGGCGGTGGCGTTCAACTCGCTGCAATCGCGCATCAGCGCCTACCTCAAGGAGCGCATGCAGCTGCTGGCGGCCATCTCCCACGACCTGCAGACCCCGATCACGCGGATGAAGCTGCGGGTCGAGGTGATGGACGCCTCCACGGAAAAAGACAAACTCTGGAACGACCTGGAGGCCATGGAACACCTGGTGCGCGAAGGCGTGGCCTATGCCCGCAGCATCGACGGCAGCACCGAGGCTAGTTGCCGGGTGCAACTGGACGCCTTTCTCGACAGCCTGGTGCTCGACTACCAGGACAGTGGCCAGCAGGTTGCGCTGGGGGCCACCAATGGCGCGGTGATCGACACCCGCCCCCACGCCTTGCGCCGGGTGCTGGTGAACCTGATCGACAACGCCCTGAAGTTCGCCGGCGCCGCGCAGCTGGAGGTCCAGCATGGCGCCAACCACAGCACCGTGATCCGTGTGCTGGACAACGGCCCCGGTATTCCCGCCGACGAGCTGGATGAGGTGCTCAAGCCCTTCTACCGGCTCGAAAGTTCGCGCAACCGCAACACCGGTGGCACGGGCCTGGGACTGGCCATCGCCCAGCAACTGACCCAGGCCATTGGCGGCACCCTGACCTTGAGCAACCGCGAGGGTGGCGGCCTGTGCGCGCAGATCGAGTTGCGTCCGGCCGCTGCGTGAGGTCGGTTGTACATGCCGATACATAAGCGCCAATGGCCGACACACTGCAGATAAACGCCCCTGCAAGACTCCCGGGCAGACCAGGCGACGGCACTCCGTCGTCGCCTTCTGCACCCGGAGCCCCCCATGAAACTCACCGCCTTGCCTTCAGGCTGGAAGCTGTTCGGCCTCCTCGCCCTGCTCACCCTGGCCATGACCGCGCTGACCCTGGCCGCCCACCCGCTGGGCTCAGACGGCCTGCGCAGCGCCATTCGTGCTACTGCACGCAGTTCGTATGCGCTGTTTCTGCTGACCTTCCTGGCCTCATCGCTGGCGATCCTGTTGCCGGGCGAGAGCACCCGCAGGCTGCTGCGCGAGCGGCGCTACCTGGGCCTGGCGTTTGCCTTTTCCCATGCGGTGCACGGGGTGCTGATCTATCAGTATGCCCAGCACTTTCCGGCGCTGTTCTGGGCCGGGCGAACCGTGACTTCGAGCCTGCCCGGCACCTTCGGTTATGTGTTCATCCTGTTGCTGACCCTGACGTCGTTCAAGGCACCGATGCGCTGGCTCGGGGGTACGGCCTGGAAGCGTCTGCACAGCATGGGTGTGTGGGTCATTGCGCTGGTGTTCTGTCTGTCGTTTTTCAAGCGTATTCCCATGGGGGGCTGGTATGTGCTGGCGTTCTCGACGATGTTTGCGGCCATTGCGCTGAAGCTCATTGCGAAACTGGCCCAGCGCATGCGGCGTCAGGCTGTGGTTGGCCGTGGCGTTGGCCTTGAGGGATGAGTGCATCTCCATTTGCCAAGGTGGCGCCGGATCACCTTTGCGCCCTTACGGCGGCTGCTTTGTCTTGGCAAAGTAGCCAAACCGTGCGTCCCTGCATTCGGCATTGCTCTGTTTTTGCTCTTGCTTCTGAGCGCGCGATATTCCAGGCGCCACCGATCGTCCCTTCAGGAGGCCGAGTGGAACCCTTGCGTAGTGGGGAGCGCCGCAGGGCCAGGGACGGCCCTTCGGCGCGCCCCCGCGGGAGCAAGGGTGTAGCGAAGGGCCGGATGCAGGGACACGGGTTTTGCCCACTTTTGCCTTCAAAAGTGGGTCGCCGTAAAGGGCGAAACCAGCCGTTGGAGCCGCCGCAGGGAATGGATATGCCCATCGACTTCAGTGCCAGCGTTTTGGTCTGGCATGTTGCGAGCTGATCCATTCGCGATGGTGACGCGAACTCACCTTTGCGCCCTTACGGCGGGCCACTTTGTCATGGCAAAGTGGCGCAAACCGTGCGTCCCTGCATCCGGCCCTTCGCTTCGCTACGGGTCCCTTCCCTCCGGCATTGCTCCCGCCGGGGCGCACCGAAGGGCCATCCATGGCCCTGCGGTGCTTGCAGGCCATCCATGG
>NZ_JBIVXC010000008.1:46489-229121 GCF_044769005.1 Pseudomonas sp. NPDC090755 | reverse complement strand
AAAGCCCGTGCCGAGCTGGGCCTGGGCCCAACCGACCTGTTCAAGCTGCCTGAAGCCCCTGCCGACACCGGCAAAGGCTACACCCTGGCCCAGAAGATGGTCGGCAAGGCCTGCGGCCTGCCGGAAGGCAAAGGCGTGCGTCCAGGCACCTACTGCGAGCCGAAGATGACCACCGTCGGTTCCCAGGACACCACTGGCCCGATGACCCGTGACGAGCTCAAAGACCTGGCCTGCCTGGGCTTCTCCGCCGACCTGGTCATGCAGTCGTTCTGCCACACCGCCGCTTATCCGAAGCCGATCGACGTCAACACCCACCACACCCTGCCGGATTTCATCCGCACCCGTGGCGGCGTATCCCTGCGTCCAGGCGACGGCATCATCCACAGCTGGCTGAACCGCATGCTGCTGCCGGACACCGTCGGTACCGGTGGTGACTCGCACACCCGTTTCCCGATCGGCATCTCCTTCCCGGCCGGTTCCGGCCTGGTCGCCTTCGCCGCAGCCACCGGCGTCATGCCGCTGGACATGCCGGAGTCGGTACTGGTGCGCTTCAAGGGCAAACTGCAGCCAGGCATCACCCTGCGTGACCTGGTCCATGCCATCCCTTACTACGCCATCCAGAAGGGTCTGCTGACCGTCGAGAAGAAAGGCAAGATCAACGCCTTCTCCGGCCGCATCCTGGAAATCGAAGGCCTGGACGACCTGACCGTCGAGCAAGCATTCGAACTGTCCGACGCCTCGGCCGAACGTTCCGCCGCCGGTTGCTCGATCAAGCTGCCTGAGAAGGCGATTGCCGAGTACCTGCAGTCGAACATCACCCTGCTGCGCTGGATGATCAGCGAAGGCTACGGCGATGCCCGTACCCTGGAGCGCCGTGCCCAGGCCATGGAAGCCTGGCTGGCCAACCCGAAACTGCTGTCGGCCGACGCCGATGCCGAATACGCCGAGATCATCGAAATCGACCTGGCCGACGTCAAGGAGCCTGTGCTCTGCGCGCCGAACGACCCGGACGACGCGCGCCTGCTGTCGACCGTACAGGGCGAGAAGATCGACGAAGTGTTCATCGGCTCGTGCATGACCAACATCGGTCACTTCCGTGCTGCCGGCAAGCTGCTGGACAAGGTCAAGGGCGGTATCCCGACCCGTCTGTGGCTGGCACCGCCCACCAAGATGGACGCCCACCAGCTGACCGAAGAAGGCTACTACGGCATCTACGGCAAGGCCGGTGCGCGCATGGAAATGCCAGGCTGCTCGCTGTGCATGGGTAACCAGGCACGTGTGCAGACCGGTTCGACCGTGGTCTCCACCTCCACCCGTAACTTCCCGAACCGCCTGGGCGACGCCACCAACGTCTACCTGGCCTCGGCGGAGCTGGCGGCCGTTGCCTCGATCCTGGGCAAACTGCCGACCGTCGAAGAGTACATGGAATACGCCAAGAACATCGACAGCATGGCTGCCGACGTTTACCGCTACCTGAGCTTCGACCAGATCGCCGAGTTCCGCGAAGCGGCGGCGAGCGCCACTATCCCGGTCGTTCAAGCGTAAGCTGAACTCAGGGTAAAAAAGACCCCGCCAATCGGCGGGGTTTTTTTATGCCTACAATCACCTGGAAAACTAATCACTCTCCCCAAAGCGACCCAATATGAAAATCCCCTGCCGGACGGCAACAAACACTGTTGCTGAATAGACCAGGGATGCGCCTATGAAAAGCGGTCTTCCCACCAACGCGACAAGCAACCAGAAGACAGAACCGCAAACAGCCCCTACTGCAACAGGCAAGCATAAGCTGAGCATTACCCACCTGGCCCAACTATTTCGATGAACAAACCATAACAAAGGGAACGCTAACAAATAGGGCACAAGAGCAATTGCTGGCAAAAACAATGCAAGAACGGAATCTGTGCTCCAAGAATAGTCCTCTCCCTGCGCCGCATACCAGCGAATCGTACACCACAGCACCACCGAGGAGAGCACAAACAACACAGCGCATGCGGCATAGCTCAACAGATCATTTTTCTTCACAAAACGCTCCTAGAGCATAAATTAGCACCCTCCCTACCGCTCAATTACCACCGACATCTCACCCCTTATAGAAATTGAATAAGGCACTGCCCCCAAATACCTTTGAATGGCGGCCAAAACACTAGTAGCTTGTTCATCAATCAGTCCCCTGTGGGTACTCCGATTGGCATCATATGTATCATCGTAAGCGCGTACCACGCCAGAAAAAGAGAAGCTATTCTCTTGTCGCTTATGCAGCACCCCTTCAAGACGCATTGAAATGTTTCCCAGCCAGGCCCCCGTCAACCATGAGTCCTGCGCGGTATCGTAGGAAAATTTTTCAATACTGATTGGAGAGGAGCCAATTGATGCGGAAGAAAAAGCTTGTTCCAGAACTGGAATAGTCTTCGTGGCAGGATCTATCGAGATTCGATTGATGTCTGTCGCCACTGCAGCCCCTTTCCCAAAAAGAAAGTGCGAGAGCGCCGCCACAGGGGTGAGCGGTCCACCTGATAATTCAGAGACATCACTGACCTTAGCGTACGGCTGCAAATTCCGCAGCGTAAGAAACAATGCCTGCTGCAGGGAAACCCCAGGATTGAAGCACATGTATTGATCTGCATGCGACACCACCAGAAGGTCCATGCCAATTGCAGGAATAAGGAGCTTTATCTCCCCACCTTCCATATAAATCGACTGTTCTCGCATCAGCTTTATAAGCATTTCCCGCCAATAGCCCTCCGCATACTTTTGCAGTCGCTGCTCATGCTGAGCCTTCACTACAACACCTGGATTCGGAGCCGGAAACTGGCCCCCCGGCTTATTCACAGGTGCATAACCAGGGGCTGCAGCATTAACATTAATTGGAGGGAGCGTAACTGTGTTGGCCATGCCACTTTCCTCTTAAACTCCTCTTCGGGAAGTTGAGATTACGTGACAAGAGCCATAATAAAAGCCAAGCGCTTCCGATGCGTTTGAATGAAGCCACCTCAACACATGAGAGAAACTACCTACAATACGAACAAGGCAGAAGTCACTCACACTAAGCCTTGGGACCAGTGCTCTCCGTAGCCGCTGCCGCCAGGCTGCGATCGGTGGAAGCGGCGGTACGATGACTCGACTTGCTCCGCGATTGAACGCTGCGACGCATCGCGGGGCAAGCCCGCTCCTACAGGGAGTCGATCGCAGCCTGGCGGCAGCGGCAGAAACCGGTAGCGCTCAGATCACAAACAAGTCCATGAACCGGTGCACCGCCGTCGCTTCGAGCGCCTGTTGATCCTTGCACAAGGCAAAGATCTCATTGACCCGCTGCCCGGCAAAGCGCGTCGCCAGGTTGGCCTTGAACTTCTCCTCCAGCAATGGAATCCCTTCGGCCCGCCGCCGGCGATGTCCGATCGGGTACTCCACCACCACCTGGCCGGTGCTCGAACCATCACTGAAGAACACCTGCACACCATTGGCAATGGAACGCTTGTCGGCCTCCAGGTACTCACGGGTAAAGCGCAGGTCTTCGACGATCTCCATCTTCTCGCGCAACCGGTCGATGACCGGGTGGGCGGCATGGAACGCGTCTTCATAGTGCTCGGCCACCAGGTTGCCAAAGATCAGCGGCACGGCCGTCATGTACTGGATGCAATGATCGCGGTCCGCGGCATTGGCCAGCTTGCCAACCTTGGAGATGATGCGGATCGCCGATTCATGGGTGGTGATGACGATCCGGTCGATCTCGTCCAGACGATCACGCACCTGCGGGTGCAACGCCACCGCCGCTTCGCAGGCTGTCTGGGCATGGAACTCGGCAGGAAAACTGATCTTGAACAGTACGTTCTCCATCACGTAGCTGGCGAACGGCTGGGGCAGGCTGAAGGCGCGCTGGCGTTCGGGCTTGAGCGCCAGGTCCTTGTTGGTATGGCTGAACAGCACGTCGTAGAAGCCCCACTGCGGCGCACTCAGCACCCCGGGCACACCCATCTCGCCGCGCAAGGCGATATCCGCCAGACGCACGCCGCGACTGGAGGCATCCCCCGCCGCCCAGGACTTGCGCGAGCCGGCATTGGGCGCATGACGGTAGGTGCGCAGCGCCTGACCATCGACAAAGGCATGGGACAGCGCCGACAGCAGCTGCTCGCGGTTGGCGCCCATCAACCGTGCACACACGGCCGTGGACGCCACCTTGACCAGCAGCACATGGTCCAGGCCAACGCGGTTGAACGAGTTTTCCAAGGCAATCACGCCCTGGATCTCGTGGGCCATGACCATGGCGTCGAGCACCGCGCGCATGCTCAAGGGCGCTTCGCCATTGGCCACGCGCTTTTGCGACAGGTGGTCGGCCACCGCCAGGATGCCGCCGAGGTTGTCCGAGGGGTGCCCCCACTCGGCGGCGAGCCAGGTGTCGTTGTAATCGAGCCAACGGACGATGCAACCGATGTCCCAGGCCGCCTTGACCGGGTCCAGGCGGTAGCTGGTGCCAGGCACCCGGGCGCCGAACGGCACCACCGTCCCCTCCACCAGCGGCCCCAGGTGCTTGGTGCATTCGGGGAAGCGCAACGCCAGCAGGCCGCAGCCCAGGGTGTCCATCAGGCAATTGCGCGCCGTGTCCAGCGCCTCGCCCGATTCGACCGTGTAGCCCAGGACGTAGTCAGCGATGTCCTGCAGCACCCGGTCGTAATCGGGGCGGTTGTTCAGATCAACGTTGGCACTCATGTCACTTCTCTCTGTCGACGTAGGTAAACAGGGAGCCGAGCACCGCTACCGGTTAGAAGGCATCACCGGGCACCCGCACCCAACCCTCCATCAGTATGCGCGCACTGCGGCTCATGATGGCTTTGGTCACGCTCCACTCACCGTCCACCTGGCGGGCCTCGGCGCCAACGCGCAGGGTGCCGGAGGGGTGACCGAAACGTACGGCGCTGCGCTCGCCGCCACCGGCGGCCAGGTTGACCAGGGTGCCCGGCACCGCGGCAGCAGTACCGATGGCCACCGCGGCGGTGCCCATCATGGCGTGGTGCAGCTTGCCCATGGACAGCGCGCGTACCAATAGATCAACGTCTGCGGCGCCCACGGTTTTACCGCTGGACGACTGGTAGGTGGTCGGCGGCGCGACAAAGGCGACTTTCGGCGTGTGCTGGCGCTTGGCGGCTTCATCGACGTGGGCGATCAGGCCCATGCGCACCGCGCCGTGGGCACGGATGGTCTCGAAACGGGCCAGGGCCTCGACATCGCCGTTGATCGCGTCCTGCAGTTCGGTGCCGGTGTAACCGATGTCGGCGGCATTGATGAAGATGGTCGGGATACCGGCGTTGATCATCGTCGCCTTGAGAGTGCCGACACCCGGCACCACCAGGTCGTCGACCAGGTTGCCGGTAGGGAACATCGAACCGCCCTCGCCGTCTTCGTCGGCGGCCGGGTCCATGAATTCGAGCTGCACTTCGGCCGCCGGGAACGTCACGCCGTCCAGCTCGAAGTCACCGGTTTCCTGGACTTGACCGTTACTGATCGGCACGTGGGCGATGATGGTCTTGCCAATGTTGGCCTGCCAGATACGCACGGTGGCGATGCCGTTTTCCGGCACACGGCCGGCGTCGACCAGGCCGGCGCTGATGGCGAAGGAGCCGACCGCCGCCGAGAGGTTGCCGCAGTTGCCGCTCCAGTCGACGAAGGCCTTGTCGATCGACACCTGGCCGAACAGGTAGTCGACATCGTGGTCGGCCTTGATGCTGCGCGACAGGATCACGGTCTTGCTGGTGCTGGAGGTGGCGCCGCCCATGCCGTCGATCTGCTTGCCGTAGGGATCGGGGCTGCCGATCACCCGCAGCAGCAGCGCATCACGGGCAGGTCCTGGGACCTGGGCGCGCTCGGGCAAGTCGTCCTGACGGAAGAACACGCCCTTGCTGGTGCCGCCACGGATGTAGGTGGCGGGGATTCTAACTTGAGGTACATGAGCCATGTTGAGCTTGTCCTGTAATCGCTGCGCAATCTGCAAACAATTGTGGGAGCCGGCATGGCCGGCGATGCAGACACCGCGAGTCACCTGACACCGCGTTGATACCATCGCCGGCCATGCCGGCTCCCACAGGGGGGGTGTTGCCTGTGCCTCAGTGGATCAAACGGCTGCCGACTCGAGGAAGTCCTGGGCGAAGCGCTGCAGCACGCCACCGGCTTCGTAGATCGAGACTTCTTCGGCGGTGTCCAGGCGGCAGGTCACCGGCACTTCGACACGGGAGCCGTCGTGACGGGTGATCACCAGGGTCAGGGTCGCACGCGGGGTGCGCTCGCCAATCACGTCGAAAGTCTCGGTACCGTCGATCTCCAGGGTCTTGCGGTTGACGCCCGGCTTGAACTCCAGCGGCAGCACGCCCATGCCCACCAGGTTGGTGCGGTGGATACGCTCGAAACCTTCGGCGACGATGGCCTCGACACCCGCCAGGCGTACGCCCTTGGCCGCCCAGTCACGGGACGAGCCCTGGCCGTAGTCGGCACCGGCAACGATGATCAGCGGCTGCTTGCGATCCATGTAGGTCTCGATCGCTTCCCACATGCGGGTGACCTTGCCTTCAGGCTCGATCCGCGCCAGGGAGCCCTGCTTGACCTTGCCGTTTTCCTGGACCATTTCGTTGAACAGTTTCGGGTTGGCGAAGGTGGCGCGCTGAGCGGTCAGGTGGTCGCCGCGGTGGGTCGCGTAGGAGTTGAAGTCCTCCTCCGGCAGGCCCATTTTCGCCAGGTATTCACCGGCGGCGCTGTCGAGCATGATGGCGTTCGATGGCGACAGGTGGTCGGTGGTGATGTTGTCCGGCAGCACGGCCAGCGGACGCATGCCCTTGAGCGTGCGCTCACCCGCCAAGGCGCCTTCCCAGTACGGTGGACGGCGGATATAGGTGCTCATCGGGCGCCAGTCGTACAGCGGCTCGACCTTGGGCCCGGTGTCTTCCTGGATGGCGAACATCGGGATGTAGACCTTGCGGAACTGCTCGGGCTTGACCGCTGCCTTGACCACGGCATCGATCTCTTCGTCGCTCGGCCAGATGTCCTTGAGGCGGATTTCCTTGCCGTCGACCACGCCCAGCACATCCTTCTCGATGTCGAAGCGGATGGTGCCGGCAATGGCGTAGGCCACCACCAGCGGCGGCGAAGCCAGGAAGGCCTGCTTGGCATAAGGGTGGATACGACCGTCGAAGTTACGGTTGCCCGACAGCACGGCGGTGGCGTACAGGTCGCGCTCGATGATTTCTTCCTGGATCTTCGGATCCAGGGCACCGGACATGCCGTTGCAGGTGGTGCAGGCGAAGGCGACGATACCGAAGCCCAGTTGCTCCAGCTCTTCGTTCAGGCCCGCATCCTTGAGGTACAGCTCGACGGTCTTGGAACCCGGGGCCAGGGACGATTTGACCCACGGCTTGCGGGTCAGGCCCAGTTTGTTGGCATTGCGCGCCAGCAGGCCCGCAGCGATCACGTTGCGCGGGTTGCTGGTGTTGGTGCAACTGGTGATGGCGGCGATGATCACCGCGCCGTCAGGCATCAGGCCCGGCTCTTCCTGCCACTGCCCGGCGATGCCCTTGGCGGCCAGGTCGCTGGTGGCGACACGGGCGTGGGGGTTGGACGGACCGGCCATGTTGCGCACGACGCTGGACAGGTCGAAGCGCAGTACTCGCTCGTATTCGGCATTTGCCAGGCTGTCGGACCACAGGCCTGCGACCTTGGCGTAGGTCTCCACCAGCTTGACCTGCTGGTCTTCGCGGCCGGTGAGCTTGAGGTAGTCGATGGTCTGCTGGTCGATGGAGAACATCGCCGCCGTGGCGCCGTATTCAGGGGCCATGTTGGAGATGGTCGCACGGTCGCCCAGGGTCAGGGCACGGGCGCCTTCGCCGTAGAACTCAAGGTAAGCACCGACGACCTTTTCCTTGCGCAGGAACTCGGTCAGGGCCAGTACCACGTCAGTGGCGGTGATGCCCGGCTGCGGCTTGCCCGACAGCTCGACACCGACGATTTCCGGCAGGCGCATCCAGGAGGCGCGGCCGAGCATGACGTTCTCGGCTTCCAGGCCGCCGACGCCGATGGCGATCACGCCCAGGGCATCGACATGCGGGGTGTGGCTGTCGGTGCCGACGCAGGTGTCCGGGTAGGCCACGCCACGGTCGTTGTGAATGACCGGCGACATCTTCTCCAGGTTGATCTGGTGCATGATGCCGTTGCCGGGCTGGATCACGTCGACGTTCTTGAACGCCTTCTTGGTCCAGTTGATGAAGTGGAAGCGGTCTTCGTTGCGACGGTCTTCGATGGCGCGGTTCTTTTCGAACGCTTGCGGGTCGTAACCACCGCATTCGACGGCCAGGGAGTGGTCGACGATCAATTGCACCGGCACCACCGGGTTGACCTGGGCCGGATCACCACCACCGTCGGCAATGGCGTCACGCAGACCAGCGAGGTCCACCAGGGCGGTCTGGCCGAGGATGTCGTGGCACACCACGCGAGCCGGGAACCAGGGGAAGTCGAGGTCGCGCTTGCGCTCGATCAGCTGGCCCAGCGATGCATTGAGGGTGGCCGGGTCGCAGCGGCGCACCAGGTTTTCGGCGAGGACGCGCGAGGTGTAAGGCAGACGGTCATAAGCGCCCGGCTCGATCGCATCGACCGCCGCACGGGCGTCGAAGTAATCCAGGCCAGTGCCCGGCAGGTTCTTGCGAAATTCAGTATTCATGGCACAGGGACTCAATCACGGTAAGGTCGGTGGCATAAGGGCCAGCCTGGAGCCCTGTGGGAGCTGGCAACGCCAGCGATGCAGACACCGCGGTGCACCTGACACCGCGTCGATTCCATCGCCGGCGTTGCCGGCTCCCACAACAGCACAGGCTCAGTGCTGGTCCGTCAAAGCCAGTCTCAGCGTTGCTCGATTGGCACGAACTTGCGCTGCTCGACGCCGGTGTACTCGGCGCTCGGACGGATGATGCGGTTGTTGGCGCGCTGTTCGAACACGTGCGCCGCCCAGCCGGTCAGGCGCGAGCAGACGAAGATCGGGGTGAACAGCTTGGTCGGGATGCCCATGAAGTGGTACGCCGAGGCATGGTAGAAGTCGGCGTTGGGGAACAGCTTCTTCTGCTCCCACATGGTCTTGTCGATGGCTTCGGACACCGGGTACAGCACGGTATCGCCCACTTCATCGGCCAGCTTCTTGGACCAGCCCTTGATCACCTCGTTGCGCGGATCGGACTCTTTGTAGATGGCATGGCCGAAGCCCATGATCTTGTCCTTGCGCTCAAGCATCTGCAGCAGCTCGGCCACCGCGTCCTGCGGGCTCTGGAAGCGTTCGATCAGTTCCATCGCCGCTTCGTTGGCGCCGCCGTGCAGCGGGCCGCGCAGCGAGCCGATGGCAGCGGTGATGCAGGAGTACAGGTCCGACAGGGTCGAAGCACAGACCCGAGCGGTGAAGGTCGAGGCGTTGAATTCGTGCTCGGCGTAGAGGATCAGCGAGACGTTCATCACCTTGACGTGCAGCTCGCTCGGCTTCTTGCCATGCAGCAGGTGCAGGAAGTGGCCGCCGATGGTGTCTTCGTCGCTGGTGCACTCGATGCGCACGCCGTGATGGGTGAAGCGGTACCAGTAGCACATCACCGCCGGGAACAGCGCCAGCAGACGGTCGGTCTTGTCGCGCTGCTGCTCGAAGGTCAGCTCCGGCTCCAGGGTACCGAGCACCGAGCAACCGGTACGCATCACGTCCATCGGGTGGGCATCGGCCGGGATGCGCTCGAGCACTTCCTTCAGGGCCTGGGGCAGGTCGCGCAGGGTCTTGAGCTTGGCCTTGTAGGCGGTCAGCTGGGTGGCATTGGGCAGTTCGCCGTACAGCAGCAGGTAGGCCACTTCTTCGAATTCGGCGCCAGCGGCCAGGTCGCGGACGTCATAACCACGGTAGGTCAGGCCGGCACCGGCTTGCCCTACGGTCGACAGTGCGGTTTGCCCGGCCACTTGACCACGCAGGCCGGCACCACTGAGTACTTTTGCTTCGGCCATTGCTTTTCTCCACTCTTGAATTTGTTATGGATTCTTTGGCTAATCGCGGGGCAAGCCCGCACCTACGGGTTCAGCCCTTTTTCTGGGCGAACAGCGCGTCGAGGCTTTGCTCGAACGCGTGGTAATTGATGGCGTCGTACAGCTCCATGCGGGTCTGCATGGTGTCGATGACATTTTTCTGGGTGCCGTCGCGGCGCAGCGCGGTGTAGACATTCTCGGCCGCCTTGTTCATGGCGCGGAACGCCGACAGCGGGTAGAGCACCAGGGAAACGTCGACCGAAGCCAGTTCCTCGGTGGTGTACAGCGGGGTGGCACCGAATTCGGTGATGTTGGCCAGGATCGGCGCCTTCACCCGGTCGGCGAAGGTCTTGTACATGGCAAGCTCGGTGATGGCTTCCGGGAAGACCATGTCGGCGCCGGCCTCGATGCATGCCGCCGCGCGATCCAGGGCCGCCTCCAGGCCTTCGACGGCCAGGGCGTCGGTACGCGCCATGATCACGAAGCTGTCGTCGGTACGGGCATCGACCGCCGCCTTGATGCGGTCGACCATCTCCTGCTGGGAGACAATTTCCTTGTTCGGACGATGGCCGCAACGCTTGGCGCCGACCTGGTCCTCGATATGGATGGCCGCAGCGCCGAACTTGATCATCGATTTGACGGTGCGGGCAACGTTGAAGGCCGAGGAGCCGAAACCGGTGTCCACGTCCACCAGCAGCGGCAGGTCGCAGACGTCGGTGATGCGGCGCACGTCGGTCAGCACGTCATCCAGCCCGGTAATGCCAAGGTCCGGCAGGCCGAGGGAGCCGGCGGCTACACCGCCACCGGACAGGTAGATGGCCTTGAAACCGGCACGCTTGGCCAGCAGCGCATGGTTGGCGTTGATCGCACCGACGACTTGCAGCGGGTGTTCGGCGGCGACGGCATCGCGAAAGCGCTGGCCTGGACTGCTTTTCTGACTCATGACTCACCTCGTGGGCTGGTAGCGTCCTGGTAATGACGCTCGACATTACGTTTGGAAGCGCCGATGTGACGGCGCATCAAGAGCTCGGCCAGCTCGCCGTCACGGTCGGCGATGGCATCGAGAATCCGGTGGTGCTCGGCGAACGCCTGGCGTGGCCGGTTGGGCGTGGCGGAAAACTGGATGCGGTACATGCGCACCAACTGATACAGCTCGCCGCACAGCATCTGCACCAGGGTGCGGTTACCGCTGCCCTGGATGATCCGGTAATGGAAGTCGAAATCGCCTTCCTGCTGGTAGTAGCCAAGGCCGGCCTGGAAGGTGGCGTCGCGCTCGTGGGTTTCGAGCACCCGGCGCAGTTCGTCGATCTCGGCTACGCTCATACGCTCGGCAGCCAGGCGGCAGGCCATGCCTTCGAGGGATTCGCGGATCTCATAGAGTTCAATCAGCTCGGCATGGCTGAGCGACACCACCCGCGCCCCGACATGAGGCACGCGCACCAGCAGGCGCTGGCCTTCCAGGCGGTGGATCGCCTCGCGCAGCGGGCCGCGACTGATGCCGTAGGTGCGCGCCAGCTCAGGCTCGGAGATCTTGCTGCCCGGGGCGATCTCGCCCTTGACGATGGCGGCCTGGATACGTCGGAAGACGTTTTCCGAGAGGGTTTCCGAATCCTCGGCTACCGCACTGGTGGCTTGGGCTGTGTCCAGCATATTGTCGACACCTCATAAATCGATAGGGCCAAAACTAGCCAAATTCGAAAGCGAAGTCAAAGACAACATAGATATTGTCGACAATCGTCTAAGAACGAACTTCACCACGGGTCGTGTTGTCTGAGTGCAGCCGCTGGCGTCGCGACATCAGCGTGATAGAATGCCGCGCCTCCCACGGGGCACGAATAGTGTGTCTGTCATCAAATTGTGCTGGTGGCCGATCAACGAGGAAGCTTGCGCAGCACTGCCAGTGGCCTTGACCCGAACATTGCACAGCACCGCGCCAGGATTTATGAGACTTACGCCCCTTCTACTGTTGCTCAGCCTTTGTATATTGCCTGCCCTGGGCCAGGCCGCGGAAAAGACCGTCTACGGCCTTAACGAATACGCCCGTCTGGCCGATATCGACCTGGAGGTCGCCGCCAAGCTCGATACCGGGGCCAAGACCGCCTCGCTCAGCGCCCGCGACATCAAGCGTTTCAAGCGCAATGGCGAGTCCTGGGTGCGCTTCTACCTGGCGATTGACGCCGCCCACGCGCATCCGATAGAACGCCCCCTGGCCCGTGTCAGCAAGATCAAGCGACGCGCCGGCGATTACAATCCTGACGAAGGCAAGGCCTACACCGCTCGTCCGGTAATTGAAATGAACATCTGCATGGGCACGGCCAAACGCGTCATCGAAGTGAACCTGACCGACCGCAGCGCGTTCCAGTACCCGCTGCTGATCGGCTCCGAGGCCCTCAAGCACTTCGACGCACTGGTCGACCCAAGCCTTAAATACGCGGCCGGCAAACCTGCCTGCGCCCCTGACGCTCCCACCGCAGAGTAATCCCGATGCGCTCTCTTACCCTTCATCTGAAAGTCCTGATCACCGTACTGGTGCTTCTAGGCATCCTGGTCACGGCCTATCAGATCTTCTTCCTCGGCATCCCGGTGACCGAGGACGAGACCGATGACCTGTGGAACATCGACGCCAAGGTCGAGTTCGTCGCCAACCCCAAGGACCCGGTCAAGGTGCAGATGTTCGTGCCGCCGTTGAACCGTGACTATGTCAGCCTCAACGAGAGCTTCATCTCCAACAACTACGGGGTCAGCGTCAATCGCGTCGACGGCAACCGCAAGGTGACCTGGTCGGCCCGCCGCGCCAATGGCAACCAGACCCTGTACTACCGCCTGGTCCTGACCAAGCGCTACAGCACCGAGAAAGCCAAGATCAAGGGCCCGACCTTCCGCGACAGCCTGGCGGTAGAAGGCCCGGAGAAGATCGCCGCCGAAGCCCTGATGGCGCCTATCCGCCAGCACTCGGCCGACGTCGAGACCTTCGTCAGCGAGACCATCAAGCGGGTCAACAACCTCAACGACGACAACGTCAAGCTGCTGCTGGCCGGCGATCCGTCGTCGATGAACAAGGCCAAGATCATCGACCTGCTGCTGTCCATCGCCCACGTGCCGATCGAGAAGGTACACACCATCCGCCTGGTCGCCGACCAACCGCAAACCCCCGAGCTGTGGCTGCGCAGCTTCAACGGCACCGACTGGCTGTACTTCAACCCGGACACCGGTGAACAGGGCCTGCCGGCCGACCGTCTGCTGTGGTGGACCGGTGACGACAACCTGATCACCGTCGACGGCGGCAAGAAAGCCAACGTCAGCTTCAGCCTGAACAACAGCGAGATGAACGCCATCCGCCTGGCCAAGCTGACCGACGAAAACACCGACGCCGACTTCCTCGAATACTCGCTCTACGGCCTGCCGCTGCAGACCCAGCAGACCTTCATGATCATGGTGATGATCCCGATCGGCGTGCTGGTGATCCTGGTGCTGCGCAACCTGATCGGCATCCAGACCCTGGGGACCTTCACCCCGGTGCTGATCGCCCTGGCCTTCCGCGAGACCCAGCTGGGCTTCGGCATCATCCTGTTCACCGTGATCACGGCGCTGGGCCTGTCGCTACGCTCCTACCTCGAACACCTGAAGCTGCAGATGCTGCCGCGCCTGTCGGTGGTGCTGACCTTCGTGGTGGTACTGATCGCCGCCATCAGCCTGTTCAGTCACAAACTGGGCCTTGAGCGCGGCCTGTCGGTGGCGCTGTTCCCGATGGTGATCCTGACCATGACCATCGAGCGCCTGTCGATCACCTGGGAAGAGCGTGGCGGTGGCCATGCCATGAAAGTCGCCATCGGCACCCTGTTCGCCGCCTCCCTGGCGCACCTGCTGATGAGCGTGCCGGAGCTGGTGTACTTCGTCTTCACCTTCCCGGCGGTACTGCTGATCCTGGTGGGCTTCATGCTGGCGATGGGTCGCTACCGCGGCTACCGCCTGACGGAGCTGGTGCGTTTCAAGGCTTTCGTGAAGGCTGACGCCTGATGATCGGACTCTGGAAAACCTGGAAAGCCCTGGAGGCCCGGGGCATCATGGGTATCAACCGGCGCAATGCGGACTACGTCCTCAAGTACAACAAGCGCCACCTGTACCCGATCGTCGATGACAAGATCATCACCAAGGAGCGTGCCATCAAGGCCGGCATCCACGTGCCGGAAATGTACGGGATCATCTCCACCGAGAAAGAGATCGACAAGCTGGGCGAGATCATCGGCGGGCGCAACGACTTCGTCGTCAAGCCCGCCCAGGGCGCCGGCGGTGACGGCATCCTGGTGGTGGCCGATCGCTTCGAGGACCGTTATCGCACGGTCTCGGGCAAGATCATCAGCCACGAGGAAATCGAGCACCAGATCTCCAGTATCCTCACCGGCCTGTACTCCCTGGGCGGTCACCGCGACCGTGCGCTGATCGAATACCGGGTCACCCCCGACCAGATCTTCAAGAGCATCAGCTACGAGGGCGTGCCGGACATCCGCATCATCGTGCTGATGGGCTACCCGGTGATGGCCATGCTGCGCCTGCCGACCCGCCAGTCGGGCGGCAAGGCCAACCTGCACCAGGGCGCCATCGGCGTGGGTGTTGACCTGGCCACCGGCGTGACCCTGCGCGGCACCTGGCTGAACAACATCATCAGCAAGCACCCGGACACCACCAACGCGGTGGACGGCGTGCAACTGCCCAACTGGGACGGCTTCATGAAGCTGGCCGCCGGCTGCTACGAGCTGTGCGGGCTGGGCTACATCGGTGTCGACATGGTCCTGGACCAGGACAAGGGGCCGTTGATCCTCGAACTCAACGCCCGCCCCGGCCTGAACATCCAGATCGCCAACGACTGTGGCCTGACCAAGCGCACCCATGCCATCGAGGCGCACCTTGAGCAACTGGCCAAGGACGGCGTCAAGGAAAGCGTCGAGCAGCGCGTACGCTACGCCCAGGAGCTGTTCGGCCACGTGCCGTCCAACTGAAGGCAAACAGCCTGTCCGCGTCAGCCAGCTCCGGCTGGCGCGGGCCGGGCATCCAAGGTCGTAGTCAAGGCTAGGAGCATTTCCTACAGCGGATTACAATCGCCTCCCCGCATCCATAGCTGTTCACTTGCATGCCGACCTGTACGCTCCACCCCCTGCCCTACCAGGCCAATCCCGCCGTCTATTTCGCGCGTATCCGCCAGGCACCCGGCGCCGTGCTGCTCGACAGCGCCCGCCCGACCGCCGAGCGCGGCCGCTTCGACCTGCTCAGCGCCTGGCCGCTGCAGACCCTGGCCCCCGAGGCGGGCGAAGACGGTGAAGCCTACCTGCAGCGCCTGCGTGAAAGCCTTGGGCAACTGGGCCGGGCAAGCCTGCCGGACGACGTCGAGCTGCCGTTTGCCGGCGGCCTGATCGGTTACCTGAGCTATGACTTCGGCCGTCGCCTGGAGCAGCTGCCACACCGTGCGGTCGATGACCTGGGCCTGGCCGACGCCAGCCTCGGACTCTATGCCTGGGCGCTGATCAGCGACCACCAGCTGCAGCGCACGCACCTGCTGTTTCACCCACGCCTGATCGAGACCGAGCGCCAGCGCCTGATCGCCCTGTTCGAGGCCCCGGCCCCGGCCTGCGATGCGACGTTCTCCCTGCAAGCGCCGATGCGTGGCGATATCAGCGCCGAGGACTACCACCAGGCCTTCGAGCGCGTGCAGCAGTACATCCATGCCGGTGACTGCTACCAGATCAACCTCACCCAGCGCTTTCGCGCCCCCTGCCAGGGTGATCCCTGGCACGCCTACCAGGCCCTGCGCCAGGCCTGCCCGACGCCGTTCTCGGGCTTTCAACTGCTGGCCGACGGCAGTGCCTTGCTGAGCTTCTCACCGGAGCGTTTCATCCAGGTCAGCCAGGGCCAGGTGGAAACCCGGCCGATCAAAGGCACCCGCCCACGCAGCGCCGATCCTGCGACCGACGCGCGCAATGGCGCCGAGCTGCTGAACAGCGCCAAGGACCGTGCGGAAAACCTGATGATCGTCGACCTGCTGCGCAACGACCTGGGGCGCAGTTGCGAGATCGGCTCGGTCAAGGTGCCGGAGCTGTTCAGCCTGGAGAGCTACCCCAATGTGCATCACCTGGTCAGCAGCGTCACCGGTCGCCTGGCCGCCGGCAAGGACGCCCTGGACCTGATCGCCGGCAGCTTCCCCGGCGGCTCGATCACCGGCGCCCCGAAGATCCGCGCCATGCAGATCATCGACGAACTGGAACCCACTCGTCGGGCGCTGTACTGCGGCTCACTGCTGTATGTGGACGTGCGCGGCGAGATGGACAGCTCCATCGCCATCCGCAGCCTGCTGGTCAAGGATGGCCAGGTGTGCTGCTGGGGAGGTGGCGCGGTGGTGGCCGACTCGGACTGGCAGGCGGAGTACGAGGAGTCGATCACCAAGGTCAAGGTGTTGCTCGAGACCTTGCAAGGGCTCTAAGAGCATCGCCGGCTACGCCGGCTCCCACAATGGATCATGCATGCAGTTCCTGTGGGAGCCGGCGAAGCCGGCGATAGGCGCCCTTACAGGCTCAGCGACCTGTTCGACGCCTTGATGAATTCCTTCTTCAACGCCTCGAAATCATGCACCGCCGGGAACTGCGGGAATTCGCGGATCACGTTGTCCGGCGCATGGAACAGGATCCCGGCATCCGCCTCGCCGAGCATGGTGGTGTCGTTGTACGAATCACCGGCCGCGATCACCCGGTAGTACAGGCTCTTGAACGCCAGCACCGACTGGCGCTTGGGGTCTTTCTGGCGCAGCTGGTAGCCGGTCACCCGGTCGCTCTCGTCGGTGATCAGGCGGTGGCACAGCAAGGTCGGGAAGCCCAGCTGGCGCATCAGCGGCTGGGAGAATTCGTAGAAGGTGTCGGACAGGATCACGACCTGGAAACGCTCACGCAACCAGTCGACGAATTCAATGGCGCCGTCCAGCGGCTTGAGCGTGGCAATCACCGCCTGGATGTCGGAAAGCTTCAGCCCATGCTCATCGAGAATGCGCAGGCGCTGCTTCATCAGCACGTCGTAATCGGGGATGTCACGGGTGGTGGCCCGCAAGGATTCGATTCCGGTTTTTTCCGCGAAGGCGATCCAGATCTCCGGGACCAGCACGCCTTCCAGGTCGAGACAGGCAATTTCCACAGCACACTCCTCGAACAACGCCAAAAATGGGAAGCCGCACTCTACATGCGCGGCGTCGGCCCCGGCAATTTTTGTTAAGATCGGGGTATTACGAGCGCCAAGCGCCATTCAATGACCGGAAGCCGCCTGATGAGCCAACCCTTCGACGTCGCCGCCCTGGCCGCGACCTATGCCAACAAGTCCCCGCAAGACATCCTCAAGCTCGCCTTCGAGCACTTTGGCGATGACCTGTGGATTTCCTTCAGCGGCGCCGAAGACGTGGTGCTGGTGGACATGGCCTGGAAGCTGAACAAGAACGTCAAGGTGTTCAGCCTCGACACCGGTCGCCTGCACCCGGAGACCTACCGCTTCATCGACCAGGTGCGCGAGCACTACAACCTGCCGATCGAGATCCTCTCCCCCGATCGCAGCAAGCTCGACCCTTTCGTCAAGGAAAAAGGCCTGTTCAGCTTCTACAAGGACGGCCACGGCGAATGCTGCGGCATCCGCAAGATCGAACCGCTGCGCCGCAAGCTGAGCACCGTCAGTGCCTGGGCCACCGGCCAGCGCCGCGACCAGAGCCCGGGCACCCGCAGCCAGGTGGCGGCCCTGGAGATCGACGGCGCCTTCTCCACCCCCGAGCATCCCCTGTACAAATTCAACCCGCTGGCACAGATGACCAGCGAGGAAGTCTGGGGCTATATCCGCATGCTCGAGCTGCCCTACAACAGCCTGCACGAACGCGGCTTCATCAGCATCGGCTGCGAACCCTGCACCCGCCCTGTGCTGCCCAACCAGCACGAGCGCGAGGGGCGCTGGTGGTGGGAGGAGTCGACCCAGAAGGAATGCGGGCTGCACGCTGGCAACCTGATCACCAAGGGTTGAAACCCGCCATCGCAGAGCACCGCTGCCAGGCATGCTTGCACGCCTGGCAGCGGATGACTACGTCTTAAGCAACATCCCGCGCAACAACAGCTCCAGCGCCGCAACGCCTTGCGCCAGCCGCGCATTCCCGTCATTGCCTTCCGCGATCCAGAACACCGCTTCGGCCAGGCTACCGTAGATCAGCGATGCCAACGCCTGCGGATTGGCCCTGGCGACAATGCCTTGCTGCATGAGCGCATCGATCAGACGCCCCATCGACTCGACACACTGGCGCTGCGCGTCCGGCGAAGCGCCACCCAGCACCGCCCTGGCATCGCGCAGCACGATGCGCTGGATGTCCGGCTCCAGGGCCATTTCCAGGTAGACGCGACAGCGCTGGCAAAAGCCTTCCCAGGGGTCTTGCGCCGCATCGGAAATGGCTTGCAGGCGCGCATCCATCTCGGCGTCGATCTGCTCCACCACCGCCGCCAACAAGCCTTTCTTGTCGCCGAAATGGTGGTAGAGCGCGCCACGGGTCAGGCTCGCCTGCGCAGTAAGGTCATCCATCGAGGTATCGGCATAGCCACGTTCGCTGAAGACTTTTCGAGCAGTCGCCAGCAGCGTGGCACGGGTTTCTTCCATCTCGGCGCGGGTGCGACGAACCATTCATCCCCCTTACATACGGACTGCATGTTTATTTACATTCATCACGTATGAATATAGGCTGCTTATTCATACGCACTGTATGTATTGTCGCCGCGCCGCCAGACCAAGGCAAGCGCACGCCCATGGAGAACGAAATGGCCAACCCTTATCGTGAACTTTTCAATGCACCCGGCACTACGGGTTTTGCCCTGGCGGGCCTGCTGGCGCGGATTGCGCTGCCCATGACAGGCATCGGCATCATCACCATGCTCTCGCAGCTACGTGGCAGCTACGCGCTGGCAGGCGCCGTGTCGGCCACCTTCGTGCTGGCCTATGCGCTGCTGTCGCCGCAGGTCTCCCGCCTGGTGGATCGGCACGGGCAACGTCGCGTACTGCCCGCCGCCACTGCGGTCAGCGTTATCGGCCTGCTGCTCCTGCCCGCCAGTGCCTGGTGGCAAGCACCCGACTGGACCCTGTTCATCGGCGCCCTGCTCGCCGGCTTCATGCCCAGCCTGTCGGCCATGGTGCGGGCACGCTGGACAGCGATCTACCGGGGCCAGCCCTGCCTGCAAACGGCCTACTCGCTGGAGACGGTGCTCGATGAAGTCACCTTCATCGCCGGCCCTCCGCTGTCGGTCGGGCTGTGTGTGGCGGTGCTTCCCCAGGCTGGCCCGCTGGCAGCGGCGCTGTTGCTGGTGGTGGGTGTGTTCGCCCTGGTGATACAACGCGGCAGCGAGCCGCCGGTGCTGGCGCAAGAAGCCGACATGGACCGCCAGGGATCGGTGATTCGTTCGGCAAACGTGCGCTTGCTGACCCTGCTGATGGTGGCCATGGGCATCATCGTCGGTACAGTGGATATCGTCAGCGTGGCCTTTGCCGAGCACATGGGCCAGCCTGCGGCAGCCAGCCTGGTGTTGTCTGCCTATGCCCTGGGATCCTGCCTGGCCGGCCTGCTGTTCGGCACGCTCAAGCTGCAAACCCCGCTGCATCGACTGTTGTTGCTGGGCGGCCTGATGACAGCCGCAACCACCCTGCCCCTGCTGCTGGCCGACAGCATTCCCGCGCTGGCTGCTGCCGTGCTGGTGGCAGGCCTGTTCTTCGCCCCCACCCTGATCGTGGCGATGTCGCTGATCGAGCGCCTGGTGCCCGAGCAGCGCCTGACCGAAGGCATGACCTGGTTACTTGCCGGGCTGAACATCGGTATCGCACTGGGCGCAGCGGCATCCGGCCACGTGGTGGATGACGGCGGCGCCCGGGCCGGATTCGACGTCGCGCTGTGCGCCGCAGCCCTGGTGCTGCTGGTGGCGCTGTGGGGGCATCAGCGCCTGCGTGCCCAGGGCTCGCCCGCTGCCAGCTGCGCGATGGACGCTCCGGCGAAATGAAAAAACCGGCCCTGGGGCCGGTTTTTTCATTTCGCCGTCGCCTGGATCAGTGCACAGGCAACTCGACGCCTTCGAACAGCTCTTCAAGCTCTTGCTTGTTGTGGCACTGGATGGCCTTGGCCATCACTTCGCGGGTCAGGTGCGGGGCGAACTTCTCGATGAAGTCGCACATGAAACCCCGCAGGAAGGTGCCACGGCGGAAGCCGATCTTGGTCACGCTGGACTCGAACAGCTCGCTGGCATCGAGCACCACCAAGTCGTTGTCGAGCTTGGTGTCGACGGCCATCTTGGCCACGATGCCCACGCCCAGGCCCAGGCGCACGTAGGTCTTGATCACGTCGGCGTCGGCGGCGGTGAACACCACTTTCGGGGTCAGCCCGCGATGACTGAACGCCTCGTCGAGCTTGGAGCGGCCAGTGAAACCGAACACGTAGGTAACGATCGGGTATTCGGCCAGGGCTTCGAGGGTCAGCTTCGGCAGCTTGGTCAGTGGATGGCCTTGCGGCACCACCACGCAACGGTTCCAGCGGTAGCACGGCATCATCACCAGGTCACCGAACAGCTCCAGGGCTTCGGTGGCGATGGCGAAATCCACGGTGCCGTCAGCGGCCATTTCGGCGATCTGCATCGGCGAGCCCTGGTGCATGTGCAGGGCCACTTCCGGGTACTGCTTGATGAAGCTGCTGATCACCGGCGGCAGGGCGTAACGCGCCTGGGTGTGGGTGGTGGCGATCGACAGGGTGCCCTTCTTCTCGTTGGAGAATTCCTGGGCGATCTGCTTGATGCTCTCGACCTTGCGCAGGATCTCGCCAGCGGTGGTGATGATCCGCTCACCCGCCGGGGTGACACGGGTCAGGTGCTTGCCGCTGCGGGCGAAAACTTCCACGCCGAGTTCGTCTTCAAGCAGGCGGATCTGTTTACTGATGCCCGGCTGGGACGTATACAGGCTCTGCGCTGTCGCGGAGACGTTGAGGTCGTGGTGCGCCACTTCCCAGATGTAGCGCAATTGTTGAAGCTTCATAGGTATCCCTCAAATCAGCGGGGGCGTCACCGGCAGCAGCGACGATTTATAACTATATTAGTGGTTTGAAGAATAAATCTAGAACTATTTTGGCAGTGTAACGGGAAATCCCCCACATCGCCCTTTCAGGCTCTCCTACGCCCAAGATGTTGGGCCAGCGGCACCATGTACACCGGCACCGGCGACAGTTGCAGCAGGCGCACCGCCGTACGACCGATGGGAATATCCACGCCCGCCCCCTGGCTGTGGCTGCCAAAGATCAGCAGGTCGACGCTCAGGCGCTGGGCCTGCTCAAGAATCACCTGGGCCGGGTCGCCCTGGCGCACGCGCACCGCCTTGATCAGGGCAAGGTCCGCCTCCTCGCCCAACTCGTCACGAAAGTTTTCCAGAACGCGCTGTTCGATATTGGCCATCACCGTGTTGACACCCTGGCTGTGTAACTGATCCAGGGTCTGCTCATCCAGATAGCTTTGCAGCAGCGACTCGGCGAACTGCCCCATGGGTTCGACGGCATGAATCACATAAAGCTCCGCACCGAAGGTACGCGCCAGGGCCAGCGCGTGCTGCATGACAAAAGGCGCATACACACCGAGGTCGGTGGCGTAGAGCATGGAGCGGATCATTCGACCTCCTTGACTGCCGCCTGGGCAGCGCAAGCTTCAGCTTAGCAGCGTGCAGGTGATGCGCCGTTTCCGTCCGGCGCACGGCACCCGCGGCCTAGCCCGGGGTCGGTTCGTTGCTGATGCCATGGGGTACATGGCCCGTTGCGACCACACTGCGCGCCCGCTCACAGTGACCGACCTGGTCATCGAAGAACACGTCGGCGGCAAAGGCCTCGAGGAATGCCGACTTGTCCAGGCCACCGAGGAACAATGACTCGTCCAGGCGCACGTCCCACTCGCGCAAGGTGCGGATCACCCGTTCGTGGGCTGGCGCCGAGCGTGCCGTGACCAGCGCCGTGCGAATCGGACAGGCACCGTCGGGAAACTCCTTCTGCAACTGGTTGAGCGCGGCCAGGAACGGCTTGAACGGACCACCGTGCAACGGCTCGCGAGCCGACAGGCGTTCACTGGCCTGGAAGGCTTCGAGTCCGCCCGACTGGTAGACCCGTTCGGATGCGTCGGAAAACAGCACCGCATCACCGTCGAAGGCGATGCGCAGTTCATCACTGGCCTCGCGCCGGGCCCCGCCGGATAGAATGGTCGCTGCGGCGAAGCCGGCATCCAAGGCACTGCGAACGTCATCGGCATCGGTGGACAGGAACAGGTGGCAACCGAAGGCCGCCAGGTACGGATACGGACTGCGGCCACCGACAAAGGCGGCACGGTAGATGCCCAGCCCGTGCTGCTCGATGGAGTTGAACACCCGCAGGCCAGTGTCGGCACTGTTGCGCGAAACCAGCACCACCTCGACTCGGGGCTGGCCCAGGTGGGCATTGAGGCCCAGCAGTTTCTGCACCAGTGCAAAGGCATCCCCAGGCTCGAGCACTTCGTCCTCGTGCTCGATCTGGTACTGGCGATAGGCCTCGACCCCTTGCGCCAGGTAAATCCGATGGCTCTCGCTGAGGTCGAACAGCGCCCTGGAAGAGATGGCGACGACCAGCTTGTCGCCCAGGTTCTTGCTCATGCACGCTTCCTCTTGTGCGGTAAATGCAGGCCTGATCGCTGGCTTTGCCAGCTCCCACAATGTGTACTGACCCCAAACCCCTCTGTGGGAGCTGGCGAAGCCTGCGACCGAGCGCGCAGCGCTCGCAACCTCAAACCCCTTTCAGGTTACTCCGGTCGATGAACGCCAGCGCCTGGTACAGCGCCTCGATGCGCGGCAAGCTGCAGCCGGCCTCGCGGGCCCGGGCCAGGGGCTCGGCATAGATCACGTCCAGCTCCAGCGGCCGGCGCTGGGCAAAGTCGTGGTACATGCTCGGCCAGTAGTCGGGCATTTTTTCGGTGACCGCGAACAGATGCTCAGCATAGCCCTGGGGCAGCTCATGGCCACAGGCCTGCGCCCCTTGCACCACCTCGGCCATCAGTGCCTGGATCAATTCACGGCTGTCCGGGTCGGCCATCAGCGGCGTGGTGCTGGCCTTGAGCAGCACCGACAAGCCGTTGTAGGGCACGTTCCACACCAGTTTTTGCCAGCGCGCATGGTCCAGGTTGGCCATGGCCTGGGAGTCGATGCCGGCTGCCCGGAACAGGTCGGCCCCGGCGTCGGCAATCGCCTGGCGTGCCGCCGCGTGCGCTGCAGGACCACTGTGATAACCCAGGTTCACCGCCCCCAGGGCCTGGTGGCGGATCACCCCCGGCGCCTCGCGGTTGACGCAGATAAAGCACAGGCCGCCCAGCAGGTGCAGGCCGTCAGGCAGCAAGGGGCGCAGCTTTTCTTCCGCGCCCAGGCCATTTTGCAGCAGCACCACCTTGGCATCCGCCGCGCCAGCCGTGGCGATCAATGGCGCCAGTTCGGCATTGCTGGTGGACTTGGCGCCCACCAGCAGCCAGTCACAAGGCGGCATGTCGGCGGCGTTGGCATAGGCCTGCACCGGCATCTGCAGGGTGCCATGGAGCGCACTCTCGATCCGCAGGCCCCGGGCGTTGACGGTGTCGAACTCACTGCGCAGGAGAAAGTGCACATCGAATCCGGCCCTGGCCAGCATCAGGCCGTAATAGCCGCCGATGGCGCCGGTGCCGATGATGCCGATACGCGGCTTGCTCGTGTTCATCCCGCCCTCCTCTTATTGTTCACTTTTTATTCAATTATTTTTCACGCAAATCAAACGCTTTACCCAGCTTCACTATACTGAGGCGAACAAGGTCAAAAAAACGACACGGAGTCGAACATGCGTGGCTTTCTGCCTCACCCGGACGATGTACCGGTCGAACTGGCCCTGCGCCCGTCGCCGAGTCTGTTTCGCCAGCGACTGCACACTATCAGCCTGGGCGGTATCGCCTGCAACCACCCTCGCGCCTACCGCCGCGGCATGGCCGTGGAAATGATCATCCCCTCACTGGGCGACAGCGCACGTTACCCCGGTTATGTCGCCTGGTGCCAGAAGCAGCAGGACGGCTACCGGGTCGGCATCGCGTTCATTGACGAGCAGGCGTTGTTCGGCGCACGCATGAGCGAACAGGTGTGCCAGATCCAGCACCTGTATCAGCAGCAGGCGCTCGGCGCCAGCACCCCGGCCGACCTTGAGGCCCTCGCCCAGCAATGGGTCAGCCTGCACGCCGGTGAGTTCTCCGAAGCCAGCCTTGAGGCCACCCATACCCGCCAGATCCTCGTTTAACGACAAAAACCCCGTCCCTGCGGGCTCTGCCCATTGTCGAGCCACGGTGTAACGCGCTAAGGTTCGGCTTCCCGCTGCGTACAATCTTGCTGCTCCGCCGCACGGGGATCGCTGGCGGCCGGCACCCGTGACCTGACGAGTAACACGATGGCTGATTTACCGATCGATGACTTAAACGTTGCCTCCAACGAGACCTTGATCACCCCTGATCAGCTCAAGAAGGAAATTCCCCTGAGCGCCACCGCGCTCAAGACCGTGACTGCGGGCCGCGAAGTGGTGCGCAATATCCTCGACGGCAAGGACCACCGCCTGTTCGTGGTGATCGGCCCCTGCTCGATCCATGACATCAAGGCTGCCCACGAGTATGCCCAGCGCCTCAAGGCCCTGGCCGCCGAAGTGTCCGACACCCTGTACCTGGTCATGCGCGTGTACTTCGAGAAGCCGCGCACCACGGTGGGCTGGAAAGGCCTGATCAACGACCCGTACCTGGACGACTCGTTCAAGATCCAGGATGGCCTGCACATCGGTCGCCAGCTACTGCTGGACCTGGCGGAAATGGGCCTGCCCACCGCCACCGAAGCCCTCGACCCGATTTCCCCGCAGTACCTGCAGGACCTGATCAGCTGGTCGGCCATCGGCGCCCGCACCACCGAATCCCAGACCCACCGCGAGATGGCCTCGGGCCTGTCGTCGGCCGTGGGCTTCAAGAACGGTACCGATGGTGGCCTGACCGTGGCGATCAACGCCCTGCAGTCGGTCTCCAGCCCGCACCGTTTCCTGGGTATCAACCAGGAAGGTGGCGTGTCCATCGTCACCACCAAGGGCAACGCCTATGGTCACGTGGTACTGCGTGGCGGCAACGGCAAGCCCAACTATGACTCGGTCAGCGTCGCCCTGTGCGAGCAGGCGCTGGTCAAGGCGAAGATCAAGCCGAACATCATGGTCGACTGCAGCCACGCCAACTCCAACAAGGATCCGGCCCTGCAACCGCTGGTGATGGAGAACGTCGCCAACCAGATCCTCGAAGGCAACCAGTCGATCATCGGCCTGATGGTCGAAAGCCACCTGAACTGGGGCTGCCAGGCCATTCCGAAGAACCTCGACGACCTGCAGTACGGTGTATCGATCACCGACGCCTGCATCGACTGGGAAGCCACCGAGAAGACCCTGCGCAGCATGCACGCCAAGCTCAAGGACGTGTTGCCCAAACGCAACCGCGCCTGACAGGCGAATACAAGAACGCCGGGCATTGCCCGGCGTTTTTGTGTGTGCGGTGAATGGCAGCCCGCTGGCTGCCCTTCGCGATTCTCAGGCCTTGGTGGAGTGCCGCTGCTGGCGCTCCATGTAACGTTCCACGTACGAGCATGACGGAATCACGGTGTAGCCCATGTCTTCTGCGTACTGCAGCGCCTTCTCGGTCAACGCCGCGGCAATACCCCGGCCCCGCAACGCATTGGGAACAAAGGTGCGGTAGATATCCAGGGTCTGTTTACCCAGGTCCATGTAGGTCAGGTAAGCACGATGACCGTCCACATTGGTCTCGAATTGATGACCAGCCTGGTCATGGTGGATGGACAACGCCTCGCTCATCACTACTCCTCGCGGGTCTTATGATCTGACCCCTACCTTACCGATGTTTGTCCGGCGAAGGAACCTCTACGCCACCCCGTGCCCGTTTGGACAGCAAGAATTGCAGGGGCGTTCTCTGGCCATTGAGCACGTACAAATAGTAGGCGCCCCCGGCCCGGATACTCAAGGCGGCTGGTCGTAAAAAATTCGCGCACTTGCAGCGGGCGAACCAGGCGCCGGGCGCGGGCCAGATCTGTCACCGGATGTTCTAGTGCTATGACGCCGGAGGACACTTCAAGTCACTATTAGTTCAACAAAAAACAAGTTTGCTACACTAATTGAGGCCCGTACAGGAAACGCCCTCAGGGTTTCCCTGAAACCAGGGTGGCGAGTCCGGCGCAAGCGCATTTTTTTGCAGTTCTTGCGCTCTGTCAGTTTACTTACTACAAGTAATGGGTACTATGTACGCCGGCCAGTTTCTCTTTCTTGAGAGATGGCTATTTAATAGAAAGTCCTTGAAGGGGAACACGATGAACAACGTTCTGAAATTTTCTGCTCTGGCTCTGGCCGCAGTTCTGGCTACCGGTTGCAGCAGCGTATCGAAAGAAACCGAAGCTCGCCTGACCGCTACCGAAGACGCAGCTGCTCGTGCACAAGCTCGCGCTGACGAAGCCTACCGCAAAGCCGACGACGCTCTGGCTGCAGCTCAAAAAGCTCAACAGACCGCCGACGAAGCTAACGAGCGCGCTCTGCGTATGCTGGACAAAGCCAGCCGTAAGTAATTATCCCTCGGGATTTTTATTTGGAGCCGACCCACTTGTGGGTCGGCTTTTTTATTGCCCAGGCGAAAGTAACCACCAGAAACGACGAGGCCTGCGCAATGGCAGGCCTCGGGTGCAGCAGTGCAGGTTACTGCAGGTCTAGCGGTACGCTCGAGACCATCGGCTGCTGGGCCGTGACAGGTACGGCGATTTCCACCGGCATGCCATCTTCGGCAGCGATCACATCACGCACCATGTCCCAGTTCATGCGCATGTTGTTGGCCAGGTCTTCGCGCTTGAGCATGGCGTTGATCACCGCAGTGTGCTTGTCGACCACCGAAGGATCGCCCTTGTCGTTGAGCGGCGTGTGCGCCTCCAGGTAGACCTTGCCGGCGCTGAGGCCGAACTTGTACGGCTCGTTGATGATGCGCACCGCCACACCGACCGGGGCCATCTTGGCCAGCTCCAGCACGTTGTTGTTGAACATGCGGAAGCAGCCGTGGCTGGTGCGCATGCCGATGCCGAACTTCTTGTTCGAGCCGTGGATCAGGTAACCCGGTACGCCCAGGGTGAACTTGAACGGTCCCAGCGGGTTGTCCGGACCTGCCGGCACCACGGCTGGCAGGATGTCACCATCTTCGGCGTGCTCCTTGCGGATCGAGGCCGGTGGCGTCCAGGTCGGGTTCGGCGTCTTGGCCGTGACCTTGGTGTTGGCGATCGGCGAGCCCCAGCCTTCACGGCCGATGCCCAGCGGGTAGGTGTGCACCACGTTCTGCCCTTTCGGGTAGTAGTACATGCGGTACTCGGCCAGGTTGATGACGATGCCTTCGCGCGGACCCGGCGGCAGGATGAAGCGGGTCGGCAGGATGATCTCGGTGCCGGCGCCAGGCAGCCAGGGGTCGACGCCGGGGTTGGCGGCGATCATTTCCAGGTAGCCCAGGTCGTTGGCGGTGCCGATATCGGCGAAGGTGTCTTCGTACTTGGCCTTGATCACCTGGACCTGGCCAATGACGTCTTCACCAGGCGGTGGCAGGGGAAACTCCAGCGCAGCAGCAGGCCCTGCCGCCAGCAGGGCGGCCAGGGACAGGCAACGGGTGACGGCGGGAAAGCGCGGCAACATCCGGGAAATCCTTCGCTAATTCAGTGAGGTCAAGAAGACGATTGTACACCTACGCCAGCACAATCGGGAGGGATCCGGGCCGTTGAAGGCGTTACAGGGGATGAAAGGCTATCTCGACAGCTCCAGCTCCGGCCACACTGGCCGTGTGCCACGACGCTGGGCGTCGAGAATGGCCCGGCACAGCGCGCACAGGCGGCGGTCGCGATAAATACCGCGTTCGACCACCGACCAGCGCGGCTGCGCCGGCAGCAAGGTGCCGCACAGGGTGCGGTCGGCCGAGCCACCCAGCTCGAGCTGACGGGCCACCAGATGGACGCGGATCTCCTGGCAGGCGAACAGGTCAAGCTGTTCGTCAGGCTCGATCAATTGATAGGCATACAGGGACCAGGCGGGACGCGGCATCGGGGGCTCCAAATCGGGGGCGCAACATTAGCCGAAAGCCGGTCACTATAAAAGCGTCAAAGCAGCGGTTTTAGTTGCGGCCAGGCATTTTCCAGCAACCTTTGCTGGGCACCCTGCCCCGGATGGATGCCATCAGGCTGCATCAGCTCGGGTACACCGCCCACCCCCTCGAGGAAAAACGGCACCAGCGCCACCTGTTTCTCGGTCTTCAGGTCGACATAGACCTGAGCGAAGGCATCGGTGTATCGCTTGCCGTAGTTGGGTGGCAAGCGCATGCCCAGCAACAGCACCTTGGCCCCGGCCTCGCGGGAGCGGTCGATCATCGAGGCAAGATTTTGTTGCAATTGCTTTGGCGACTGCCCACGCAGGCCGTCATTGCCCCCCAGTTCCAGCACCACCAGCTCCGGCTTGTGCTCTGCAAGCAGCGCCGGCAGCCGCGCCTGGCCCCCGGCACTGGTGTCGCCGCTGATCGAGGCGTTGACCACCCTGGCGTCGAAACCCTCGCTCCTGAGGCGTTGTTCCAGCAAGGCGACCCAGCCCTGGCGGGTATCCAGGCCGAAAGCGGCACTGATACTATCGCCGACGACCAGCACGGTACCTGCGACGGCCCCCTGGGTCATGCACATCAAGGCCAGGCCGGCACTCAACAACCATACTCGCATCGGATTCTCCATGGGCCCCAGCATTCTCACTGCGCGCAACCTTAGCAAAGTGGTTCCCAGCGCGGAAGGCGACCTGACCATCCTGCACGCGCTTTCGCTGGAATTGAAACAAGGCGACAGCCTGGCCATTGTCGGTGCCTCGGGGTCGGGCAAGTCGACCCTGCTCGGCCTGCTGGCCGGCCTCGACCTGCCCAGCGCAGGCTCCGTGACCCTGGCCGGTCACGACCTCGGGCCGCTGGATGAAGACCAGCGCGCCCGGGTACGCGCCGAGCACGTGGGCTTCGTGTTCCAGTCGTTCCAGCTGCTGGACAGCCTCAACGCCCTGGAGAACGTCATGCTGCCGCTGGAGCTGGACGGTCGCCGTGACGCCCGTGAACACGCCCGCAGCCTGCTGGAGCGGGTCGGCCTGGGCCAGCGCCTGAGCCACTCGCCGCGCCAGCTGTCCGGTGGCGAGCAGCAACGGGTGGCCATCGCCCGGGCCTTCGCCGCCGAGCCTGCGGTGCTGTTCGCCGACGAACCCACCGGCAACCTCGACAGCCATACCGGCGAGCGCATCAGCGACCTGCTGTTTGAGTTGAACAAGGAGCGCGGCACCACCCTGGTGCTGGTCACCCATGACGAACGCCTGGCCCAGCGCTGCCGTCGTCTGATCCGCCTGGACGCCGGCCACCTGGTCGCGCCGCTGGAGGCCTGATGGCCCGCCTGCCGTTTATCCGCCTGCTGGTCCTGGCCCTGCGCCAGTTGTTGCGCGACGCCCGTGCCGGCGAGCTGCGCGTGCTGTTCTTCGCCCTGCTGGTGGCGGTGGCGGCCAGTACCGCCATCGGCTACTTCGGCGCCCGCCTCAATAGCGCCATGCTGTTGCGCGCCACCGAGTTCCTGGGCGCCGACCTGGTGTTGCGCGGCAGCTCCCAGGCCACGCCCGAACAGATCGCCAGCGGCAAGGCTGCCGGCCTTGTGCATGCCCAGGTGGTCGAATTCTCCAGCGTGATTGCCACCGACAATGGCATCCAGCTATCAAGCATCAAGGCTGCCGATGCGGCCTATCCCCTGCGCGGTGAACTGCGCAGCGCCGCCGAACCCTATGCCAGCGAGTCCAGCGGCGGCGGCCCGGCGCCGGGTGAAGCCTGGGTCGAACCGCGCCTGCTGGCGGCCCTGGAACTGAAGATCGGCGACAGCATCGACGTCGGCATGAAGACCCTGCGCATGAGCCGGGTACTGACCTACGAGCCGGACCGCGCCGGCAACTTCTACAGCCTCACCCCTCGGGTGCTGATCAACCTTGCCGACCTCGAGGCCACCGGTGTGGTTCAGCCCGGCAGCCGGGTCAGCTACCGCGATCTCTGGCGCGGCGAACCCGAGGCCCTGGCGCGCTACCAGGCCAGTGTCGGCAAAAGCCTGGCACCGAACCAACGCCTGCAGGACGCGCGCGACGGCAACCAGCAGATCGGCGGCGCCCTGGGCAAGGCCGAGCGTTACCTGAACATGGCCAGTCTGGTGGCCGTGCTGTTGGCGGGCGTCGCCGTGGCCCTGTCGGCCAGCCGCTTTGCCAGCCGCCGTTTCGATGCCAGCGCGCTGTTGCGCTGCCTGGGCCTGTCGCGGCGCCAGGCACTGGGCCTGTTCTGCCTGCAACTGGCGATCCTCGGCAGTCTCGCGGCCCTGGGCGGCGCCCTGCTCGGCTGGCTGGCACAACTGGGTCTGTTCAAGCTGTTGCAAGGCCTGATGCCGGCGCAGATTCCTCCCGGTGGACTGGCACCGGCCCTGGCCGGTATCGCCACTGGCCTGGTAGCCCTGGCCGGCTTTGCCCTGCCGCCGCTGGCCGCCCTGGGCCGGGTACCGCCGTTGCGGGTGTTGCGCCGCGACCTGCTGCCGGTGCCCGCCAGCAGCTGGCTGGTATACGGCACCGCGCTGCTGGCCCTGGGGCTGATCATGTGGCGCCTGAGCCTGGACCTGCTGCTGACCTTCGCCCTGCTGGGCGGTGGCCTGGTCGCCGCCGTACTGCTCGGTGGGCTGTTGTTGCTCGGCCTGCGCAGCCTGCGGCGCCTGCTCGCCGGCGCGCCACTGGCCTGGCGCCTGGGCCTGGGCCAGTTGCTGCGCCACCCCCTGGCAGCGGCCGGACAGTCCCTGGCCTTCGGCCTGATCCTGCTGGCCATGGCGCTGATCGCCCTGCTGCGTGCCGAGCTGCTGGACACCTGGCAGAACCAGCTGCCCAAGGACGCCCCCAACTATTTCGCCCTGAACATCCTGCCAGACGACAAGAACACCTTTGCCCAGCGCCTCAACGAGTTCTCCGCCGAGGCCGCACCGCTGTACCCGGTGATCCCCGGCCGCCTGACCGAAATCAACGGCCAGGCGGTGCAGCAGATCGTCAGCAAGGAATCCACCGGCGATCGCGCCGTGCAGCGTGACCTGAGCCTGACCTGGGCCGCCGACCTGCCGGCGGGCAATGCCTTGAGCGAGGGGCAGTGGTGGCAAACCGCACCCGGCGAGCGCAACGACCTGCCCGGCGTTTCGGTCGAGGCCGAACTTGCCCAGAGCCTCAAGCTCAAGCTCGGCGACCGGCTCACCTTCAGCATCGGCGGCCAGCAACGCCAGGCCCTGGTGAGCAGCCTGCGCACAGTCAACTGGGACAGCTTCCAGCCCAATTTCTACATGATCTTCCAGCCCGGCACCCTCACGGACCTGCCCACCACCTACCTGACCAGCTTCTTCCTCGCCCCCGGCCACGACCAGCAAGTGGTGGCACTGTCGCGGGCGTTCCCGGCGGTCACCATCCTGCAGGTCGATGCCTTGCTGGAACAGCTGCGCAGCATCCTTGCCCAGGTCACCCTGGCGGTGGAATACGTGCTGCTGTTCGTGCTGGCGGCGGGCCTGGCGGTATTGTTCGCCGGCTTGCAGGCCACCCTCGACGAGCGTATTCGCCAGGGCGCCCTGCTGCGTGCACTGGGCGCCGGGCGCGGCCTGCTGACCAAGGCCCGTCGCATCGAGTTCGGCCTGCTGGGGGCCGCCAGCGGCCTGCTCGCCGCCATCGGTTGCGAACTGATCACCCTGGTGCTGTACCGCTATGCCTTCGACCTGCACTGGAGCCCGCACCCCTGGCTGCTGGTGCTACCGCTCATCGGCGCCCTGCTGGTGGGTGGCGCAGGTGTCTACGGCACCCGCCGGGCGCTCAATGCCAGCCCTTTGCAGGTGCTGCGCGAGGGCTGATTGCGCCAACGACCGCGTCTATCAGCCCGTGCCTTTCGTCAGAAATGAACCCGTCACCACGGTCATCGCCACCACGGCGTCCATGATTGTTGGCTCACGCTTTGCTTTGGTCCTCCTCGCAAGACCAAACCCAAGCGCCACGACGGAGGTTCGCATGAGCATTACGAAGTCTTTAATGGCATTGTCCATCGGTGCCATTCTGACGACATCCACGGTGTTGATACCCGATACCTTGCTTGGCTCTTCCAGCGCTTATGCCAAAGATGGTGGCGGTGGCGGACACGGAGGTGGAGGCGGCGGTGGCGGCGGACATGGCGGCGGTGGTGGACACGGCGGCGGTGGCGGAGGCGGTGGTCATGGCAGCGGAGGCGGACACGGCGGCAGTGGTAGCGGCGGTAGCGGCCATAGCGGTGGTGACCATGGTGACGGGCATTCCGGGCACAGCGCCGGCAATTCGTCTTCCGGCCGCTCGGGCACTCACGCCGAACCTGGCGACGATCACGGCGTTCACGCAGCGGGCGAACCGGGCGATGATCGCGGCCTTCATGCCGCCGGCGAACCGGGAGACGACCGTGGCGTACACGCGCAACCGGGAGATGACAAGGGCGGACTACGCTGAGCTGTAGCCCGAAACGCTCCGGGGGCAGGCATCGAAGCCAGGGATAGCGCCTGCCCCACTCCCCCCACTTTCGGGGCTCAGCCCCCAGTCATTTCACATAGTCGATGGCATTGACCCACCAGCACATTTCGCCGGACGGGGTCTGTACGATGACCTCGTCCCCCACCTCTTTCTTCAGCAGTGCGCGGGCCATGGGCGAGTCGATGGAGATGTAGTCCATGCGCCCGTAGATTTCATCGTAACCGACGATGCGAAAGCGCTTTGTCTCCCCCTCTTCGTTCTCGATCTCGACCCAGGCGCCGAAAAACACCCGGCCTTCCTGCTCCGGTGAATAGTCGACCACACGCATGTCTTCAAGACGCTTGCGCAGGTAGCGAACCCGCCGGTCGATCTCCCGCAGCAACTTCTTGTTGTACTGGTAATCGGCGTTCTCGCTGCGATCACCCAGGGAGGCTGCCCAGGTCACCTTCTGGGTGATATCGGGGCGCTTGACCCGCCACAGGTGGTCCAGCTCCTCTTTCAAGGCGTCGCAGCCTTCGCGTGTGATGATCTTGGTACTCAACAGTGTTCTCGCTTGATAACCGGCAGTCGGCGGATCCAGCAGCAACTGTGCCTCAGACCGGGCAAGTTGTACCAGCCAGGCGACACAAATAATGAAAGTTCGACCAGGCACCACCGCCGCTGGAGGCGACTACCCTGTGCGAAAGCAGTTTCTGAATTAACCCGGGGCCACGTGACTCCCGCAAGCCCGGGCCAGTCCCATGAACGTGCCCTACGGCACCTGGAACCGCGAACAACCACAAGAATACGGCCCGCCCCCATGCATGCCCTACGCAAAGCGCTGCACAACGAATTGCACGCCCGCCCGTCACTGTACTTCGACGAGCCGGCCCATGTTTTCCACCTGGCATTTCTCGGCACCGGCACCGACTGCGAAGCCTTGCTGCAGCGTTGCTGCCCGGACGTCTTCGACCCTGATGCGGCCCAGGGCATTACCCGGCTCGACGGCTACCCGTTCAAATGGGAACGCCATGCCGAGTTCTTCACCCTGACCCTGGTACTGCCCGCCGACCACAGCGAACTGACCTGGACCTCACTGCCCCAGGTACTGGCCCAGGCGGTGGAACCGTACCAGCAACAGGTGATCAATGCGGTGCAGGTGATCGTTCGCGACAAAGCCGGGCTCGACCTCGAGCGTTATGGCTTCAAGGACCCGTGCGGCTCCTCCGTCGGCGGCGGCGACGCCGTGGTCTGGAGCGATTTTCGCCTGACCGAGGACGGCAGCAGCCGCTTCCTGTTCATCAACCATCGCCTCAATGCCTATCGCCAGGGCCGCATGATCCGCCGCCTGCTGGAGATCGAGACCTACCGGATGATGGCCTCGCTGGCGCTGGACACCGCCAAGACCTTGAGCCGCCAGCTCGATGCCTATGACCGCACCCTGGTCAGCCTGTCGGAGCGCAACGTGGCCAGCGATGGCGGCAATGCCAAGGCGCTGCTCGAAGACATCGCGCAACTGTCACGACAAGTGGTCGGCAGCTCGGTGAAGTGTCGCCACCGTTTCAGCGCCACCCAAGCCTATGCGCAACTGGTGTTCGAGCGCCTGGGCGAACTGCGTGAAAGCCATGTCGCCGATTGCCAGCGCCTGGGCGTGTTCATCGAACGTCGCTTCAAGCCCACCGTGCGCTACTGCGCCGCCACCGAGCAGCGTCTTGAACACCTGGCCGAAAGCGTCGCCAACCTGGGCGACCTGCTGCAGGCACGGGTACAGGTGGAGATGGAGGAGCAGAATGCCGAGATCCTGCGCAGCCTTAACGCCCGCGCCGAGTCGCAGATCAAGATCCAGCGGGCGGTGGAAGGCCTGTCGATCATCGCCATCACCTACTACCTGCTGAGTCTGTTCAAGCTGATCTACGCCGGACTGCACACCTTGGGCGCGCCGCTTTCAGAGCGTGATGGACTGCTGGCACTGGCGCCGCTGGCCATCCTGATCCTGGTGGTGGTGCTGTTGCGCATCAGGAAGGCCAAGGAGCATTGAGCGCAGGATCAACCGCGGGTGATCAGGCCTTGCCGGGCAACCCGGGTCAAGTGGCCGATCACCTCGGCGGCGTCTTCGGCGCTGGGTGACTGGATCACGGCGAGGTCGAAGCGGTCGCTGGCGAACTGGCCGAGGGAGTCGCGGGTGGCGGCGAACTGGATCAGGAAGGCGGTAGCGCGGCCCTTGCGACGTGGCCAGCCATCGAGAAAACGCAGGAGTGTGGGTTGGTGGCTGCCGCCCAGGAGGATACGCGGCACGCGGGTGGCCTGGCTGGCAGGCAGGGGGGTCAGGCAGACACTGGTACGTGGACAACTCATGGAGAATTTCTCCGCCTCGCAAATCCCGCTGGGCTGCGGTGGGAGGCGTCACCGAACCAGCGTTTTAGCGGTATTTGGTGAAACCCTGGGGCTCCCCTGCGCCCCGCAAGTAGCTGTTTAAATCGGCGCTAGCCAGCATCCTAGAGAAGCGGCTGGCTGACTGTCAACATCCCCGGATACAAAAAAAGCCGCGTTCCAGACGGGTAGCCGCCAGGCAAGCTGGCCCGGCCTGCACTCTTGTAGCCGCTGCCGCCAGGCTGCGATCGGCTGCGCAGCCGCCGCAACCCAGGCACCTCGATGAACACGATGTTTCAACTGGTTCTACGACCGCTTCGCGGTCGATCGCAGCCTGGCGGCAGCGGCTACATTTCGATTTCGCTTTCGCTTTTTCCTTTGCCTTTGCCTTTGCCTTTGCCTTTGCTGTTTGTACATCGCCAGCCCAGACGACACGGTTCGTCCCTTCAGGAGGCTGAGTGGAGGTATTGCGTAGCCGGGTGCAGGCCATGGATGGCCTGCAAGCACCGCAGGGCCATGGATGGCCCTTCGGTGCGCCCCGGCGGGAGCAATGCCGGAGGGAAGGGACCCGTAGCGAAGCGCAGGGCCGGATGCAGGGACGCACGGTTTGCGCCACTTTGCCATGACAAAGTGGCCCGCCGTAAGGGCGGAAGGGGCCAGCAGCGCCACCATCGCGAATGGATCAGCTCGCAACACGCCAGACCAAAGCGCTGGCACTGAAAACGGTGAGCATATCCATTCTCTACGGCGGCCCCGCCGGCTGGTTTCGCCTTTACGGCGACCCACTTTTGAAGGCAAAAGTGGGCAAAACCCGTGTCCCTGCATCCGGCCCTTCGCTGCGCTACGGGTACCCTCGCTACACCCTTGCTCCCGCGGGGGCGCGCCGAAGGGCCGTCCCTGGCCCTGCGGCGCTCGCCGGCCATCCATGGCCGTCGCCCCACTACGCAAGGGTTCCACTCGGCCTCCTGAAGGGACGATCGGTGGCGCCTGGAATATCGCGCGCTTAGAAGCAAAAGCAAGAGCAGAGCGAAGCTCGAAAAGTGAAGTGAGGTCACCATCGCGAATGGATCAGCACACAAAACCCCAAACCCGAAAACGACCAAGGCACCAGGCTTCGATCACCTGGTGCCTCGGCAGGTCAAACAATACGACCGCTTCGCGCTCAATCGCAGCCTTACGGCAACAGCTACACCTTGGCGCGACCCACCAGGCCATCGAGCGACAACCGCCCCGCCCCTTCGATCATCAGCGCCACGGTACCGGCCAGCAATGCCAGGGCAAATTCATAACCATTGTTGGCCATGAACAACCCGTTACCGATATGCGCCGAAAAGATCGCCACGATCAAGGTCACGGTCAATGCCAGCGCCGCCGGCCGCACCAGCAGACCCACCACCAGCGCCAGGCCACTGAAGAACTCCGCACCGCCCGACAGCAACGCCATCAGCAACCCCGGCGCCAGCCCCAGGCTCTCCATGAACTGCGCCGTACCGGCCAGGCCGCCACCGCCAAACAGACCAAAGAGCTTTTGCGCGCCGTGGGCCATGAAAATGATCCCGACGATGATACGGATGACACTCAGGCCCCAGCTGGCACGGCTGGCGAAAACGGCGTTGAGGGTAGTGTTCATGTTGCTTCCTTAAGCGTGTGTGAGAAGGTGTTGGGCGCCATATTAATCAAATCAGCAAATAGTAAAATCGCAAAAAATGCGACATACAAATCGACAAATTCGATTATTTTCGCCCTGCCACCTTGCGCCCCTGAGTCTCCAGCGACTCACGCTCACGATCGAAGGCCAGGAAGTACTTGTTGACACTGTTGACGTAGCTGACCGGCCCCATGCCCACCTGCTCCATGGCAATACGCTCGGTCTGGAAGAACCACTGATTGCCGTTCAGGCCACGGCGACGGGCTTCGGCACGCATCGCCTGGACCCGCTCGGGCCCCAGGTTGTAGGCCGCCAGGGTGAAAGCCATGCGCTCACGCTCGTTGAGCTGCTTGCTGGAAAAGAACTTGCGCCGGATCAGCGCCATGTACCGCGCACTGGCCTGTACATTGCCATCGACACTGCTGATATTGCTCACCCCCACCCGCTGCGCGGCGCCGGGGGTGATCTGCATCAGGCCATGAGCCCCCCCGGCACCGCGTGCCGAGGGATTGAGGCCGGACTCCTTGAAGGCCACCGCCGCCAGGTTCAGCCAGTCGATGTCCTGTTCGCTGGCGTAGCGCTGCAACACCGGACGCAGCGCCTCAAGACGCTTGCGATCGTTACGCGCCAAGGGATTGTGCACCCGGTACAGACGCCGGTAGATGCGCTCGAACGCCGCGTCCTGGTTCTGCGGCGGCTTGTAGCCTTGCAGGAAGCGATCGACGCTGGCGTGCAGCATCACCGCATCACGCCGCACATACCAGCGCATGGCGTCGGGCGCCGCCACCTGGACCTTGCGGTCGACCCGCAGCTTGGGCATGACCCGGGCCCAGCGCTCGGCTATCGGCTGTTCGACCACGGTCAGGTGATAGATCCCCGCCTGGACCATTTCCAGCACATCTTCCACCGCCAGGGTCGGGTCGACCCACTCGACCTTGATCGGCGCCAGTTTGCGCAGTGCCAGCTGCTGATTGATTTCGTGCAGGGTATCGCCGGCGGCACTGGCGCTGGTCAGGGCCAGGGTACGGCCTGACAGTTGTTCGATCCGCTGGAAACTGCGCTCGCCCTTGCGCCCCACCAGCACCATGGGCACCTTGTCCACCACCGGGTCGCTGGCCACCAGGCCGCGGCTGGAGGTTGGATCGAGCAGTTCGCCGGGCGCGACCAGGTCCGCTTCGCCGCGTTGCAAGGCCGCCAGTAACTGCTCCTTGGCCCGGGGAATGATCTTCAGGCTTATTTCCTGGCCATCGAGGGCCCGGGCATTGAGGTAGTGCTCGAAGGCACGCAGGCGATGGTACTCGACGCCCACCGACTCACCCTTGACCTCGCCGGAACTGTTGCGGCTCTGGTTGACCAGCACCTTGAGCACCCGGCTGCTGCGGATCTGCGCCAGGTCGCGGGCCTGGGTCTTGGCCACGGTCTGTTGCGGCCCGGGCAGGCGCGCACTGGCCGGCCCTGCCTGAAGCAGTCCGAAGCTCAGCACGATCAACAGGAAAAGCGCTCGCGTCATCCGTTAGAAGGCTCGCGGGTTGTGGTTGGCGCCATAGAATGCAGTCGCTACATGACAAATGACTGCAAATGACCACGACAACTCATTGAAGTTCTTGGATTTATCGAAAATCCTCGAGCTTTGCTATGCTGGCCGGTCCCCGGCCTGAGGTAGCACCATGCAACTCATCGACATCGGCGTCAATCTGACCAACCCAAGTTTTGCCGACAAGCACCAGGCCGTTCTCGAGCGCGCCGAGGCTGCCGGCGTGCGTCAGATGATGGTCACTGGCACCAGCCTGGAAGGCAGCGAGCAGGCCCTTAAGCTGTGCCTGGCGCTGGATGAAAGCGGCCAGCGGCTGTTCAGCACCGCCGGCGTGCACCCCCATGACGCCAGCAGCTGGAATGCCGACAGCAGCCGTCAGCTGCGTGATCTGCTGGCGCAGCCGCGGGTGCGCGCGGTAGGCGAATGCGGGCTGGATTTCAACCGCGACTTCTCGCCGCGCCCACAGCAGGAAAAGGCCCTGGAAGCCCAACTGGCCCTGGCGGTGGAATTGCAGATGCCGGTGTTCCTGCATGAGCGCGATGCCAGCGAGCGCCTGCTGGCGATCCTCAAGGATTACCGCCACCACTTGCCTGCCGCCGTGGTGCACTGCTTTACCGGCGAGCGTGCGGCACTGTTCGGCTACCTGGACCTGGACCTGCACATCGGCATCACCGGCTGGATCTGCGACGAGCGTCGCGGCACCCACCTGCATCCCTTGGTAGGCAGCATCGCCCAGGGCCGCCTGATGCTGGAAAGCGATGCCCCCTACCTGCTGCCTCGCAGCCTGCGGCCCAAGCCGAAAAACGGTCGCAACGAGCCGGCCTTCCTCACCGAAGTGCTGCGCGAGGTGGCCCTGCACCGCGGCGAAAGCCCCGAGCACCTGGCCGCCCACACCACCGCCTGCGCCCGGGCCTTCTTCGACCTGCCCGCGATTATTTGACGCATATCAACACGTCCCCCTGACGGGCTCGACACAATGATGGCACCTTGCCAACAATGTTTGAGCTCAATCAGAGAAGACCTACTATGGGTGCCTGGCTTAGCAATATCTCCCTGAAGTACAAGTTCTGGGCCGTCAATGCGGTGGCCTTTGTAACCACCCTGCTGCTGGTGCTCTATGCGGTGCACCTGGAGCAACAGGCCAGGGCCCAGGCGGCCCAGGAAAAGGCCCAGGCCCAGGCCCGGCTGCTGGCAGACTGGCCCGCCGGCCAGGCCTTGCCGGACAACCCGCTGTGGCTGCAGTACGCCCCCGGCCAGGTGCCGACCTTCGCCGGCGAAAAACTCGACGCCCTGGCCAGTGCCCATGGCTGGGTCGAGGTACAGGGCTTGGCGCTGACGGGCACGAACCCGGTCGGCGGCGCCCAGGTCATCGACCGCGACGGGCAGCGGATCGCCGTTCTCGCCCCCTCCCCCAGCCTGTTCCAGGTGTTCACCGACCGTTTCACCAATTACGCGGTGTGCGTATTGATCCTGATGCTGGCGATGCTCTGCGCCTCGCAATTGTTGATCCGTTTTTTGCTCAGCCAACTCAACACCCTCAAAGATGTAATGCTGCACGTGGAGAAGACCGGCGATCTGTCGGCGCGGGTGCCGCTGTCCTGCGGCGATGAAGTCGGCCAGATGGCCAGCGCGTTCAACGCCATGCAGACCACCTACCACCGGGTGGTCAACACCGTGGCACGCACCGCGGCGCAACTGGATTCGGGCGCCGCACGCCTGGCCGCCAGCATGAGCGATGTGCGCCACGGCATGCTCGGCCAGCAGAGCGAGACCGACCAGGCCGCCACCGCCATCAACGAAATGTCGGCCACGGTCTACCACATCGCCCAGCATGCCGGTGCCACCCGCGACCTGTCGCAGACCGCCGACACCCTGGCCGGCAGCGGCCAGGCCGTGGTCAGCCGGGTGCAGACCTCGATTTCCGGGCTGTCCAGCGGCGTGCAACAGACCGCCGAAATGATTCGCCAGCTGGCCGAAGACAGTCAAAAGATCAACGGTGTGGTCGGCGTGATTCACAGCATCGCCGAGCAGACCAATCTGCTGGCCCTCAACGCCGCTATCGAAGCGGCCCGTGCCGGCGACCTGGGGCGCGGCTTTGCCGTGGTCGCCGATGAAGTGCGTAACCTGGCCAAACGCGTGCAGGCCTCCACCGACGAAATCACCACCATGGTCTCGGCGCTGCAGGCCGGCACCCGTGACGCCGTGGACTTCATGCAGGAGAGCTCTTTCAAGGCCGACGACTGCGTCCAGCAGGCCCAGGAAGCCGGCGCCGCGCTGGCGGAAATCACCAGCGCCGTGGCGCAGATGCGCGAAAGCAATACGCAAATTGCAGTGGCCGCCGAGCAACAGAGCCAGGTGGCCGAAGAAATGAACCGCGCCGTGGTGAGCATCCGCGACGTCACCGAACAAACCGTGCAGCAGACCGTCGACTCGGCCACCACCAGCAGTGAACTGGCGACCCTGGCGGGCGAGCTGAACAAGGCCATCGGCCAACTCAAGCTATAGGCCCGATAGCCGGCGCTGATTGGCCCCCGCCTGGGGGCCAAACTATTCTTCAGACAGGACCCTGAGGAATTGCCCATGAGCAAGCGCATGCCCAACCTGCCCGCCTGGCAATGGCGCGGCTACCACCACAACCACCGCAACCCGACCAACCTGGTGCTGCACCTGATCGCCGTGCCGCTGTTCATCCTCGGCGTGCTGCTGGTGCTGTCCGGGCTGTTCTCACTGGACCTGGGGCAACTGGCAGTCGGCGTCATCGCCCTGATCGCAGGCCTGGGCCTGCAGCGCCAGGGCCATCGCCTGGAAGCCGAGCAACCGGAACCCTTCAGCGACCGCAAGGACGCCATCGGCCGGCTGCTGGTGGAACAGTTCATCACCTTTCCGCGCTTTGTCCTGAGCGGCGCCTGGTGGCGCGCCTGGCGTGAGCGTCACCGCCATCACCACTAGGCGAAGACCGTCACCGTCTGCCGGCTCAAGGCCAGCAACTGACCGGAGGCCGTCCACAAGGCGGCCGCCGCGTGCCCGTAGCCATCGCGGGCATACTCGGTCTGCACGCAGTACCGGCACCAGTCGTGGGACGTCAGGCTCGGCACCGGGTGGATGAACTCGATGGTCCAGGTCAGGGTGCTGCCCGTTGCCGGTCGCTTGAGGTGCGGCAGCAAGCTCGGAGGCCAGGCGTCGACCAGCGCCAGCAGGTGCGATTCGCTCATGGTTTCGTCGCCACCTTCATCGCGCAGACGGACCCAGCCGCCCATCTCCCGTGACGGGTTGTTGCTGAAAGGAAGACCGCCAATGCCCCAGCGCAGCGACACATGGCGCATGAACTCGGGCGTCACGCCCTTGATATAGGGCAGCTCGACGCTGGACTCTTCCAGGCTTTTCATCGCCACCGCCTCCAGCGCCGGCACCTCGACCACCGAACTGCGTCCGGCGCCGAAGCTGCCCTGCATCAGGGTCACCACCTGACCGTTCTGCACGGCGCGACCGAGCAAGGAACTGACCGCCTTGCCTTCGCGCAGCAGTTCCACCTCGAAGCTGATCGGCACCTCGGGTTCGGCCGGGCCGACGAAGGTGATGGCCAGGGAACGCACCGGACGGCCGGGCGCGGTCTTGGCCCGCATGGTTTCGTACAACAGCGCCGCCATCAGGCCGCCGAAACAGGCCCGCCCCTGGGCCCAACTGGCAGGAATGGTGACTGCCTGGGGATGCAGGCGGACCTCCTTGAGCAATTGCGAGAAATTCATGCCGACCTCATCCGTGGGAAAAGTCCGATCTTAACCAGCACAGACTACAGCGACAGCCCGCATTTCGGCCATATCAGCGGCTTATCGTCGCCCTAGCGCCTTTTCCAGCCGCTCAAGGGTGGCATCGGCGCGCTGTTCGGCCTCGATCAGTTGCGCTTTCCAGTGCTCGGCGCAAGGCGCAAGGTCCGGCTGCTGCTCGGCTTGCAGCAACCACTGCAACAGGTCGTGCCAGTTGCCCAGGTCGCCCTGGGCGCGCTTGAGCGCAGCTTGCAAACGGCGCCCGGCATGCTCCAGCTGTGGGTAGGCCTCGTCGCCATAACGTACGCGCTTGATCAACAGGCGCAGGCGATGGCGATCATGGGCGGGATCGACCAGTGCCTCGCGCAGTTTGTCCCACTGTTTTTCCAGGCGCTTGTCGATGCGCCTGCGCAAGCGACGGATCAAGCCCTCACGCTCGGCAGCGCGCAGGAAGATCGGAAAAGCATCGACAATCGCCAGCAGGCGCCGCAGCTCGGCGCTGTCGGCGACACTGGCGAAGGTCTGGCGGCGGTCGGCCAGGCGCCGCCGGGCCGCCTCGGCCTGCCCACGCTCAAGCAATTGCGCTGCCAGCACTTCACGATCGCGCAGCGGCGTGGTCAGCTCACCCAGCGCCTTGGCCGCGCCTTCGAGCTGATCGACCCCGGGCAGTTCGTGCAAGGGCCGCAACAGGCTGCGCAAGCGCCGGGTGGTGGTGCGCAGGTCATGCAGCGCCTCGCTGTCGGTGTCCGCCGCCAGCCGCGCCTGGCAACCGAGCAGGCGCACCTGCAGGGCCAGGATCCGGGCAATCGCATGATCGAGCATGGCCGACATGATGGTCTCCTGGGTTAACGACCGGCGCGGGATTCACGAATATAGAAACGGGCCTTCTGGGCTTTGTTGCTGCAGCCTTCGAAGGCTTCGAACTGCTGCTGGGTCTTGGCACCGGTCAACAGCGACAGTGCCTTGGAGTAACTGACAGTACCGGCAAAACCTTCAGCCTTGGCCAGGTCGAGCTCCTTCCAGGCCGCGTCCAGCTGATTGGCGCAACTGTCGCGATAGGCTGTCTTGCCAGCACACCCCGTCAGAACCAGGGCAATCAGGGGCAGGCAGATCCAGGCTTTCATCAGTGATACTCCAAAAGAAAAGTTCAGGGTGGCGCGTTCGACGACGACAATAAAGAAAAGTGCCCTGCAAAGCGTAGCGCAGCGCGTATGACGATTGAAGCACAGACGCGAATGGGCGCATTGTTAGACCTACGAGGAACAACAACCGGGAGCCATCATGAGCAAACGTGTGGCATTGGTGCTGGGCTCGGGCGGGGCGCGTGGTTATGCGCACATCGGGGTGATCGAGGAACTGGAGCGGCGTGGCTACGACATCGCCTGCGTGGCCGGTTGCTCGATGGGCGCGGTGATTGGTGGCATCTATGCAGCCGGCAAGCTTGAGGAATACCGCAACTGGATCGAGAGCCTGGACTACCTGGACGTGTTGCGCCTGGTGGATGTGAGCTTTCGCCTGGGGGCCATTCGTGGTGAGAAAGTCTTCGGCCAGATCCGCAAGATCGTCGGCGAGGTGAATATCGAAGAACTGCGCATCCCCTACACCGCCGTGGCCGCCGACCTCACCAACCAACAGGAAATCTGGTTCCAGGAAGGTTGCCTGCACCAGGCCATGCGCGCCTCGGCGGCCATTCCCAGCCTGTTCACCCCGGTGGTGCAAGGCAATCGCATGCTGGTCGACGGCGGTATCCTCAACCCCTTGCCGATCATCCCGGTGGTGTCCAGCCACTGCGACCTGATCATCGCCGTCAACCTCAACTCGACCAACCAGCGCCAGTACCAGTTGCCGGTGATCGAACGCCCGGCCGCCTTCAAGCTGCGCTTCGACAACCTGATCAGCTCGCTCGGCTCGCACCTGCCGTTCCGGCGCAAACCGGCCGAAGAGCTGATGCGCATCGAGCAGGAGCTTTCGCCTGGCGCTGCGCAGATTCCCAATCCCTGGCTCAGCGACGCGGCCAGTCCCGAGGCCCAGCAACCGGCGGCGGCGCCCGAAAGCGATGGCGCGCCGAAGTCGGCGACCGGCTCGTTCATCATCGACAACGTCGGGCCGGCGTCATTGCTGGACCTGATCAACCAGAGCTTCGAGGTGATGCAGACCTCCCTGGCCCAGTACAAGATCGCCGGCTACCCGCCGGATGTACTGATCAACGTGCCCAAGCGGGTGTGCCGGTTCTTCGAGTTCTACAAGGCGCCGGAACTGATCGCGCTGGGGCGGGAGATTGCCCGGGACACGCTGGAGAACTATGAGGCGGAGCGGCGTTGAACCCCAGGGCCTCATCGCCGGCTCTGCCGGCTCCCATAGGGTGCCAGTTTGCACCGGACTTTGTGGGAGCCGGCAACGCCTGCGATAGGGCCAGCAGGCTTTACTCCGGCCCCACCAAGCGGTACCCCACCCCCGGCTCGGTGATGATGAAGCGCGGCGCCGTCGGGTCATCGCCGAGCTTTTGCCGCACATGGGCGACGACGATGCGCAGGTAATGGCTGTCGTCGACATGGGTCGGTCCCCAGATGTCCTTGAGCAGTTGCTGCTGGGTGATCACCCGCCCCGGATGGCTCGCCAGCTGCGCCAGCAGCGCGTACTCCTTGCGGGTCAGGGCGATTTCCACGCCATCGAGGGTCACCTTGCGAAACGCCAGGTCAACCGTCAGCGGCCCAAAGCTCGCTGCCGCCTGGGCGCTGCTGGCCTGGGGCACCTGGCGCAGCAAGGCGCGTACCCGGGCAAGGAACTCCTGGATGCCGAACGGCTTGGTCACGTAGTCGTTGGCACCGCTGTCCAGGGCCTCGACCTTCTGGATCTCGTTGGCACGCACCGACAACACCAGCACCGGCACCGGGCTCCATTCGCGCAGCTCGCGCAGTACCTGCTGGCCGTCCATGTCCGGCAGGCCGAGGTCGAGCACCACCAGGTCGGGCCTGGCCAGGGCTGCCTGGGCCAGGCCCTCGGTGCCGGTGGCGGCCTCGATCACCTTGTAGCCCTGGGAGCTCAGGCTGATACGCAGGAATTTGCGGATCTGCGGTTCATCGTCGATGACCAGCAGGGTGGCGGTCTGGCTCATGGGGCTTCGCTTTCAGGCTCGGGCTGGGTCGGAAGCGGCAAGCATAATGTGATGCAGGTGCCACGGCCATCGATACCATCATCCACCTGGATATGCCCGCCATGGGCGCCGATCATGCCCTGGCAGATCGCCAGGCCCAGGCCCGTGCCCTGCCCGCCCCGGTCACCCCGGGCGGCGGTGTAGAACATGTCGAAGATCTTCTCGCGATCGGCCAGGGGAATGCCCGGGCCTTCGTCGCTGACGGCGAAATGCAGTTGCTCGTCCACCACCCGCACCTGCAGGGCCAGGCGGCCGTTGGCCGGTGAAAAACGTGCGGCGTTCTCCAGCACATTGACCAGCGCCTGCTCGATCAGCGCCGCATGCACGAACAACAACGGCAAGCCGTCCGTCACCTCGGTGCTGACCTGCAAGGGCGCCAGCACCACACGCAGGCGATTGAGGGCACTGCCGACGATGTCGGTGGGCGCCACCCAGTCGCGGGCCAGTTTCAACCCGCCATGGCCCAGGCGGGTCATGTCCAGCAGGTTCTGGATGTAGCGGTCCAGGCGTTCGGCTTCGTTGCGGGTGCCTTCGAGCAGTTCCTGGCGATCGGCGCGGGGGATCGCTTCACCGAGGGCCAGCAGGCTGTCGATGCTGCCGCGCATGGCGGTCAAGGGCGTGCGAAGGTCATGGGACACCGAGGCGAGCAAAGCGCTGCGCAATTGCTCGGTTTCGCCATGCAGGCGTGCCGCTTCCAGTTGTTCGGCCAGGCGCGCCCGGGCCAACGCCTGGGCCAGCGGTTGGCTCAAGGCCTTGAGCAGGCGCCGCTGTGGCGGCGACAGGCTCTGGCCCTGGCGTGGACGCACGCCAAGCAGCGCCAGGCGCGAGTCGTCCAGCGACAGCGGCCACCACCACCAACGGCCGTTGGGCAAGGTGTCGCTGCCCAGGCCCGCCGCCTGATCGTGCTGCCAGGCCCAGTCGGCGGCGGCGCGCTCGTTGTCGGTGAATTGCGGGTTGCCACCGCTGACCACCTTCAGGCGCCCTTCCACATCCCGCTCCAGCAAGCACACCTGCACATCGCTCCAACCGTCCAGGTGTTGCCCGGCGGCATTGAACACCGCCTGGCGGTCGGTGGCGGCCGTGAGCTTGCGCGACAGATCCAGCAACTGATTGGTCTGCTCCTGGGTTTCACGCAACGCCTGCAATTGACGGCGCTGGCGGGCGGCCAGGTTGCCGGTGAGCGCCGCCATCAACAGGAAGAACAGCGAGGTCAGCACGTCCTCTTCGCGCTGGATGCTGAAGGAGAAGGTCGGCGGGATGAACAGAAAGTCATAGGCCAGGAACGACATCACCGCGCAGGCCAGCGCCGGCCCCAGGCTGCTGCGCACCGCTACCAGCAACACCGCGGCCAGGAACACCAGCGAGATGTTGGGCAAGGCCAGGACACTGGCGACCGCCCAGGCAAGCCCCGAGGCCAGCAGGGTCGCAATCAGGGCCAGCAGGTAGTGGCGCCAGACCCAGACTTTCTTCACCACGGCCCCCGGCGGCTCGGGCTTGTCGTCGCGGTCGAGGACGTTGATTTCCAGGCCATGGGCCTCGCGCAGCAAGCGGGTAGCCACCCCGGCGCCGAACAGACGCCGGCGCAGGCGGTCGCGGGACTGGCCGACCAGCACCAGGCTGGCGCGTCGCTCCAGGGCATGCTGGATCAGGGTTCGCGCCACTTCACCGGCACGCAGCAGCACCACCTCGCCACCCAGTCGTTCCGCCAGTTGCTGGGCTGCCTGCAGGCGCTGGCGGGCGGTTTCGTCGCGCAGACGACCGTTATCGACATGCACCAGGCTCCAGGGCAGATGACGGCGCTGGGCCACCCGACTGGCATGACGCACCAGGCGCTCGGCCTGGGCATCACCGTCGACGCCGACCAGCAAGCGCCCACGCAGGGTCGGTGCATCCTGGCCAAGCTGGCGGTAACCGTGGGCCAGGTCGGCGTCGACCTGAGCCGCCGCCGTCTGCATGGCCAGCTCGCGCAAGGCGGTCAGGTTGGTCTGGCTGAAGAAGGCATCGATGGCCGCCCGGGCCTGCTCCGGCACATAGACCTTGCCCTCGCGCAGGCGCTCGAGCAACTCGCGCGGCGGCAAGTCGATCAGCACCAGTTCGAAGGCTTCCTGCAGCACCCAATCCGGCAGGGTTTCGCGCACCTGCACGCCGGTGATGCCGCGCACCTGGTCGTTGAGGCTTTCCAGGTGCTGGACGTTGACCGTGGTGTACACATCGATACCGGCGGCCAGCAACTCCTGCACATCCTGCCAGCGTTTGGCGTGACGACTGCCGGGGGCGTTGCTGTGGGCCAGCTCGTCGATCAGCGCCAGTTGCGGCGCGGCCTTGAGCAGGCCGTCGAGGTCCATTTCCTCCAGTTGCACGCCACGGTACTCCGAGCGCAGCAACGGCAATTGCGGCAAACCGGCGAGCAAGGCTTCGGTCTCGGCCCGGCCATGGGTCTCGACCACCGCCGCAAGCACCTGTACACCCTGGCGCAACTGGGCATGGGCGGCCTGGAGCATGGCGTAGGTCTTGCCCACCCCCGGCGCCGCCCCGAGGAACACTTTGAGGCGACCGCGCCCTTCGCGCGGCAGCCCGGCCAATAACGCATCGGCGCGTTCGGAATTGCTCTCGCTCACTGCTTGTCCTTACCTGGATACGGGGCCAGCCGTTCAAGGGCGGCGTTCAAGGCCAGTACATTGACTACCGGCGGGCCGATCAATGGCTGCAGGGTGGACTGCTCGACCAGGGCTTGCAAGGCCTGCGTGCTGACCTGCCGAGCTGCGGCCACCCGTGGCAGCTGATAAGCCACCGCCGCAGGCGACAGGTGCGGGTCCAGGCCGCTGCCCGAAGTGGTCAACAAGGCCAGCGGCACCGCGCCCTGGCCTTCGACATACTGCTGCGCGGCAGCATCAAAGATGCGCTCGGCCAGCGCCGGGTTGCTCGGTGCCAGGTTGCTGGCACCGCTGGCGACGGTGGCATAGTCGGCCGCTGACGGTCGCGACTGGAACCAGGCATCGCCCTTCAAGCCCTGGGCGATCAGCAGCGAGCCGCGCACCTGGCCCTGGTCGTCGCGCAGCAGGCTGCCATTGGCTTGTTCGGGAAAGGCCACCTGGGCCACCCCGGTGACCACCAGCGGGTAAACCGCGCCGGTGATCAGGGTCATCAACAGAATCAGGCTCAAGGCCGGACGTACATAAGTGGTCATGGTCATCTCCCTTGGTATCAGACCAGGTGCAAAGCGGTCAGCAGCATGTCGATCAGTTTGATCCCGGCGAAGGGAACGATCAGCCCGCCCACCCCGTAGATCAGCAGGTTGCGCCGCAGCAGGTGCGCCGCACTCGCCGCCTGCACCCGCACCCCGCGCAGGGCCAGGGGAATCAGCACGACGATGATCAGGGCGTTGAAGACGATGGCTGAGAGAATCGCGCTCTGCGGGCTGGCCAGCTGCATCAGGTTGAGCGCCCCCAGCTGCGGGTAGATCGCCGCGAACAGCGCCGGCAGGATGGCGAAGTACTTGGCCACGTCGTTGGCTATCGAGAAGGTGGTCAGCGCACCACGGGTCACCAGCAGTTCCTTGCCGACCTGGACCACATCCAGCAGCTTGGTCGGGTCGCTGTCCAGGTCAACCATGTTGGCCGCCTCGCGGGCCGCCTGGGTGCCGTCGTTCATGGCCATGCCGACATCGGCCTGGGCCAGGGCCGGGGCGTCGTTGGCGCCGTCGCCGCACATGGCCACCAGACGCCCGTCGTTCTGCTCCTGGCGAATGCGCGCCAGCTTCTTCTCCGGTGTGGCTTCGGCCAGCACGTCATCGACCCCGGCTTCGGCGGCGATGGCGGCGGCGGTCAGCGGGTTGTCGCCGGTCACCATCACGGTGCGAATGCCCAGCTTGCGCAATTGGGCAAAGCGCTCGCGAATCCCCGGCTTGACCACGTCCTTGAGGTGGATCACCCCCAGCAGGCGCTGGTCGACGCAGACCAGCAACGGCGTACCACCGCTCTGGGCGATCTTGTCGACTTCGCGGGACAGGGACGCCGGCATCTCCAGGCGTTGCATACCGACGAAGGCCAATACCGAATCCACCGCGCCCTTGCGGTAACGACGCTGCTGGTAATCGACACCGGAGAGCCGGGTCTCGGCGCTGAACGCCACCGGGGTGAGTTGCCCGGCCTGCGGTTCGTTGAAATCATGCAACTGGCGCAGGTACTCGACGATCGATTTGCCTTCGGCGGTGTCATCGGCCAGCGAGGCCAGCAAGGCGCCCTCGCCCAGCTCTCTGGCGGTCACCCCGGGGGCGGCCTGCAGGGCGCTGCAACGACGATTGCCGAAGGTGATGGTGCCGGTCTTGTCGAGCATCAGCACATGCACGTCACCGGCGGCCTCGACCGCCCGCCCGGAGCGGGCGATCACGTTAAGGCGCACCAGACGGTCCATGCCGGCGATACCGATGGCCGACAGCAGGCCGCCGATGGTGGTGGGAATCAGGGTCACCAGCAGCGCCACCAGGAACACCAGCGGGATGCTGCCACCAGCAAAATGGGCGAACGGCTGCAGGGTTGCCACGACCACCAGGAAGATCATGGTCAGGCCAATCAGCAGGATGTCCAGGGCGATTTCGTTGGGGGTCTTCTGGCGCTTGGCGCCTTCGACCAGGGCGATCATGCGGTCCAGGGTCGACTCGCCGGGGTTGCTGGTGATGCGGATCAGCAACCAGTCGGAGACCAGCCGGGTATTGCCGGTGACCGCCGAACGATCCCCCCCGGACTCACGGATCACCGGCGCCGACTCACCGGTGATCGCCGCCTCGTTGACCGCGGCAATACCTTCGAGCACCTCACCGTCACCGGGGATCATCTCCCCGGCCAGCACCTTGACCACATCATCCTTGCGCAGGCGGGTGGCAGGCACCACTTCGAAACCGCCGGAGGCTGTGCGACGGCGGGCGCTCAGGCCCTGGCTGCCGGCCTTGAGACTGTCGGCGCGGGCCTTGCCACGGCCTTCAGCCAGGGCTTCGGCGAAGTTGGCGAACAGCACGGTGAACCACAACCACAGGGCAATCTGCACCGCCACCGCCGTGGGCACGCCACTGTCGGGCAGCAGGCACAGCAAAGTGGTGAAGATCGCGGTCAGTTCCACCACCAGCATCACGGGCGAGCGCTTGAGCTGACGCGGATCGAGTTTGACGAACGCCTGCACCAGGGCCGGGCGCCACAACGCGGCGAAGGTGGTCCGTGCCGCCGTGGCAGGCGCCGCTTTGACTTCGGGAATCGGCATGTTCATGAGTTGCTCCTTAGAAGCCCAGGCTCAGCTGTTCGGTGATCGGGCCCAGGGCCAGGGCCGGCAGGAAGGTCAGGCCGCCCACCAGCAAAATGGTGACCAGCAGCAAGGTGACGAACAACGGACCGTGGGTCGGGAAACTGTTCTGCCCCACGGGTGCGCTCTTCTTCAGCGCCAGGCTGCCGGCCAGGGCCAGCACCGGCAGGATGTAGCCGAAGCGACCGATCAACATGCCCAGGCCCAGCATCAGGTTGTGGAAGGTGGTGTTGGCGCCCAGCCCGGCGAAGGCCGAACCGTTGTTGGCGCTGGCCGAGGTGTAGGCATACAGCAGCTGGCTGAAGCCGTGGGCACCAGGGTTGCTGATCGCCGCTGCAGGTCCTGGCAGGCTGGTCGCCAGCGCGCCGAGCACCAGCACGCCGACCGGCATCACCAGCAGGGTCGCCACCAGCAGTTGCACCTCGCGGGCCTGGAGTTTCTTGCCCAGGTACTCGGGGGTACGGCCGATCATCAGGCCGGCCAGGAACACCGCGATCAGCACGTTGAGCAGCATGCCGTAGAGCCCGGCACCGACGCCGCCGAAGATCACCTCGCCGACCATCATGTTGACCAGCGCGACCATGCTGCTGAGCGGGTTGAGGCTGTCGTGCATGTTGTTCACCGAGCCGTTGGAGGCGGCGGTGGTGGTCACGGTCCAGAGCACGCTGGCGGTGGTGTCGAAGCGGCTTTCCTTGCCTTCGAGCGGGGCGGTCTGTTCGACCAGCGGGTTGTTCAGGCTCGGGTTGGGCTGGTGCTCCGCCCACAGCGCCGTGCCACCGCCGATCAGGAACAGCGCCAGCATGCAGGCGATGATCGCCCGGCTCTGGCGCAGGTCCTTGACGTAGTGGCCGAAGGTGAACACCAGGGCCACCGGGATCAGGATGATCGATGCCACCTCGAACAGGTTGCTCCAGGCCGTCGGGTTCTCGAACGGGTGCGCAGAGTTGACGCCAAAGAAGCCGCCGCCGTTGGTGCCCAGTTGCTTGATGGCGATCTGGCTGGCCGCCGGGCCCAGGGGAATGGTCTGCTCGTTGCCTTGCAAGGTCAGGGCCTGGACGTAGTCGCCGAAGGTCTGCGGCACGCCCTGCCAGACCAGCAGCAAGGCCAGCAACAGGCACAGCGGCAACAGGCCGTAAAGGGTGGCGCGGGTCATGTCGACCCAGAAGTTGCCCAGGGTGTGCGCCGAGCGCCGGGCGATGCCGCGGCACAGGGCGACCAGCACGGCCAGGCCCGTGGCGGCGCTGACGAAGTTCTGCACGGTCAGGCCAAGCATCTGGCTCAGGTAGCTGACCGAGGCTTCGCCGCTGTAGGCCTGCCAGTTGGTGTTGGTGACGAAACTCACCGCCGTGTTGAACGCCAGCGACCACTCCTGCCCCGGCAGGTGCTGCGGGTTGAGCGGCAGATAGCCCTGCAACAGCAATACGCCGAACACCAGAATGAAGCCGGCCAGGTTGAAGGCCAGCAAGGCCAGGGTGTACTGCTTCCAGTTCTGCTCGCTGTCGGTATTCACCCCGGCCAGCCGGTAGCAACCCCGCTCCACCGGCCCCAGCAGCGGCGACAGCCAGGTGCGCTGGCCTTCCATCACCTTGTAATAGAAACGCCCAAGCCATGGCGCCGGCAGCAGCACCAGGGCGAAGAACGCCAGCAGCAACGCGTAATCGTAACTGTGCATGGTCGCTCCTAGCCCCGGTCGGCGCGCAGCAGCGCGACCATCAGGTAGATCATCAACGCCACTGCCAGCAGCAGTGACACCCCGTCCAGAATGCTCATGAAAACTCTCCGTCCTTACGGCAGGTTGCCGTTGACGGTCATTGTCGGTAGAGCGGCTGTAAAGGGACGAGACCGGGACCCCGGGCCAGGCATAAAGAATGCGTAAATAACGCCGTTACAGACGCTGGAAGGCGGCCCACTGCGGTGGTTGCACATAGCTGCCAACCCAGTCACTGACCGCCTCGGCCGCCATCGGCCGGGCGATGCAGTAACCCTGGGCAACATCGCAGCCCAGGCCCATCAGCAATTGGCCATGCTCGACGGTTTCCAGCCCTTCGGCGATGACCTGGCGGCCGAAGGCGCGCGCCAGACCGATCACCGCGCGGGTCAGGGTCAGGTCGTCCTGGTCGTGGAGAATGTCGCGCACGAACGACTTGTCGATCTTGATGGTCTGGGTGGGCAGGCGCTTGAGGTAGCTGAGTGACGAATAGCCGGTGCCGAAATCATCCAGGGAAAACTGCACACCCAATTGCTGGCAGGCTTCCAGGCACTGGCTGACCCGCTGGATGTTCTCGATGGCCACCGATTCGACGATTTCCAGGTCGAGCATTTGCGGTGCGATGGCCGGGTGCAGGGCCAGCAGGCGCTTGAGCCGCTCGACGAAGTCGGCACGCTGGAAATGCCGCGCGGCGATGTTGACGCTCACCGGCCAGCAGTGTCCCTGCTCCTGCCAGACCTGCATCTGTGCCAGCGCCTGGGCGATCACCCACTCGCCGATCTCGACGATCAGGTCAGTCTGTTCCACCAGCGGCAGGAACTCAGCCGGCGGCACCAGTCCCTTGAGCGGATGCTGCCAGCGCAGCAGCGCTTCGAAACCGATCACTGCGCCGCTGCGCATGTTGACCTTGGGCTGGTAGTGCAACTGCAGTTCACCGCGGATCAACGCCTGGCGCAAACGGGCGACGGTCTGGTGGGTGGCCTTGACCTCCTGGTCCAGCGACACGTCGAACAGATGGTAGCGATTGCGTCCGCTCTGCTTGGCCACATACAAGGCTTGATCGGCATGCCGCACCAGGGTGTCGGCGTCTTCGTCGTCGAAGGGGAACAGGGTCACACCGATACTGGCACTGACGCTGACTTCCTGCTCGCAGATGACATAGGGCGCGGCGATGGCCGCCAGCACCCGCTCCAGCGCCGCATGCAGTTGCGAAGGCTCCTGTACCTCATGCAGGATCAGCACGAACTCGTCGCCGGACAATCGCGCCACCGCATCGCCGCCACGCAGTATGCCTTTCAGGCGCTTGGCCACCTCGACCAGCAGCAGGTCGCCGCTGGCATGCCCGTAGCCATCATTGACCGCCTTGAAGCCATCGAGATCGAGCATACACACCGCCAGCGGCACCCGCCCCCGGCGGGCGTAGGCCAGGGCCTGGTGCAGCAGGTCGGAGAGGTAGGCGCGGTTGGGCAGCCCGGTCAGCACGTCATGGCCGACCCGCCATTGCAGGGTGTGCAGCAACTGGCGCTTTTCCGTGACATCGAAGCGTATCGACACGTACTTGCGCACCTTGCCACTGAGCGGATCGAGCAAGGGCACCATGGTGCTGTCGACCCAGTACAGCGTGCCGTCCTTGGCCCGGTTGCAGATTTCGCCTTTCCAGGCCTTGCCGGCGACCAGCGCGCGCCACATGCCGTCGAAAAAATCCGGCTCATGCAGGCCGGAGTTGAGGATGCGGTGGTTGGCGCCGAGCAGCTCTTCCCGGCGGTAACCGGAGATGGTGCAGAACTGCTCATTGACATAGGTGATTCGGCCGGTCAGATCGGTTTCCGAAAAGATGGCCGCGGCATCGACAGCCGTACGGTAGTTATCGTCCATGAAATCCTTCGACTCTGGGGTCTAGCGGTTGAAACGCTCGACCAGGGCACGCAAGCCCGCAGAGATGTGTTGCAACTCAGCGCCGCGGGTGGCGGCGGCATTGGCGTTGTGCGCGGTGTGCTGCACCGTGACGGCAACATTGTTGATCTGCTCGGACACCGATTCGGCGACCGCTGACTGTTCGTGGGAGGCGGCGGCCATCTGCTGGCTCATATCGCTGATACGCGCCACCGCCTCGCGGATACCCTGCAGGGCCTGCTGTGCATCGAGCACCCGGGCCACACCCTGGTCAGCTTCTTCGATGCCCAGGCTGGCGATGCTCACCGCTTCCTCGGCACCGGCCCGCAGGTGCTCGATGATGCCCTGGATCTGCAGGGTTGACTGGCGGGTCTTGCCGGCCAGGGCGCGGACCTCGTCGGCGACCACGGCAAAGCCACGGCCCTGCTCGCCGGCCCGGGCGGCCTCGATGGCGGCATTGAGCGCCAGCAGGTTGGTCTGTTCGGCGATCGAACGGATCACCTGCGCCGCCAGCATGATGTCCTGCGTCTGCCCGGCCAGGTGGGTGACCGCCTGGTTGATCTGGTTGACGGTGCTGGCCAGCAGCTGGATCGCCTCGCGGGTGGTACCGGCCACCTGGCTGCCCTGCCCGGCCAGCTGGTTGGCAGTCTGCGCCTCTGCCGCAGTCAGTTGCACATGCTGGGCGACCTCGGCGATCGAGGCGGCCATTTCGGTCATCGCGGCAGCCGTCAGGTCGGTTTCCGCGCGCTGTTCGAGCAGGGCCGATTCGGTGTGGCGCGACAGGCGACTGGAGTCGGTGGCCGCCTCGGTCATCTGCGTGGCCAGATCGCTCAACCGGGTCAACGCCGTTTGCAGTCGCGCCTGCTCACTGATCAGGATCATCTGCAACTGCGCCGCCGGCCCTTGGGCATCGCTGTAGGTCAGGGCGTTGATCGGGTCAGCGAAGGCCTGGGGTGCGCATCGGGCGATCTGCTGCAGTTGCTGGCGCAGGCGTTGGTGCCCCCACAGGGCAACCAGACCGAACAGCCCCAGGGTAACCCCCTGCGCCGGCCAGCCGGGTAGCCACTGCTGGGCACTGATGGCCAAGCCGCCGGCCAGCAGCGGCAGGCTCAGCAGTTCGCTGTACAGGGCCAGGCGGCGACCGGCACTGACTGCCGGCTTGCCGGCACGCAGCCGCGCGTAGAGCTGTTCGGCGCGCCGTACCTGCTCACGGCTCGGCTTGACCCGCACCGACTCGTAGCCGACGACCCGCCCCTGTTCCAGAATCGGTGTGACGTAGGCGCTGACCCAATAGAAGTTGCCGTTCTTGCAGCGGTTCTTGACGATCCCCATCCAGCACTGGCCGGCCTTGAGGTATTGCCACATCTGCTGGAACACCACGGGCGGCATGTCCGGATGGCGCACCAGGTTGTGCGCACTGCCGATCAGCTCGTCCTGGCTGAAGCCACTCATGGCGGCGAATTCAGCGTTGCAATAGGTAATGTTACTGGCGGTGTCGGTAGCGGAAATGAGCCGTTGATCTTCGCCGAACGTTTGTTCGATCGAGGTGACCGGCAGGTTGAAGCGCACGTTGAAACGTCCTCTGCAACGGTCGCAAGCGGGAGCTTGTGACCGGTCCTTATCATAAACAGCGCTTATTACACCATATTTTGTAAGTGAATGTTATGGACGAAAGGAGCACGGCGCGATTGCCCCAATTGTGCCGGCGATGAACAGAGGAATCGTTCGATGTATGCAAGCAGTTTGCCCTTGGACTTTCGCTAGAGCAGACTGCAAAGCGCTGTACGCAGTGGCTCGGGAATCGGCACCGGCCGATTGTTCTGGCGATCAACGAAGACATGGACAAAACGCCCGACCGCACAAGCTTCATCGCTTTGCGCGGTGAAGATGGCCAGTTCGTAGTGCACGGAACTGTTGCCCAGCTTACCCACCCGCAGCCCCACCTCGATGCGGCAGGGGAAGGCGATCGAGGTGAAGTAGTCGCACGATGAGCTGACCACGAACGCCACCACACCACCTGCGTGAATATCCAGGCCGCCCCGCTCTATCAGGTACGTGTTTACCGCGCTGTCGAAATAGCTGTAATAGACCACGTTGTTGACGTGACCATAGATATCGTTGTCGTGCCAACGCGTGGTGACTGGCTGGAAGTGACGGTAATCGTCACGTAGCTTGCGTGGTGGGCTCATGAGTGTCCTTCGGTGTGCGGCGGGTAATCAATAGGCCGCCTGGTAGATGGCCAGGGCGTGGGTGTGGCTGACCTCGCGGGGATTGTTGACCAGCAGGCGCTGCTGCTGCATCGCATCGTCGGCCAGGCGCTCCAGCATCGATTCAGGCACGCCAACATCACGCAATCGGGTGGGTAGCCCGCAGCGCTGGCTGAAAGCCGCGAGCTCGGCGATCAACTGATCGGCAAGTTGCTCCACGTTTCCTGGTTTGAGCTTGTGTCCGAGCACCAACGGTGCCAGTTCGGCATACAGCGGAGCAGCAACGGGCGCGTTGAAGCGCATCACATGTGGCAATACCAGCGCATTGGACAGCCCATGAGGGATATGGAAGCACCCGCCAAGGGGATAGGCCAGCGCATGCACGGCCGCCACTGGCGCGTTGGCGAAGGCCTGCCCGGCCAGGCAGGCGCCGAGCAACATGGCCTGGCGGGCGTTGCGATCCTGGCCGTTGCGCACTACCGCGTCCAGATTGGCCGACAGTAACGATAACGCCTCCCGGGCCAGCAGGTCCGACAGCGGATTCTTCTTCAGCTTGCTGGTATAGGCCTCGATGGCGTGAACCATGGCATCGAGGCCCGTCGCCGCCGTTACCGCGGCGGGCAGACCAAGCGTGAGATCAGCATCCAGTATGGCCATGTCCGGCAGCAACAAGGGCGATACCACGCCAAGCTTGGTCGTCTCGCCAGTCGTCACAATGGCGATAGGTGTGACTTCCGAGCCGGTACCGGCGGTGGTGGGTACCTGCAGCAGTGGCAGGCGCTGACCGCGGGCATTTCCTGTTCCGTAGATGTCTGCAAGCGTCTGGCGACACTCGGGGTGCGCCAGCAAGGCCACCAGCTTGGCCACGTCCATGGAGCTTCCACCGCCAAACCCCACCACCAGTTCAGCACCGAGCCTGCGTGCCTGGGCCACCGCCTCGAGCACCACCTTCTCGGCGGGATCGGGCTGGACCTGGTCGAACACTTCCACGACCAGTCCGTCAGCAGCGAAGCCGCCCAGGATGGCATCAAGCATGCCCAGGCGCGTGATACCCGGATCGGTGACCAGCAACACCCGACGGGCATCGCGCTCGCGGCAAAATCCGGCCAGTCGCAGGGCCGCGCCGGGTTCGCAGAGCATCTGAGCGGTGGTCGCAAAACTGAAGGGCTTCATCGGCAGTTCCAGGTCAGTGTGAGGGTTGGGTAAGCAATGCGTGCACCATCCGGGTGATCAGCTCGGCGGTGCCTTCTTCGTGCAGGTAATCAGGGTTTTCAAGCAACATGGCCCTGGGTAGTAAAATCAGCGTCTGGTAGGCCAGGAACATCGCCTTCTGCGTGTCCTGGACGCACACCTCATCGGGAAATCGCTCCAGCAAGGCAGGCGCGACACAGGCGGTCCAGACTTGCTGCGCCTTGACCAGGTCAAGGCGCACCAACTCATCGAAACAGGCCGCACGCACACAGAAGTCAGGTGCCAATTGCAGCCGTTTGCAATGCGTCTTCAGGCCCAGGCGAATGCTGAACAGCAGGCCATCGTAGAGCCGTGCGCTGGGCGCAAGTGCCGCCAATCCTGAAAGCAGTTCCACCCGGGCCTCCTGGCGCAGGTCTTCAAAGATCACTGCGATCAGCGCCTCCATGCTCGGAAAATATTCGTAGATGGAGCTGGTCGAGACACCCGAGCTTTCCGAGAGATTGAACAAGGTCAGGGCATCGCGTCCTTCCTCCTCCAGGATTCTGCGACCGGTCTGTCGTAGCGCATTGACCATGGCAATGGACCGCGCCTGACGAGGCTCCTTACGGGGCCGTGCCGGGTAATCAATGTGCAGGACGACATCGTCGCCATCACCACCGAGTTGTTTGTTGACCTTGGGCATGGTGCCTCCCGATGCCAAGTGATGCCGTTGGCAACACGATATAGGCAAGCACGGCTGTCGCCACCCCCTCGTTACTAGTGGGTAAGGCACCCCTTCCCCCGCTTGGCGCAAACGCGGACACCCGCCCCCATGAATAAAAAATAATTCAATAAATTCAACTAGTTACACGCACAAATCAGCATCCGCTATCCGGAGCGTAGATTGTCGGCACCCTCCCTATACTGCGACGACAGCCTGCCTGCAGGCCCCACCGCGCCGCGCGGCTCACTCGATGAAGCCCAGCGGTTTGTCATCCTCCGAGCGAGTCCGACAATGTCCACTGCACACCTGTCGTCAGAACAACAACTCCAACAGCTATTGAACGACCCCGCAGCACTGGCCGGGCACTCCCACAAGGCCTGGGGCGACCTGCCCCGTGCACAGATCGAAGCACTGCAACTGGCAGCACTTCAACAACGCTTCGGCGAACTGCGCGACCGCATTCCGGTGCTCAAGAAACTTGCCGATGGCGAGGGCGTTGAACGGATAACCGCACTGGACGACGTGGTGCCGTTGCTGTTCGAACACACTGTCTACAAGTCGTATCCACCGTCGTTGCTGGAGAACAGGAACTTCACCCAGATCAACCGGTGGCTGGCCAAACTGGTGACCCCGGAGCTTGCCGCCTCCATCCTCGCCGCCGATGTCAGCGCCTGCACCGGGCTGGACGACTGGTTCGAGACGATGGACGCCGCGGTGCCCGCATTGCGCATCAGCCATACCTCCGGTACTTCCGGCACCTTGTCGTTCCTGCCCCATGGCGTGCGCGAATTCGAGAAAGCCTTTGAGATCCGTCGCCTGTTCGCCTGGAACCTGGACGGCCAGGAAGCACCGTCGCCCGAGCTGCATGCCATCTATCCGTACTATCGCAAGGGCTACCTGAGCCACGTGCGCGCCAATGAATTCCTGATCAAGGTGCTGTTGCCGGACCAGGCGTACTTCCACCCGTCCTATCCGGCCACGCTGTCCAGCGATGTGCTGCACCTGGGCGCCCGCGTGCGTGCAGCCCATGCCAAGGGCAACCTGGACCGCCTGCAGATCAGCCCGGCGCTGAAGGCCAAGAAAGCCGAATTCGATCAACTTCAAGCCGATATGCCACAGTACCTGGCCAACTTTTTCGAGCAAATGGCAACGGAGCTCAAAGGCAAGCGGGTCTACATCGGTGGCACCTGGAACCTGCTGCACAACATGGCCAAGGCAGGTCTGGAACAAGGCCTGCAAGGGGTCTTCCACCCCGACTCCTACATCTCCACCACCGGTGGCGCCAAGGGTGTAGTCCAACCTGAGGGTTGGCGTGACGAGGTGCTGCGCTTCACCGGTGCCAGGACCTTGCACGAAACCTACGCGATGTCTGAAGTGTTGGGGGGGTCGCATATGCGCTGCGAACACGGCCATTTCCACCTGGCGCCGACCGTCATCGCCTACCTGCTGGACCCGCAGACCAGCAAGCCACTCCCACGCCAGGGGCGAGTCACGGGGCGTGCGGCGTTCTTCGACCTGGGGGCTGAATCCCGCTGGGGCGGATTCATCACCGGCGACGAAATCACCATCGACTGGACTACACCCTGCCCCTGCGCAAGGCCCAGCGCCTACGTGGCTGGCCCGATCCAGCGCTACAGCGAAATGAACGGCGGCGACGACAAGATCACCTGCGCCGCGACCGAGGGCTCGCACCGCGAAGCCATGGACTATCTGAACACCTTCGAGGGCTGAACATGAACCATCCCATTGCACCCATGATCCTGCGCGGCGAAGTGATCACCGATAACCTGATCGAAGTCGGCGGGCGCGGCGGTGACCTGACCTTCCTCACCCCCGACGCCCACAAATACATCGACCGCCTGCCTCTGGGCAATCCGGCAAGGCTGGCCGACCTGTACAGCCTGAGCTTCGACGACATCCTCGATTATGCCGTCGAACTCGGCCAACGCCTGGATTTCGCCAGCAACGCCTACCTGCAGCAAGCCTGCGAGTTGTCGTACCAGACCTCGTCGTCCACACCGAGCATCGTCAAAGGCTCCTACCTCGGTCTGCCGCAGATGCTGTCCAGAGCCTTCATCACCGAAATGGTGGAAAGCACAGTCGGCATCAAATACCTGGAAGGCTGGGTGAAACAACAATTGCTCGACGGCACCGAACTGGAGGTACGCTGCTTCGGCGCACGGACCTTGCATATCGTTGCCGGCAATGCTGTCAGCCTTTCGTTGTGGACCATCATTCGCAACATGGTGCTGCGCAGTGACGCCATCATCAAGGCGCCCTCCAATGATCCCTTCACGGCATTGGCGATTGCCCGCACCATGGTTGACATGGCGCCGGACCACCCCATCACCCGGCACCTTAGCGTGGCGTACTGGAAAGGTGGCGACAAAGCGCTGGAAGAGCGCCTGTACCAGCCACAAAATCTGGAGAAGATCGTCGCCTGGGGGGGATATGCCTCCATGAAGCATGTCACCCAGTACATCCAGCCGGGCCTTGAACTGATCTCCCTGGACCCCAAGCGCAGCGCCAGCATCATCGGCAAGGCCACCTTCGACAGCGAAGCCACCCTGCGCGAGGCCGCCATACGGCTTGCTTCAGATATCGGCGCACTGAACCAGAAGGGCTGCGTCTGTGCCCGCGTGGTCTATGTGCAAAGTGGCACCGATGAAGCAGGGCTGGCCAGGCTCAACACCTTCGGCCGCTATGTCTACGATGCCATGCTGGGCCTGCCCAACACCCTCAGCACCTCACCCAAGCGCTACGACCCTGGGCTCAAGGCCGAGGTCGACGCACTGCGCCTGGATGACGAATGGTACAAAGTCATCGGCGGCCAGGACGGCGAAGGGGCGATCATCTGTTCGCAAATTCCCGACACCGTGTCGTTCGCCACGCGCCTGGACGATCGCACCGCCAACCTGGTGCCGGTCGACTCACTGGACGAGATGATGGATGCGGTGGACGCCTATACCCAGACCGTTGGCATCTACCCCGAAAGCATCAAGGATGAACTCAAGGACCGGCTGCCGCTGCATGGTGCCCAGCGCATCGTCTCGCTCGGCTATGCGGCGGCCATGAAGTTCGCCGCCCCCCAGGATGCCATCGAGCCGATGCGTCGCATGGGCAAATGGGTCTCCAACCAGATTGCTGCGCCTGAAACGTCGCCAGCCCCGTGGCTGCGTCCTTCGATCTGAACCTCATCGGCCCCTGCTGGCTGTGCTGGCGGGGCATCCATTTTTTGCCGCTATCAGGATTGAATCTGCCATGACCACCTGCCTGGGTTTTGCCGCCCACCAAGCCAACGCGCCCCTCACTCCCTGGCGCTTCGAGCGCCGGGCGCTGCGCGATGATGACGTCGCAATCGCCATCGACTATTGCGGCGTCTGCCATTCGGACCTGCACTATGTAAACAACGACTGGGGCAGCACACGCTACTCCTGCGTCCCTGGCCATGAAATCGTCGGTCGCGTCACCGCGGTCGGTAGCGCCGTAACTCGCTACGCGGTTGGCGACAGCGTCGCGGTCGGCTGCATGGTCGACAGCTGCCAGCAATGCACGCCGTGCCTGGAACATCAGGAGCAGGCCTGCAGCAGCATGACGCCGACTTACAACGGCATGGACCGGCAGACCGGCCAGGTCACCCTGGGTGGCTATGCCGAGTCTATCGTCGTGCGCGAAGCGTTCGTCCTGCGCGTGCCGCCAGCGCTTGATCCGCGCTTTACCGGCCCGCTGCTGTGCGCCGGCATCACCGTGTGGACGCCGCTGCGCCGTCACGGCGTGGGCGCCGGGATGAAGGTGGCCGTGGTCGGCCTCGGCGGCCTTGGCCACATGGGCGTCAAGCTGGCCGCAGCATTGGGCGCCGAGGTGACGGTGATTACCACCTCGCCCGGCAAGGCTGACGATGCCCGCGCGCTGGGTGCCCATCACGTGCTGCTGTCTACCGATCCGAAAGCCATGCAGGGCGCGGCCAATGCCTTCGATTTCATCCTCGACACCATCCCGACCCGGCACAACCTCAACCCGTACCTGATGCTGCTGGGCCGCAACGGCAAACTGGTGCTGGTGGGCGCCATCGAACCACTGGAGCCGATCCACGGCGCCTTGTTGATGGTCAACAGCCGCTCCATCGCCGGCTCTCTGATCGGCGGCATCGAGGACACCCAGGCCCTGCTGGATTTTTGTGCCGAGCACAACGTGCTGCCGCAGTGCGAAATGATCGGGATCCAGGACATCAACACGGCCTTCGAGCGCCTCAAGGCCAACGATGTGAAGTATCGCTTCGTCATCGACATGGCCTCGCTGCAGGACGTGAACCTCGGCTGAGCCCACGCCGAGGCGCATCAATGCGCCTCGGCTCCCGCGCCCCGAACAAAAACAATCAACCTTCGCGCAGGAACATTTCATGGACACCCTGGATACTGCCGCTCCCCTCGGCGCTACAACGACCCTGGACATCAAGACGGTTTACACCAAAGTCATCTGGCGCTTGATGCCCTTTCTGCTGATCGCCTTCATGATCAACGCCATCGACCGCATGAACGTCTCCTTCGCCAAACTGCGCATGGCCCAGGACATTGCCCTGACCGACGCGGCCTATGGCATCGGTGTCGGCGTCTTCTACCTGGGCTACATCTGCTTCGAGGTGCCCAGCAACGTGTATATGCAGCGGGTCGGCGCCCGTGCCACGCTGACGCGGATCATGGTGTTGTGGGGCCTGGTCACCATGGCCACGGCATTCGTCACCAGCCCTGAACAACTGATCGCCGCGCGCTTCATGCTCGGTCTTGCCGAGGCAGGCTTCTTCCCGGGAGTGATCCTTTACCTCACCTACTGGTTTCCCGGAGCCCTGCGCGGACGCATCACCGCATCGTTCCTGATGGCCGGCATCATGGCTGGCGTCATCTGCGGCCCGCTGGCCGGAGCGATCATGTCACATCTGGACGGCTGGATCGGCCTTCGCGACTGGCAGGCGCTGTTTGTGCTGACAGGGCTTCCGGCCATCGTCCTCGGGGTGATTGGCTGGTTCTGGCTGGTGGATCGGCCTGAGAACGCACGGTGGTTGAATGAAGGCGAAAAAAAGGCGATTGCCCAGGCGCTGGCCGCCGAACCGGCCAAGGTCCATGGCCGGGCCAGCGATGCACTGCGCGAGCCGAGGCTGTACATCGCCGGGGTGGTGTACTTCTGCATCTACAGTGGTTCGAACACTGTGTCTTACTGGCTGCCGACGCTGATCCGTGACTTCGGGGAAGCGGACATGAAGAACATCGGGATGCTCAGCGCCCTGCCCTATCTGGTCGGCGTGTGTGCCATGTACCTGCTGGGCCGCAGTTCCGACCGCCACCTCGAACGCCGATGGCACCTGGCTGCAACCCTGATGGTCAGTGCCGGCTGCTTCGCCCTGCTGGGCCTGGTTCAGGGCATGATGACGCCCTCGATCCTGCTCATGAGCCTGGGGGCCGCCGCTGCACTATCGGCTGTGTCGCTGTTCTGGACCATTCCCCCGGCGCTGCTTTCACCCACCGGCGCCGCGATCGGCATCGGCCTGATCAGCAGCATGGGTCACCTGGCCGGCGTTGTCAGCCAGGCTGCGGTCGGCGCGATCCGGTCAGCGACCGGCAGCCTGTACCTGGCATTCGACATCATGGCGGTGGTGCTGGTGTGCGGGGCATTACTGCTGCTGATCGGGATACCGGCCAGGGTGCTTCGGGATCGGCGTCTGCCGCAAGAATGAGTACAGCCCGTCGCGGTGCAAGGCTGCTGCCTTCCCGCGATGGGCTGTACAGCGGCCGGTCAGGGCGTAACGATATTGAAGGTCGGCTGGAAGCTACTGAGCATCCCCATGAATTCACGCAGTCTGGCGCCCTCGCCCTCGATGCGGATGTCACCTTGCTTGAGTGCGGCAGCGAAGTCCAACTGGCGCAGGTTGATGCGATCCAGCGTGGCCTTGCTCATCATGACCGCGACATCGGGCTTGGCATGGCGGCTGCCTTCGCGCGTGGTCAACACACCATTGCGCAGGGTCAAGGCAAACGGTTTGTCGAGGTCGGTGAACACCCAGTCGAGTGTCATGTCGTGCCCCTGGGCTTTATCGCTGTCCAGGCGCACGGCCAGCAAGTCGAAGAACATCCCGGGTTCCAGTGCCCGGACCAGGTCCGAGGCGTCACGCGAAGCCTGCGCCTTGAGCGTAGTGCCACGCAATTCGGCAACGCCGGTCAGGTACATGTTGCGCCATAACGAACTCTCGGCCTGATAGCCCAGTTGCTCCATCGCGTCAGCCTGAAGTGCGCGTGCGGCCGTATTGTCCGGCTCGGCGAACACCAGGTGGTTACCCAACTGCACCGCCCACCGGTAGTCCCCCTTGTCCATCGATGACTGCATCAGTGCCAGGACCTTGTCCGCCCCGCCCATTGCCGCAACATAGTGTTGGCCCGCCTCCACGGGTGGCAGTGGATCGAGATTCGCCGGGTTGCCGTCGTAGAAACCCAGGTAGCGTTGGTACACCGCACGCGCGTTGAAACTCAGCGAACCGTAGTAGCCACGGGTATACCACTTGCTTTCCAGGCTACCGGGTAGCTTTTGCATGGCCGCTGCGATTTCCAGCGGCGTCATGCCCTGGTTCATCAGGTGCAAGGTACGGTCATTGAGGAAGGTGTAAAGATCACGCTGGTCGGCAAGCAGGGTACGAATACGTTCGCCCCCCCAGGTCGGCCAGTTGTGCTGGGCGAACATGACCTGAGCCTTGTCGCCATAGCGCACCAGGCTTTGGTCCAGGTACTTGCCCCAGGCCTTGGCATCGCGTACCAGCGCACCACGCGGTGTGAGAATGTTGTGAAGGGTGTGGGTGGCGTTCTCGGCCATGCACAATGCCTTGAACTGCGGCAGGTAAAGATTCATCTCGGCCGGTGCTTCGCTGCCCGGCGTCAGTTGGAACTCGATATCGATGCCGTCGATTCGATGGGATTCAAAGGCCTTGCCCACCATTACGGTCGGGGCAATCAAACCGCTGGTGCCGCCCGCTGTTCCGGATTTGCCGATACCGGTGTCAATCTGGCCTCGCTCGTCACGGGTCACCGGCATGCCGGCCTGGTACAGGGCCCGTCGCATCATGGCGTTACCTGCAAGGACGTTCTCGCTGACCGCCTCCTCCATGAACCCGGCTGGCGCGATGATCTGCACCTTGCCTGCCTTGACGTCCGCTTCATCAACCACACCACGCACGCCGCCGAAGTGATCGAGATGGCTATGGGAGTAGATCACCGCTACCACCGGTTTGCGTGGGCGATGTTCGAAATAGAATGCCAGCGCTGCCTGGGCTGTCTCCTGGGTGGTCAGCGGATCGATGATCACCAGGCCGCTATCGCCTTCGATAATGGTCATGTTGGCCAGGTCGAATCCACGCAACTGGTAGACCCGCTCAGTGACCTGGAACAACCCCGCGTGAGTGTTGAGCCGGGCCTGGCGCCATAGGCTGGGGTTGACCGTATCCGGGCTGTTTTCAACCTGCAGGAAGTCATAGGCCTTGATGCTCCAGACGACATTGCCTTGCGCACCTTTGATCTCTCCGGTAAACGGCGCAATCAGTCCGCGCGCTACCGCTTCGAAGTCTTCCTGGTCGGTAAAGGGCAGTTGTTTGCGCACCGCCTCCTGCTTGGCACTGGTAAAGGCGCTGGCGGGCTTGGCCAGGGCCGCGTGACTGGGTTCCTCACCCGCCCAGGCGCCATTGGCAATCGCCAGGGCCAACAGGCTGAAAACCATGGCTGGTCGTGCTTTATGCAGTGAAAGGGAAAGCATTGCATGTCCTCAGGAAAGGATGGCCCGCGCCTGCTGTCAGCGCGCGATAGTGTGATTGTTGATGGGCATCGACGTGGGGATAGCGTGCAGCATGGCTGAGGTCGCGCGCGACAGCGGTACGGGGAGCTGCTGATACCAGAGCAATAGCGCGGCAAGGATGACGGCGGCACAGAACCGGGGCCATTTGTTCTTGTTCATGTTGCCTCCTGGCAAGGCGGTACGCCGTCGTGGAGCGCACCGCCCCGGGATCAACCGCGACCGAACAGGGTGACGATACCCGCTCCGCCCAGACCCAGGTTGTGCTGCAAGGCATGCTGCAGGTCTTGCACCTGGCGTTGCTCGGCCGTGCCGCGCAATTGATGGGTCAGCTCATAGCACTGGGCAAGGCCGGTGGCACCCAGTGGGTGCCCCTTGGACAGCAGGCCACCAGAGGGGTTGATCACCACCTGGCCGCCATAGGTGTTGTCGCCGTCCAGGACAAATTTCTCGGCACCGCCCTCGGGGCAAAAGCCAAGTCCTTCATACGTCAGCAGTTCGTTCTGGGCGAAGCAATCGTGCAGCTCACAGACGCGGATGTCCTCGGGGCCAACACCCGCCTTCTCGTACACCTCTGAAGCCGCCTGGCGTGTCATGCCGACGCCGACGATACCGATCATCGAAGGCGGCTCGAAGGCTTGCGGCTGGTCGGTGACCAAGGCCTGGGCAAGAATGGTGACATCCGTGCGCAGGCCATGTTTTTTCGCGAATCGCTCGGACACGATGATCGCCGCCGCACCACCACAGGTCGGCGGGCAAGCCATCAGACGCGTCATCACACCCGGGAAGATGACCTGGTCGGCCATTACCTCCTCGGTACTCACCACTTTCCTGAACACCGCCAGCGGGTTGTTGGCGGCGTGACGGCTGGCCTTGGCGCGAATCGCCGCGAAGGTTTCCATCCTGGTTCCGTACTTTTCCATGTGCTCCTTGCCAGCGCCGCCAAACAGGCGCAGCGCCGGTGGCATGCCTGCGCCTTCGGGGAAGACCACATCGGCGACATCATTGCCTTTGCCGTAGCTGCGTGGGCGATCAGTCCAGTGGTCCTTCAGGGCTCCAGGCTGCATCTGTTCGAAGCCAAAGGCCAGCGCACAATCCACCGCGCCGCTTTCCACCGCCTGGCGAGCCAGGTACAAGGCAGTGGAACCGCTACCGCAGTTGTTGTTGACGTTGATCACCGGGATGCCAGTAAGGCCCACCTCGTACAAGGCTGACTGGCCACTGGTGGAGTCGCCATAGACGTAGCCGGCATAAGCCTGCTGCACCAGGCGATAGTCGATACCGGCATCGTTGAGGGCCTGGCGCACAGCCTGGGCGCCCATCTCGATGTAGGTACCGCTTTGGCCGGGTTTGGCGAAGGGAATCATGCCAACACCGGCAACGTAGGTTTTCTCGGACATCACGTTCTCCATGGGTAGTTAGGTGCAGCCGGATGTCATGGGGGTGCCGCTGGCACCCTCACGACGCGATCAATCATTGCCCAGAGCCTGGACGCAGGCGCCCCCTCTCTGTGAGGAAGCCAGAGGCGGGTTCGCCCCCCTCACGGGACGACGGAATGCTCGACTACGTGCGCCGGTTCGCTGCGATCGGCACTGCGGCGCGTTTGCTGCCTCTGGGCCACGGGCAGGTCTGCCGGGCCGCGCAATAGGAAATGCGACAGCGCCGGAATCAGGATCAGGGCACCGAGCATGTTCCAGAGGAACATGAAGGTCAGCAGGATGCCCATGTCAGCCTGGAACTTGATCGGTGACCAGGCCCAGGTGATGACCCCGGCGCCCAGGGTGACGCCCACCAGGAACACCACCTTGCCGGTAAAACGCAGCGCACGACGGTAGGCTTCGGCCAGATCCAGACCCGCGCGCTGGTAAGCCAGCTGTACGCTCAGCAAATAGAGTGCGTAGTCCACACCAATACCGGCACCCAGGGCGATCACTGGCAGCGTGGCGACTTTCACCCCCATCCCCAGCACCACCATCAGGGCCTCGCACAGAATCGATGTGAGCACCAGCGGCAGCACGGCCACCACCACAGCCCGCCAACTGCGGAAAGTGATGAAACAGAGCACGATCACCGCCGCATAGACCATCAGCAGCATCTGTCGGTTGGCCTGCTTGACCACCGCATTGGTGGCCGCCTCGATACCGGAGTTGCCTGCCGCGAGCAGGAACTGCCGATCTGCACTGTCATGTTCGGCCGCGAAGGCCGTGGCAGCGGCCGCGACACGCTCAAGGGTCTGCGCCTTGTGATCGCTCAGGTAAGCAATGACCGGGATGACCGAACAGCTGTTATTGAACAACTCCTGGTTGCTCACCAGTGCCTGCTGCCCGGCGTAGTTGAGCGAGTCCTGATTACGCGCCAGGGTCAGCCACTTGGGCGTCCCCTCATAGGCACCGGCGGTGATCTGGCGAATGGCGTCGGCGAGCGACACCGTGGTCTGCACCCCAGGCACTTGCTGCAGGGCCCAGGCCAGACGGTCCGCTTCCACCAGGGTTTCGTATTTGAGGCACTGATCCGCAGGCGTCTTGATGATCACCGCGAACTGATCGCTCGACAGCGCGTAGTGGCTGGTGATGTAGGCATTGTCGAGGTTGTAACGCGAATCAGGACGCAACTCGGGGGCACCCGCGTCCAGGTCGCCGATCTGCAGGTTCAGGCTCACGACGAACCCGCCCACCGCCATCACTATCGCAACACCTATGGCACCGAGTGCCCAGCGCCGCTGGGTAAAGCGCTCGAGCAAGGCAAAAAAATGCAGCGAAACCTGCCCGGTTTTCACTGCACCTTCTTCACGGATACTGCGTCGTGCCGCCGCCGGGCTGACCCCGACATACGAGAGCAACACCGGCAGCAACACCAGGTTGGTGAACACCAGCACGGCCACACCCAGGCTCGCGGTCATGGCCAGGTCACGAATCACGGGAATATCGATCACGGCCAGCACGCCGAACCCCACGGCATCGGCCAGCAGGGCTGTCAGGCCGGCCAGGAACAGGCGGCGAAACGTGTAGCGTGCAGCGACCAGCTTGTGTGTGCCACGCCCACAGTCCTGCATGATGCCGTTCATCTTCTGGGCACCGTGGGAGACGCCGATGGCGAAGACCAGGAACGGCACCAGCACCGAGAACGGATCGATCACAAACCCCAGCATCGAGACCAGCCCCAGCTGCCAGATCACGGCGATGACCGAGCAGACAATCACCAGCAGGGTGCTGCGCAGGCAATGGGTGTAGCTATAGATGATCAGCGCCGCGATCAGTGCTGCAGCCAGAAAGTAGGCCGTGACTTGCAGTATGCCGTCGAGTAGTTCGCCCACCAGCTTGGCAAACCCGACAATGTGGATGTTCACCGGTGCGTCGCCTTGCGAATACTTGTCGCGAATCGACTCCAGCCGTGCCGACAGGTCTCTGTAGTCGAGCGGTTTGCCGGTCGCGCGATCGCTTTCGAGCAGCGGCACGAAGATCATGCTCGACTTCTGGTCCGAGGCTATCAGCCCCTGGGCAGCGCTCGAGCGCGCGACATTGGTGCGAAACTGCTCGATGCTGGCTGCAGACCCATCGTAGTTCGACGGCATTACCTCACCGCCGCGAAAACCTTCCTCGGTGACCTGGTTCCAGCGTACCGATGGCGTCCACAGCGAGCGCAGCCATGCGCGATCGATGCCGGGGGTGAGGAACAATTCATCGTTGATCAGCTTCAACTTGTGCAGATAGTCGGCGCTGTACACGTCCCCCTGCGGGTTCTCCACCACCAGCCGCAACGCGTTGCCCAGGCCACGCAGCTCTTTCTGATGGGCGAAGTAATTGAGCACATAGGGGTGGCTCTGCGGGATCATCTTTTCGAAGCCGGCATTCAACGTCAGCTTGCTGACTGCCTGCTGGCCAAGCAAGACCGTGACAAGTGCGCAGGCCAGCACCATCAGCAAGCGGTAATTGAAGATCAGCCGTTCCAGCCAGGTGCCCGAACGTCGGTCGAAATCAGCCAGGTGGGTCACCACCGGCATCGCGTCGAGGTTTTCGCTATCGAGTTTCATGGGCAGTCCGATTCAGTGAGGCAAACAGGCGTGAGAGCAACGCCCCGGGTGCCCACCGGCAGCACGCTGCCGGTGGGCAGGGAGACCGCGCTGCTGGTGGGTTGTGCCCAAGCGCCGACAACCTTGAAGTTGCGCCCTTGGTCAGTGGAAGCGAGGATCTGGCCGGACTGGCTGATCAACTGCAGGCTGCCGTCGGTGGCAACCTGCCCCGCCATCAACCCGGCCGTCACGCCCGTATTGACCCGGCTCCAGCTCGCGCCTCGGTCGGTGCTGCGAAAGGCGTTGCCACGCAAGCCGTACACCAGCAGCGTTCCGGACGTGCCGGTGAGCCCAAACAAGGTGCCGGGGTAGTCCAGCGCAACCTTGACCCATCGCTGGTTGATGCTGTCCAGCCTCAGGACCAGGCCGGCCTCCCCCACTGCATAGAGCTCACCGTCGACTCGGCGCACGCCGAAGAAATGCAACTGTTGTGGGTTGTCGGTGTGTTCGAGCAGCGGCGCCCAGCTATTGCCGCCATCGCGCGTGCGCATGATCAGATTGAACGGGCCGACCACGTAGCCGTTTTTTTCATCGTCGAACCAGAGCGCATGAAAGGGCTTGTCGGCACCATCGGCCACCAGGCGACGAACGCTGTTCTGCAGTGACTCCAGGCCCTCAGCGTCAGCGGAGAAACCGGCGGGGATACGATCCAGATAATAGTGTTGCAGCACCTGGACTACCTGGCGTCCATCCAGTTGACGGGTCCAGTTGCGGCCCGCATCGTCCGTGGTCAGCACGACACCACTGTGCCCCACCGCCCAGCCCCGGCTCGGCGTTGCGAACTGCACGGCAAGCAGGTCCACGCTCACCGGTACCTGTGCCTGGGTCCAGTGCTGGCCCTGATCATCGGAGTAAAGAATATGACCGCGCTGGCCAACAGCGACCAGACGCTCACCGGCGTACGCGATGTCATTGAGCAAGCGGGACCTGGCCAGCTCGCTCATGACGGCCGGTGCGTCGAGCGGATCAATAAAGTCGGCGGCGTGTGACGATGGCAGGGCCACCGTCAACAATGCCGCCAGGAGCGCAACAGCCTTGGTTAAATTCATGGTCATGTTTTCGGTCCTGGCGACAGGGTGCTTAGCGCACCCCTGCTCCTGTCAGGGCATCGGCTGTCCACTCACGCTTGGGCAGCGGGTCGATGACCTTGACCTTGCCGCTGGCGAACGGCGTCGCATTGGTCGAGTAGTTGCCACCGATCAGGTCGTAGAACACGGTCCCTTCGGTGGAGAATCCACCGCTGTCGTACAACGAGGCCTGCATCGCAAAGCCCGCCTTGAACAAGGTGTTGCTGGCGTCGTACGCCTCGGTGGCGAGCACCGCCCAGGAGTCCTCATCCAGATAGAAGCGACGCTGTTTGTAGATATGGCGCTTGCCTTCCTTCAGTTGGGCTTCGACCACCCAGACCCGATGCAGCTCCCAGCGCAGCTGGTCAGGGTTGAGGTGGCGCTCGCCCAGCAACTGCTCGGGGGTACTCTGGAAGGCGGCACGGTAGGCGTTGTACGGCACATACATTTCCTTCTTGCCGACCAGTTTCCAGTCGTAGCGTTCGATCGAGCCGTTGTACATGCCGACCTCATCGAACGTCTGCACGCCAGCAGTCCCAGGGTTCGGCGTATCGAAAGCCAGGTCAGGCGCCAGGCGCACGCGGCGTTGGCCAGGCAGGTATTGCCAGGCGCGGCGCCCTTTGTGTTGGTCGACGACATCCAGCGACATGGTCGCCTCACCCACCCGACGTGCCGGTCCCTGGTAGAAGCAGCGAACGAAGCGGCTGTTGCCGGCCGACTGCACCGGGTCCGGGTTCCAGAACGGGTTCTCCCAGTTGCACAGCATGTCCGAGGACAGTGAGCGGCTACCGTTGGCGTCGACGTTATAGGCCCGGGCGCGAGTTTCGCTGGACAGCGTGCCGTAGCGAGTCAGGTGGTTCCAGATCGCCTGCTGGCCATTGGCTGGAATGGGAAATGCGACCTGGGCGTGTGCGCCGATCAGCGCCAGCCCGCTGGCGTCGAGGCCGGCCTTACCGGCATTTTGCCGGGTGTTGTCGAGAATGTACTGGGGGTACCAGACCGAGCGATGCGTCGGGTACACATCAATACGGAAGCTGGGGTACAGCTTCATCAAGGCCTTGCTGCCTTCGGTCAGCTTGCCGGCGTAGCTGTCCATGTTCTTGGCATCGATGGACAGCAACGGCTTCTCGCTGGCGAAAGGATCGGTGTACTGGCCGCTGCCCGCCTGGAAGCCTGCCGGTGGCGTCTTCAGCCCGCCGGTGTAAGCGGGAATGCTGCCATCGGCATTGCCGGCCTTCTCGGCCCCCACCGGCGTCAACGTATCACCCAGCGCCGAGTAGTCGGGAGCGGCCTGCAAGACAGTGGTCATGAGGCTGGCGACAGCGGCAGCCATCAGCGTGATTTTTCGGTTCATCGAGCAAATCTCCTGGAAGTCAGAACGTGGTTTTGAAGGTGAAGTTGAGGAAACCCCGGTCCTTCAGTGCGGTACTCGAGCCGTTTACCGCAGCGACCATCGACTCGCCCGGGATAGGCGAAGCCGCTTCCTTGTACGTCCCGTAAAAGTCGACGTATTTGAGGTCGAATTGATATTGCTGCTGGACGTTGGCCGACAGGCCGACGCTGTAGGTGCCATTGCCTTCGTTGCCGCCGGAGGTCACTGGCGAGTTGCCGTGCAAACCGCGGGAGTAGCTCAGCGGCATGGAAATATCGATGCCCGGGAACACCTGGAACCAGGTCGGTGAGAAGTTGATGGCAGCGCCGACCGCATACTTCGTCGAACAGCCGTAGGACTTGTCCAGCACCTGCCCGGTCGAGCCGTTACGCGCCACACCGTCGCAGATGTAGTCGGCCGAACCCTCGGAGTTGAACATCTGCGGATTCTTGGTCACTTTGTGCAGGCGGCTGTAAGTCAGTTCACCGGCATAGCTGGCAGAGTCCCACAGCACGGTGCCAGACAAGGTCCCCACGGCGTTCAGCACCGCGTGCCAGGTCTGGCCACGGGCGGCATAGCTGTTATCGACAAGCTCCGGTGCCCCCTTGGGAAACAGCGCCGCACGAACCGGGGCGCTGATGCCGGGGCCTGCGGTCACCGGGCTCAACAGCGAAGCATTGAGCGGCATGTTCCAGCGGTGGGAAATCTCGGCACCGACGCTGACACCCGCAATTTGCTTGGACAGGCTGATGCCAAACAGGTCGATGTCTTCGCCGTAGTACTGTTTGTAGCTGTTACTGGTAGCGGCCGGTCCGCGTGCCTGGATGTCAGTGAACACACCCGGCAGCTTGTCGGAAAGATTGCGGTAGTACATGCCCGCAGTACCATCGAGCCACTCCGGGCTCCAACGCAGGTTCAAGCCCCACTCGCCGCTGTTCCTGGCATCCTTGGAGCCGGCGTTGTTGACCCGCCCCAAGCTGTTGGAGAACTGCTGGTCCGGCCCGTTGAACACCGCATCGGCCGGGCCCAGGTAAGTGCCGCCCTCGGTGAAACGGAACGACTCCCACTCGAAGAAGTATTGCGCGGCAACGCTCAGCTCGTCGGTGAGCTGCGAAGACACCGACAACTGCCCCAGCGGCCGGAACAGCTCCTTGGCCTCCGTCCCCGGGGTCGCCGTACCTTTGGCCAGGTCCAGAGGGGCCTGGGAGTAGGAAACGCCGTGGATATTGCCGCCACTGAGCAGCGATTCGCCCCAATACACGGTATGGCGGCCCAGCTTGTACGCAACAGGCACATCGCCGATGTCGAAGCGGCTGAACACAAACGCATCGAGCAACTCGCCTGATGGCCCTCGGTAATAACGCTTGGTGTAGGAGGAGTACTTGTTGTCGACATAGCTGCCCGGCCCGACACTGGCCTGGCGCGCTTGCAGCTCAGGATTGCCGTGTGCGTGGCCATCACGATAAGCGTTGTCGTACCAGGCTGCGGCGCTGACACGCGCGCCGTGATAGCGCTTGTAGACAAGATCGAACTCGCTGAGCAGGTCGACACGATTGGTAACGATGTCACCCTTGTCCGCGAAGCGGTACTCACCCTCGTCGAAAGCCGGATTGTTGCCCACAGTGTCCGGATTTTCGGCACGCATGCCGATGTTATATCGCAGCGTGTTATCCCAACGCAGGTACAGGTCAGGGTTACTGGTTGGAATTTCCACCGCCAATGCGCCGCTGCTGAGCGCGCAAGCGATACTTGCGCAGAAGGGGCGCAACCACAGGCTTGGCGCATCGCCACGTTTTGCGTGTGTCAAGTGCATGAAGACCTCGAGAGTGCGTTTTAATTGTTATGTAATGACCGCACTACAACGCTAAGCCCAGTTGCCTCGCTACCCCACCCCTCAGGGATTGGGGGGAATAGGGGGGGGATGTGAGGGGGTAGCCCGGGGTGGACTCAAGAGGCCGGGCAACGGCGCGGATCGAGGTATCAGGCCGATGAAATGCCAGACACGAAAACGCCCCGGAACGTCCCCGTTTTTCAACGGGAACGAACCAGGGCAGAAACCGGTGTGATGAAGTCGCGCGGCTGTACCGCTACTCGAAGATGACCCGCGAAGCGCTGCTGCTCCAGCCATCCATGCGCGACTGGTAATGGTCCTCGATCTGATTGCGACGAATCTTCAAGGTGGGTGTCAGCAGGTCGTTTTCCACGGTCCAGGGTTCACTCACCACCACCAGGCTGGCCAGGTGCTCATGGCTCTCGGCCTGGGCATTGACGACCTCCAGCAGCGCCTCCAGTGATTGAACCAACGCTTGGCGCTGCGTCTGGTCCATCAATACCTGACGTGCGGCCGGGGAAATGTTGATCAGGGCGAAAGGCTGCGGCAGGCCCATGCCGGTGACGCAACTGGCCTCGATCTGCGGGTGATTGGCCAGACGCATTTCGATCGGCACCGGCGCGACGTATTTGCCTTTGGCTGTCTTGAACAACTCCTTGACCCGTCCAACGATGCGCAGCCTGCCCTCCTCGTCCTGGATCCCGCGATCACCGGTTCGGAAGAAGCCGTCTTCGGTATAGCTCTGCGCGGTCAATTCCGGTTGCTTGTAGTATCCGAGCATCTGCCCGGGGCTCTTCACCAGGATTTCGCCATCGTCGGCAATCCGGCATTCGACACCCGGCAGGCACTGGCCGACATAGCCAGGACGCACCTGGCCCGGTCGCGTGAAATGCGAGCAGGCGAAGTTCTCCGACATTGCATAGCCTTCCAGCAGCTCCAGGCCCAGCTCGCCATACCAACTGATGACTTCAGCCGGCAAGGCAGCCGAACCGGTGAGCGCCGTATGCACCTGATCCAGGCCTAGCGCGGTGAGGATCTGCGCCTTCATCTGCCCGGCCCGTTGCGGGTCGGCGAAAGCCGCCAGTTGTTCTTGCCGGGGTATCTTCTGGTTGATGCCCTGGTAAAACTTGGTCCACAACCGTGGAACCGAGAAAAAGAACGTCGGCCTGGCCCGCTGCAGGTCGGCGGTAAAGGTTTCGAGGCTGTCGTTGAAGAACACATGACTGCCCAGTCGCAGTGACATCGCTTCGACTCCTTGGCGCTCTGCGCCATGAGCCAGTGGCAGATACGACAGCATGCGCTCCTCGCCATTGGGCCCGCGCCCGCCTCTGAACAAGGCGCACGCATTGATCATCGGCGCCTCGCACAGCGTACCGAAGCTGTGCATCACGCCCTTGGGCTGCCCCGTGCTGCCAGAGGTGTAGATCAATGTCGCCAGTTGCGCAGGATCAGGCAGGGTGAAGTCATGCAGCGGCTCGGTGCAGGCGATGATGTCGTCCCAGGTGCCCTGGGCATCGCAGGCGCCCAGCGGAAGGCTGATCACCGGCAACCCTGCCGGAACCCCCGCGCTCAATGCCTGCCAGGTGCTCGCACCGCCCTCCAGCCGGCCAACGAACAACAGCCGTGCCTGCGCGTGCTCGAGTACGTAGCGCACGGTATCGGTATTGGCCGTGGGGTACAGCGGAACACTGATGTGGCCGGCGATCCAGATCGCCAGATCGGCAATGATCCAGTGGGCGCTGTTCTTGCCGAGAATGGCGATGGAGGAGCCGGCCGGCAAGTTCATTGCCTGCAGATGAGTGGCCATGCGTCTGGCCTGGTCAGCTACCACTGCCCAACTGTAGTCGATGACGGTCCCGTCACCCTGGGGCTGGGTCAGGTAAATCGCATCCGGTTTTTGCGCTTGCCACTGCAGCAGGTAGTGGATCAGTGTCGACTGCTCGTGTCTTTCGATCATTACGCAGATCCTGAAATGGCGGATGAATGCTTCATCCGTTGTTATTGTTGTTAGTGCCCGCGTTGGTCGCGCAGGTCAGTCGCAGCGGTACAGGGTCACCTCACGGGTAGCGGCCAGCCCGAGATGGCTCTGCAGGGCGATGCGCGCCCCCTTGACCTGGCGTGGTCCCGCCTCGCCCCTGAGCTGGGTGACCAACTCGGCACACTGCGCAAGCTCGGTGGCACGCAGGGAGAAGCCGTTTGCCAGCAACCCACCTGACGGGTTGATTACCACGTTGCCACCGTAGGTGTTATCCCCATCCTCGATAAAGCGATCGGCATGCCCTTCCCGGCACAAGCCGAGCGCCTCATACAGCAACACCGCAGCAATTGTGGTGCTGTCATGAAGCTCGCAGACATCGATGGCTTCAGGCCCGATCTCGGACTGCTCGTAGACATGCCTGGCGGCCGCTACATTCAACGCGTATCCAGCGGCCGAATACAAGGGCGCGTCATCGCTCGCCTGGGCATGGGCAACGGCGGCATGCGCAAGGATCTGCACCGGTGCCCGGGCACCGCTACGAGCGATGAATGTCTCGGAACAGACCAGCACTGCACCGGCGCCATAGACACGGGTACAACATTGCGCCCGGGTGAGCGGGCCGGCAACCTGCTCGTCGGCCATCACCTGCTCCAGGGTCAGCGGCGCCGCGAACAATGCCAGCGGATGTCTGCTGCCATGTTCCCGTGCCACCACCGCAGCCATGGCCAGGGTTTCAGGTCGCACATCGAATCGGCTCAGGTACTCGAGAGCAGCGTCTCCATGAGCTTGTACCCGGTTGCCGCCCGGGCTTTGCTGATGGCCGCCAAGCCCACGAAAAGGGCCAGCACCCTGCCCCTGGTCCGGGTCGTTATCAGTCTGGTCGAACCCCAGCGCCAGCACGCATTCGGCACTACCATTGGCCACCGCCTGACGCGCCAGCATCAGCACGGACTCACGCGGCCCGGCCTGCCGGCAACCGCTTGAGGTCGCGGGCAGGCCGAGCGCCTCGCGCCAGTAACCGACCGGTAGACCCGGGCTGTAACTGGCGATGACCTGGTTCACATCGGCGCGGGCGATCCCCGCGTCGGCCAGCGCACTGCGCGCCACTTCGATGACCTCGTCCAGGCTCGCCGCCCCTTCGCAGGTCACGGCAAAGCGGGACACGCCCACACCGATGACATATACGCGACGCTGCATTTCCATCTCCTAAAACCCAAGACCCTACGTTTGCTGCGCGAAGCGACATCCCCAAGCAACCCTGCTGGCCAGGGCAGTCACACCCCGGCCAGCACGTTTGCGTGGTGTGACCTTAAATCGCGTCACTGAGCCGCTTGGCGGTGGCCTGGGCATACAGTTGCTGGTCAATGCCGGCAAAGGCCTCCAGCTTCTTCGATGCCAGGGTATCGCCGGTCAGCTTGAGCTTGCCGCCGAAGAACAACTTTTGCAGTTGTGGCTCTTCGCCAGAGGCCAGCTCCGGCATGTTCGCCTCCTGGATGACCATGGTCACGTCGGGCTTTTCAACCACGCCCTGGTAGACGTCGCCCTGGCCGTTCTTCAGATCCAGCACCCAGCTGGAGTCACGGTTCTTGACGACAAACTGCATGATCATCTGTGCTTGCTCGGCGATGTACGGATGCGCCTGCAGATGCGCCTTGTACACACTGAACACGTCGTGGGCGGTCAGGGTTTTCGGCTCTTCCTGAACACCATCGGTCAGCGACTTGATGTCTGGAATCTGCTCGAAGATCTCGACCACGCCGCCCTTGAGCACCGCCACGTCGCGCTCCACCGCACGGGTCTCGAACACGACTCGGGTCGGCGTCTCGCGCCACATGCGGGTTTCCAGGGTATCGCCCGGCATGACGATGGCGGCGAAGCGCACACGGATGCTCTTGAACAGACGCGAATCGTTGTTGCAGAACGCCTTGATCACATGGCGACCGGCATAGCCGAAGGTGCACAGGCCATGCAGGAACGGCTTCTCATACCCGGCGGCCTTGGCGTAATCGGGATCGACGTGCATCGGGTTCCAGTCGCCGCACAGGCGATAGAGCAAGGCCTGGTTGACTTCGGTCTGCTCGGCGATCACCGCATCCGGGGCGCGCTCGGGCAGTGCTGGCATCGGTACGCTCGGCGCTTTTTCCAGCCCGGCACCCGGAACACCGGCGTAGAAGCTGGTGATTTCGTTATAGAACAGCGGCACGCCGTGCTCATCGGTGGTTTCCACCGCCAGGATCGACACCGAGCTGCGACCCTTGTCGATGGCCTGCTTCAAGCGCATGGTGTGCTTGAGCTTGGCGGCCGGAGGCAGCGGACGGTACATCTGGGTGAACTGTTCGCCATGCAGACCGTTGGCGAACGGCAGTTCCAGGCCTTCCAGGCTGGGCTTGCCCGACTTGATCGCCTGCAGGAAGACCTGGGTCGCGGGCAGCACCGCCATGGTTGGCAGCACACGGAACTCGTCGTCCTTGAACTCGTTGATGTACAGCAGTTCGGTTTCGTCCAGTGGATCCTTGGCAGCGCCTACGGCCAGGGCATACAGGGCCGCGTCGTTCTGGGTGTATTCGGTTTCGAGCGTGGACACTGCGTTGGCCGCCACTTCCATGTCAACGTACTGATTGCCGCCCTTGGCCGGCGACTCCAGGCGCGAGAACAACTCCTGGAAACCTTCGCCACCCGTGGTCTGGTGAACGCTGTGCTCATCGAACTGGGTAATCCGCTCCCAGTTCTCACGCACCAGTTCCGGGCTCAGGCTGTCAGTGTGCAGCACACGACCCTGGGAACGCTCCCAGCGGTACTTGGCATGGAAGCCGCCGCCGACTTCGAACAGGCTGCCGGTTTCAGTGTTGTCCTCGTGGCACAGCCATGCCACCAACGGCGCAATGTGTTCGGAAGCCAGTTTGGCATGTACATCTTCGGGCAGGATGCCGCTGGCAATCACCAGGCGCGACGCGGCAATCGGGGCGATGGTGTTGACGCGGATGTTCTTCGGCCCACCTTCGAAGGCCAGCGACTTGGCGAAGCCGATCAGCCCGGATTTGGCTGTCGAGTAGTTGCACTGACCGAAGTTACCGTGGATACCGGCACCGGACGCGGTCATGATGATACGGCCGTAACCCTTCTCGCGCATGATCGGCCAGGCGGCGCGAGTCAACCTGAACGCACCCTTGACGTGGATTTCCTGAATCAGGTCCCACTGTTCTTCGGTCATCTTGGCGAACGACACATCGCGCAGGATGCCGGCGTTGTTGATCAGGATGTCGACCGTACCGAATGCTTCCAGCGCGGTGGCAAGGATCTTTTCGCCTTCGGCGACCGAGTTGTAGTCGGCCACCGCTTCACCGCCCAGCGCACGAATTTCGGCGACCACCGCATCGGCCGCCGCCGACGACATGCCAACACCTTCAAGGTTCACGCCCAGGTCATTGACCACCACTTTGGCGCCGCGAGCGCCCAACAGCAACGCATGCGCACGCCCCAAGCCATTGCCGGCGCCGGTGACAATAGCGACTTTTCCATCGAAACGAAGTTCCTGTGACACGATGTTATCTCCTCAATTGGGAACTGTTTTTCTAGCTCGCGACCGGTTAATCCCGGTGGAACATGGCGCCGCTAGCGGCAAGTTCGCGCAGCGCTCGAGGCACCGTGAAGCGGGCCCCCAACTGCGCGCATAGCACGTCGCACCGTGCGACGAATTTGTCCGGGCCGATCTGCTCGATAGCCGAGAACGGCCCGCCCAGCCAGGCAGGGAATGACCAGGCGTTCTGCGCGCCGAGGTCGGCTTCGGTGGTATCGACGATGACCCCTTCGGCCCAGCAACGAGCAGCTTCGAGCAACTGCGCATAGAGCAGCCGCTCACTTGCGACGGCGCTTTCCATGGCCAGCCGTTGGCTGGCGAATTGGGCGCAATGGGCTTGATCGATGTGTTTGGCCGCGCCCTGCGGATACAGGTAGAAGCCGGCCCCGCTTTTGCGTCCCAGTCGATTGAACTGGTTTTGCCGATCAACCAGGGCGTTGACCTTGTGGCGATCGTCACCGATCGGCCCGGGCTCGCGGCTGCGATAGAAACGCGAGGTGTGCTGGATAACGTCCAGCCCGACCTCATCCGCCAGCGCCAGCGGGCCGATGTTCATGCCGATGGCCAACGCGGCATTCTCGACCAGTGCCGGCGCTACACCATCGACCAGCAAGCGCATTCCCTCGCGCACATAGGCATCGAAGCAACGCGAGGTGTAGAAGCCATAACCGTCGTTGACCACGAAAGGCGACTTGCGCAGCTGGCTGATGAAGTCCATGGCGCGCGCCAGGGTCTGATCCGAGGTGCGCGGCCCGACAATCACCTCGACCATGCCCATGCGCGGTACCGGGGAGAAGAAATGCAGGCCGATGAAGTGCTCCGGACACGGACTGGCCTGGGCCAGTTCACCGATCGGCAACGCCGACGTATTGGACGCGAAGATCGCGCCTGGTTTCATCGCCTCGCACGCGGCACGGGTGACGACGGCCTTGATATCGGCGTCCTCGACGATCGCCTCGACCACCAGATCGCAGTTACCCAGCGCCGCGTAACCAGAGACCGGGCGTATCCGCGCCAGTGCCTGTTCACGGGCGACGGCAGTCAGACGGCCCTTGGCTACGTCTTTGTCCAGAGCTACAGCGACCTGCTCGCGTGCACGTTCGGCCAGGACCAGGTCGCGGTCCAGCATCACCACCTCGATGCCAGCGAGCGCTGCCACCTGGGCAATCCCGGCGCCCATCAGGCCAACGCCTATGACACCGAGCTCGGCCACCTTGCTGCGGGGAATGCCAACAGGGCGGCGGGCCAGCTTGGCAGCCGCTTGTTTGGCGAAGAAGTTGATACGGATGAGATTGTCCGCGACCGGTCCTGGCACCAGCGTTGCGAAGTGCTTGAGCTCCAGCTGCAGCGCCTTGTCCATCGGCAGGCGAGCGCCCTCGTAGATACAGCGCAGGATCGCCAAAGTTGCCGGATACAAGCCACGCTTGCTGGCATGCAAGCTGGCATTGGCTTCGATCAGTGCCTGCCGATTGGCCGGGGTATACGCATCGCCGCCGGGTAGCACGTAGCCTTTTTCATCCCAGGCGGCAATGGCCTTGACCCGCCCTTCGCGCAACGCGCGGTCGGCGGCGGCCAGGAGATTTTCAGGGCTGGTCAGTTCATCCAGCAGGCCCAGGCGATGCGCTTCTTCGGCACTGAGGTGAGTGCCTTGGGTGATCAGCGGCAAGCTGGCGGCAATCCCTATCAGGCGCGGCATGCGCTGGGTACCGCCAGCACCTGGCAGAACCCCGAGCTTGACTTCCGGTAGCCCGAATTGCGCTCCCGGGACCTGCGCGGCAATGCGGTAGTGACAACCCAGCATCAGCTCCAACCCCCCACCCAGGGCGGTGCCACTGGCGGCAGCGACCACGGGCTTGCCGCTCGTTTCGATGCGGCGCAACAGGGTGCCCAGGGCGCCGATCTCGGCCATGACTTTTTCCCGTGGCGTACCTGGCCGGGCCAGCCCGGCCACCCACGCAAGGTCAGCGCCGGCGACAAAACTGCTCTTGCCGCTGGCCACGATGATGCCGGTCACCTCAGGGGCGCGCAGCAGTTCGGTAAACACCCTGTCCAGTTCGTCGACCAGGTCCAGTGACAGCACATTCATGCTGCGCCCTGGCATATCGATGGTCAGCGTGGCGATGCCGTCGGTGATTGAGGTACTGATCAGGTTCATTGGCTTTTCCATGGAATCCTCGATGCCAGGCGGCTCAGACGCGTTCGATGACGGTGGCGACGCCCATACCGACGGCGATGCACAACGTGACCAGAGCCGTACCCTTGCCCGTGCGCTCCAACTCATCGAGCACGGTGCCGAGCAACATCGCACCCGTTGCGCCCAGCGGATGGCCCAGGGCAATCGCCCCGCCGTTGACGTTGATGCGGTCCGCACCAACACCCAGGCTGTCCATGTAGTGCAGGGGCACGGCAGCGAAGGCTTCGTTGACTTCAAACAGATCGATATCGGCCAGGGTCATGCCGCTGCGCTGCAACAGCTTGCGCGTGGCCACCGACGGGCCAGTCATCATCACGGTCGGCTCCGAACCGACTTCGACAAAAGAGCGAATGCGTGCACGAGGCTTGAGCCCGGCGGCGCGGCCCGCCGTTTCGTTGCCGATCAATACAGCGCAGGCACCGTCAACGATGCCCGAGGAGTTGCCGGCATGGTGTACGTGACCGATTGACTCCAGCTGCGGGTAGCGGGCCAGGGCCAAGGCATCGAAACCCACCCGGCGGCCACTGTCAGCGAACGACAGGCGCAGCTTGGCAAGATCATCCTGGGTACAGCCGGCACGTACGTTTTCATCGTGGTCAAGCAGCACGTCGCCCAGCACATCGCGCACCGCTACCAACGAACGATCGAAGCGGCCTTCGGCCGTGGCCAGGGCAGCGCGGCGATGGCTTTCCACGGCGAAGGCATCGACCTGTTCGCGGCTCAGGCCATGCTGGCTGGCCAGCAGGTCGGCACAGACGCCCAGTTGCATGTAGCGGGTGGCGAACGCCGCGGCCGGGTCGACGCCCCAGGCGCCCCCATCGGACAACATGGCCACCCGCGACATGCTTTCGCAGCCGCCGGCAATCACCAGGTCGGCGCCGCCGGCAACGACTTTGGCCGCGGCCATGTTGCAGGCTTCCAGGCCGGAGCCACAAAAGCGGTTGATCTGTACACCCGCCACACGCTCGTCGAAGCCTGCGGCCAATGCGGCGACGCGGGGCACACCACCGCCCTGCTCACCGATACCCGACACCACGCCGAACACGATGTCGTCTACCTGTCGGGTGTCCAGGCCGTTGCGCTCGCGCAACGCGGTAAGCACCGTGGCGCTCAGGTGCACGGGCGTCGCTTCGTGCAGCGAACCGTCCGGTTTGCCGCGGCCCCGTGGGGTACGAACGTGGTCGAAAATATAGGCAGCGTTCATCACAGTACTCACAGGGTGCGCGAAATGATTTCTTTCATGATCTCGGTGGTGCCGCCCCAGATGCGGTTACCACGCACGTCGCGATACAGGCGCGCGATCGGGTACTCGAGCATGTAGCCATTGCCACCGTGCAACTGCAGGCAGTCGTCCACCACGCGGTTGCTCAACTCGCCAGTCCAGTACTTGGCGGCCGCCGCCGCCTCGGCGCTCAACTCGCCGCGCAAGGCCAGTTCCATGCAGCGATCGACCCAGGAGCGCCCCAGCTGGATCTGGGTCTTGAGTTCGGCAAGCTTGAAACGGCTGTTCTGGAAATCGATGATCGGCTTGCCGAACACCGTGCGACCCTTGGTGTAGTCGAGGGTATGGCACAAGGCTGCTTCAGCCTGGGCCTGGAAACCGATGGCGCCGCTCATGCGCTCCCACGCCAGGTCGCGCATCAACTGACCGAAGCCTTGACCCTCGACCCCACCGAGCACGTTGCTGGCAGGTACACGGACGTTGTCGAAGAACAGCATCGAGGTGTCCTGGGCATGCAAACCGACCTTCTTCAAGGGTGTCGAGCGCTCGAAACCCGGTCGATCGGCCTCGACCAGAATCAAGGTGATGTCCCCTGACTTGCCGGTCTCTCCGGTCTTGCACACCACCAGGGCGAAGTCACACTGGGTGCCGTTGGAAATGAAGGTCTTGGAACCGTTGAGCACGTACTCATCACCGTCGCGCACCGCACGGGTCTTGACGGCCTGCAGATCGGAGCCGGTGTTCGGCTCGGTCATGGCCACCGCGCCAATCACCTCGCCGCTGATCATCCCCGGCAGCCAGCGCTGCTTCATTTCCTCGGTGGCGTAATTGTTGAGGTAACCCGCCACCAGCGAGTGCACGCCAAAGCCGATCAGCCCCGAAGCACCAGAGCCCATGAATTCTTCGATGAGGATCATCTCGAACAGTTTGTCGGTACCGACACCGCCATACGCTTCGGGCAAAAATGGCAGGATCAGGCCTAACTCGCCGGCACTTCGCCAGACTTCGCGAGGGATCCGGTGTTCTTCTTCCCACTGTTCGTGAAAGGGCAGCACCTGCTCGTCCAGAAAGCGTTTGACCGTGCGGCGATACGCCTCGTGCTCGGCGCTGAACAAAGTGCGGGGGATCAGGTATTGCATGTCATCGTCCTCAATTCGGCCAGGATCAGAGCGTGCGCCCGACCAGTTCTTTCATGATTTCGTTGGCGCCACCGGCGATCCGCAGCACCCGGTGATCGAGGTAGTGACGGGCTACCGGGTACTCGAGCATGTAGCCGTTGCCACCGTGCAGTTGCAGACACTGGTCGACCACCCGCGTGTACAGGTCGGAACACCACAGCTTGGCTGCGGCCGCAGCTTCAGGGGTCAAGGTGTGCGCAAGGCACAGTTCCATGCAGCGATCCACATAGTTCTGGCCGATGGCGATCTGGGCTTTCAGGTCTGCCAGCTGGAAGCGCGTGTTCTGGAATTCGAAGATGGGTTTGCCGAACACGCTGCGCCCACGGGTGTAGTCCAGTGTCTGCTCCAGGACCGCTTCGGCACCGGCGATGCTCTGGCCGGCAATCGCCAGGCGCTCCCAGGCAAGTTCTTTCATCAGATGGATGAAGCCCTTGCCCGGCTCGCCGCCCAACACGTTCTCACGCGGCACGCGAACGTCTTCGAAGAACAACATGGTGGTGTCCTGGGCATGCAGGCCGACCTTCTTGAGCGGGCGGGACTTGCTGAGACCGACACGGTCGGCCTCGACCAGAATCAGTGAAATATCCTGGGAGCCCTTGCCGCTGTTGCCGGTCTTGGCCACCAGGACAACCAGGTCACAATGGGTACCGTTGGAGATGAAGGTCTTGGCGCCGTTGATGACATAGTGGTCACCCTCCAGCACGGCGCGCGTCTTGATCGCCTGCAGATCGGAGCCCGTATTGGGCTCGGTCATTGCCACGGCGCCGATCAACTCGCCGGCCGCCATGCCGGGCAACCAGCGCTGTTTTTGCGCCTCGGTGGCGAAGTTGTTCAGGTAACCGGCAACGATGTCGTGGACGCCAAAGCCGATCAGACCCGAGGCGTTGGCGCGAAACACTTCCTCACTGGTGATCAGCGAGAAGCGCCGGTCCAGGCCCAGGCCACCATAGGCTTGCGGTGTAGTCGCGTTCAGCAGGCCCAGTTCACCCGCACGCTTCCAGACAGCACGCGGAACCAGGTGAACCGCTTCCCATTGCTCGTGAAAGGGCGATACCTCATTGGCCAGAAAGCGCCGCACCGTGCTGCGAAACGCCTCGTGCTCGTGATCAAACAGCGTGCGCGGAATCATTCGGCATGTCCTCGATTGTTGTTATAGGGGCCAGGTATGCCGGGCCTTTGAATGATTCGACGATAGGCGGATCGCCAGCGCCGCTGTACCCCTAGGTGTGAGAGGGGGGGCCGGGGGGGATGGCGCCGTGCAGACGCCTGAAAAGGGAGTTCGCGCAGCCCCCCTCCCCTGGGGCCGAACCTTTTTTGGGGGGATGTTGAGGCTGTGTGCTTATCCATTCCTTGCGGCGATGCTGACGGCCCTACGCTGCGCTCCGGGTCCCCTCCTGAAGTCGCGGTCTGCAGTGCCTGAACTTGCGTGCATGAAGAGCAAGAGCAAGAGCGAGTCATTACTCGCATTGCGAGCGGGCTTGCCCGCAATGCTGTTCTTGCTGCGCCAGCCTTTGATTTCGAAGATGCGTCAGCGCAGGCGCCGCCCGTAACTTCGCGACTTCAGGAGGCCGAGTGGAGGTGTCTGGAGGGGCCGGTGCGTAGCACCTTCGGCGCAGCCGAAGAACGCGAGCCGTAGACTTGCGAAGCAAGTCGTAGTGCCGCGTGGCCCCGGAAGACGCCGCAGCGAGGGTACCCGAAGCGCAGCGTAGGGCCGTATGTAGGAGCAAGCGGTTTTGGTTCCTTTTGCCAAGACAAAAGGGACCCGCCGTAAAGGCGGAAGGGGCCGTCAGCGTCGCCACAGGGAATGGATAAGCTCGCCCCCTCAACACCCAAGCCCAAGCCCAAGCCCAAGCCCAAAGACCATACCTCCCGGAATTCCGTGAAGAACCAAAAAAAGGCCGGAACCCTGGGGGCCCGGCCTGAACGCAACCAGCGCCTCAGGATCAGAGAGTGCGTGCGACCAGCTCGCGCATGATTTCGTTGGCACCGCCGTAGATGCGGTTCACGCGGCTGTCGAGATAATGCCGGGCCACGGGATACTCAAGCATGTAGCCATTGCCGCCATGCAACTGCAGGCACTTGTCCACGACCCGGGTGTACAGCTCGGAACACCACATCTTCGCAGCGGCGGCGGCTGCACTGGACAGTTCGTGCCTGAGCAGCAGGAGCATGCAGGCATCGACATAGCTCTGCCCGATCGTGAGTTCGGCTTTGAGCTCCGCGAGCGTGAAACGGGTGTTCTGCAACTCGAATATCGGCTTACCGAATACAGTTCGCCCACGGGTGTATTCCAGTGTTGACTCCAGCACCGCGTGGGCCGCACCAAGGGACTGGATGGCGATACTCATGCGCTCCCAGGGCAGTTCTTTCATCAACTGATAGAAGCCTTGTCCCGCCACACCGCCCAGGATGTTCTCCTTCGGCACCCGGACATCCTCGAAGAACAGCATGGTGGTGTCCTGGGCGTTCAGGCCAATCTTGCGCAAGGGCCTGGATTTGGCGACGCCCGGGGCGTTTGCTTCGACCAGGATCAAGGAGATGTCCTGAGCGCCCTTGCCGCTGTTCCCTGTCTTGGCGACCACCACAATCAGATCGCAGTTGGTGCCGTTGGAGATGAAGGTCTTCGAGCCGTTGATCACGTACTCGTCCCCGTCCAGCACTGCACGGGTCTTCACCGCCTGCAGGTCGGAACCGGTGCCTGGCTCTGTCATGGCGACGGCCGTGATCACTTCACCTGCGGCCATCTTCGGCAGCCATTGCTGCTTCTGCGCCTCGCTTGCAAAGTTGATGAAATAACCGGCGACGATATCGTGCACGTTGAAACCGTTCAGACCAGAAGTGGCGGCACGGCCAAACTCCTCCTGCACTATCATCGAAAAGCGCCGGTCCAGCTCCAGGCCACCGTAGGCCTGTGGTGTCGTGGCGTTGAGCAGGCCAAGTTCACCGGCGCGCACCCAGATCGAGCGCGGCACGCGGTGGTCTTGTTCCCACTGTTCGTGGTGGGGGACGCATTCCTCGTCAAGGAACCTGCGTACGGTACAGCGAAACGCGTCGTGCTCGTGTTCGAACAGGGTACGTGGAATCATGCAGCCTCCTCAGGTATATGCCATGCCGGCGTCGGCCGGCCGGTCGGTCGGTACCCGGCGAAGTTATTCGCCTCAGTGCCTACCGGTGCACCCCTAACAGAGAGGGGGAAGGGAGGTGGGTTGCGTTGCGTGGTACCAGCACACCCCCTCCCCGTCCACCTCCACAGCGACACGACCTCGTTGCACCAGATAGTTGAGATTGGCCAGGCATTCGCCGGTGGCCAGCGACAACAGATCCGCGCCTATGGGCCGGGCGAACAAGGCGCCAAACACGTCGATGGCACGCCTGGGGCCTTCGGCGAGACGTGCCTGCAGACGCTGCAACCCTTTTGCATGCCCCTCCAGCAGACGATCCAGTCGTGCGTGCAGCCCCCTGAATGGCTCACCGTGCGCGGGCAGCACCAGAACGTCATCAGGCAGCATCTGGCGAAAGCGAGCGAGGGATTGCAACCACTCGCCCAACGGGTCAGCCAACGGCTCGGTGGGAAAGACCGAGACATTCGGCGAGATACGCGGCAGTACCTGGTCGCCGGCAATCAACAGGTGCAGGTCAGGGCTGTAGAAGCACGCATGCTCGGGGGAATGCCCGGTGCCTACCCATACCTGCCAGTCGTGTTCGCCGATACGCACGATGTCGCCATCACGCAGGCGCCGATAGGCTTGTGGCAGAGGCGAAATCATCTTGCCGAACCCGCCAAAGCGTTCCTGGTAGCGCGCTATCGCTGAGGCGTCCCAACCAGCAGCCTGGTAGAAGCGTACGCCCTCCTCGGGCGCGCTACGGCCAGTATCGGCCGCCAGCATCCGGCAGTTCAGATACTCTGTCTGGGTCATCCACAGCTCGCTGCCGAACGCCTGGTTGAGCCACCCGGCCAGTCCTATATGGTCCGGGTGCATGTGGGTCACGAACAGACGTGCTGCCCTCCCGCCCTCCAAGGCACCGCCTGGCGCCAGCAACTGGCGCCAGGCGTCCTGCGTTGCCGGAGTGTCCATCCCGCTGTCGAACAGCGCCCAGTCGTCCCCATCGCGAATCGCCCAGAGGTTGATGTGGTCCAGTGACAACGGCAGCGGCATGCGCAACCAGAACACCCCGGGCGCGACCTCATGGCCCATGCCCGGTTCCGGTGCATCACCACAGGGGTACAACAGTGGCTCAACGGTGCGTTGCATCCCGATCTCCAAGTTATCGCCCGCCGATCAGCGAGCCGTCCACTCGCGCAAGACGGCGTCAGTGTGCTCACCACGTTGGGGTACCGCACCCGGCTTGTTGGCCGGCGTTGCGGAAAATCGTGGTGCGGGATTGGCCTCCAGAAAACCGCGGTCACGGCTGAACACCTGACGTGCGCGCAGGTGCGGGTGGTCTGCTGCCTCATCCAGATTCAACACGGGCGCGAAGCACGCATCGGTACCTTCCAGAAGTGCGCACCACTGCTCACGGGTGCGCTGGGCGAACACGGCGGCAAAACGTTCACGCTGCTGCGGCCAGTGTTTGGGGTTGTGTGCGTTGGCCATGAGTGGATCGTCACCCAGACCCACCTTATCCAGCAGCAGCTTGTAGAAGCGTGGCTCAAGTGGCCCCACTGAAATGAACTGGCCGTCGGCGCACCGGTAGGTATTGAACCAGTGCGAGCCGTCGAGCGAACTGCCGCCGCGCTCATTGACGGTAAGACCGGCCGCCTTGCTGACCAGCAAGAGGTTGAGCATGTGCGCACAACCATCAACGATTGCCGCATCCACCACCTGGCCCTGGCCCGAGGTGCGCGCGTTCATGATGCCGGCCAGTACACCGATCGCCAGGTACAGTGCGCCGCCGGCAACATCGCCAAGCAGGCTGGGTGGCGCGACAGGAGGCTGTCCGGGTTGACCGGCGTACCAGAGCGCGCCTGAAAGTGCGACGTAGTTGTTGTCATGGCCGGCAGCCTGGGCCAGCGGCCCATCCTGCCCCCAACCCGTCATGCGGCCATAGACCAGGCGTGGGTTGCGTTCAAGGCAAATGTCCGGCCCCAATCCCAGGCGTTCCATAACACCCGGGCGCATGCCCTCGATCAACGCGTCGCAATGAGCGACCAGTTCAAGAACGGTCTGAACCCCTTCCGGGGTTTTCAGGTCGGCCCTGACCGAACGTTTGCCCCGTTTGAACAGCGCCTGAGGACCGAATTCCATTTCATCGGCGTCCTGGACGTCCCGCTCGACCACCACCACATCGGCACCCAGATCGGCCAGCAGCATGCCGCAGAACGGACCAGGTCCTATACCCGCTACTTCAAGAATTCTCAGACCCGACAACGGCCCCTGCTTTGCATCCATCTCGTTGCCCCCTGCTGCATGAGTGATGTCGGCAGGATAGGTAAGTTACCCTGCATTCGACGCCCCCTCATCTTGGGGTAGTGATCCATCGCGCCCCCCACTCAGTGGATCAACTCGTGTTTGCGCGCCCAGGAAATCGCGTCATAGCGGCTCGACACGCCCAGCTTCACGTAGATGTTCTTCAGGTTCCACTTCACCGTTTCAAGCGAGATGTTCAAGGTCAGGGCAATACGCTTGTTGGTCATTGCCTGGCCTATCAGTTGGAGAATGGCAATCTCTCGCGGCGTCAACACGCTGCGCCTGGTCGCCGCACCATGCCCAGAATCATCGGCCGACTGCACATCGCTGAAACCGCGCAACAGGCTGGCCAGATAGCCACCGATATCGCTCTGCACACTCTCCGCTTGTGACAAGCGTAACAGCAGCCCCTGCACCGCCGTGCCCTCGTCAACCAAGGTACGGACCAACTCCAGGCGCCGGCCAAGCCCCAGCGCCCGAAGCAGGCATTCCTCAGGCGCCAGCCCAAGCATGTCGAGGGCCACGGCAGTCAACAGAGTAGCGGTGACCTGCAACTGCCCCCGGCCCTGGCTGCCGGCGAACTCGAGCACCGACGCCAGTGACGCTCTTGCCTGCTCGCCCTCGTTGCTCGCAAGGTTTATCCGGGCACTCGCCAGCGCCGCCATCACGGGAATTTCCGCCACCGAACCACGTGCCCCAGGGTACTTTTCAGCGATCGCCGCAAGACGCGCCTGTCGCTCGCTAGCCGCGGGAACATCACCCTCGACCAGCAGAATCCGGACCTGCTCGGCCAAACTGTGGACCACTGCGCGATCCAGCCCCAGGCGGCGAAAATGCCGTTCCTGGCGCTCAAGAAAATCAAGTGCGATGGACGCCGACTCCTGAAGCATATCGAGCCGGGCTCGGCACAAGGTCGAGCCGATCATGGTTCCCGGTAACGAAACCTGAAACAGTGCGGTGCGATTGGCCAGGGCTTCACGGGCACTGTCGACACGGTCAAGTTCATAACAGGACTCGGCCAGCATCGAAGCGGCAAGGTTGGCACTGCGCGAGCGATAGCCATGGGCAGAACTGGCTTGTACGAGTAAATCAGCACTGCGCCGCTCCACCTCGATGACCCTGCCCTGCATCATCAGGCAACGGACCGACGAGCACGCCAGCACCAGGGCCATTTCGTCTTCCTGGTCCGCTTCACCGGTCGATACGAAGTCGAAACAACGTTGTGCTTCTTCATAGCGCCCGCTGGCTACATAAGCGTCACCCAGCATGGCCGGGTGACCGAAACGCATCATCGGATAATCATCGGCCAGCGGTTGATAATGCTCCAACAGTGCGATAACCGTTTCAGTGCGGTCGCGCTGGAGCGCGATGGCGGCTTGCACCAACGGCAGGCCATGGGCGACATCGGCGTCCTGGGCGGCCCCGCTGCGCATGAACTGCTCCAGCCAGGCCTCGGATTTCACCGTACGCGCCGACATGCTGTAGACCAGGCAGCCAAGGAAGAACAACCGCGGCCGCGAGAACAACAAATCCTGTGGCAACCGGTCCAGCAACCGCAACATCGGGCTCAAGTAATCAACGCCCCAGCTCGAGGGCGATACACGCTCGATGATCTCGACCGCAAACTCAAGATTGCCCCCTTCGATCGCATGCCGCACGGCTTCGGCCAACAGCCCTTGCTCGGCGAACCAATGGGCTGCGCGCAGGTGCAAGCGCGCAATTTCATCCGGTTCGCGACGGGCCAGGTGGGTGGCGAGAAAGTCACCGAATAGCGGATGGAAGCGGTACCACAATCGACGATCATCACCCTCGATGCGGAAAATCAGCAGGTTCTCTTCCTCCAGGCGGGTCAGGAACTCCTTGGCCTGCTCCTGGCCACTGACCGCCGACGACAGCCCGGCGTTGAAACGTCGGCAGATACTGATGCTTTCCATGAATGCCACCAGTTCAGGTGGCAAGTGCGCCATGACATCCTCGGCCAGGTAAGCCTGCAGGTTATCGGTCTTCCAGGCCAGCTCCTGGAGCGCTTCGCGCGTATTCGGTCTGCTGCGCGAAAGAATGGCGATCAACTGCAAGCTGGCCGGCCATCCTCCGGTCAAGTCGTGGAGTTGGTGAATCTCCTCTGAGGTCAACTTCAGTGAGCCCGAGTTGACGTCAAGAAACGCCCGGGTTTCGGCCAGATCGAAGGGCAGTGCGGCGCAGTCCACTTCAATGACCTGTCCCATCAACCGCAGACGGCCCAGGCTCAAAGGCGGCTGGACCCTGGCGGCAATGATGAAGTGGAGGTTATCGGGACAATGATCGAGCAGCTTCTGCATCAGCCGATGCGCTCGCGGATCGGCAACATGTTGATAGTCGTCCAGGATCAGGTACAGGTCACGCTTGATACCCGACGCACCGTCGACAACGGCGGCGACATAGAGGTCGAGCGACTCCCCCACGGCCGAATCGAGCGGCAGATCGTTTTCGATGCTGATGCCCAGGCGCTGCATGGCCTCGGTCAGGTAGACGAAGAAGGTCGACAGGTACTTGTCGTCTGCACTGAGCGACAGCCAGGCCACCTCGGCGCCCGCCTTCATCGCACTCTGACGCCATTGCGCGAGCAACGTAGTCTTGCCAAACCCCGGGCTGCCGACTACCAGCCCGACACGGCATTCTCCCATGCGCTCGAGCAACTGCAGCAGGTTGCTACGTGTGATCGATCGAGTGCCGATGCGCGGCGGGGCGAACTTGGACGAAACCAGTAACTTATCAGCAGGCATCTTCAGGCAATCCTCTGGGCTCGTTGGCATGCCCTCACTCATTCGCCGCACCGCGCGATGGCGACATCGCGTGGCATACCATTAAAGCACAGCACTTATTCAGTGCCCGGCGCGGTGTTCGCCCAAGACCACCTTCGCGCGTGAGGGTAGACAACTATCCTATCCAGCCTACGCGCTACAGTGCCTCCACTCAAAGTGAGTGGGGCGACTGGCGCAGGAAGTTGCTTCAATCGCCGAGCACCGCCGCCAGGCTGGAGCTGCCCCCCCCGCCCCCCCTTTAAGGGCGGAGCCACTGACCCCCTGTCCTTGGCATAGTCACGATCGAATCGGGCGCCCCTCCCGACAAGCGGCCCTGAACCTTTACCCATCGATCAAAGCGAGATAACACCATGAGTGAGTACAACGCGCCCTTGCGCGATATGCAGTTCGTCCTCAATGAGTTGGGCTATCTGGAGCGCTTTCGCGCACTCGCAGGGGGGGATGAACTGGGCGCGGAACTTGCCGAGGCCATTCTCAGTGAAGCGAGCCGCTTCGCCACCGGCGTCCTGTCGCCCCTCAATGGCCAGGGCGACCGCCAGGCTCCTCGTTGGCTCGATAGCGAAGTACACACCTGCACCCCATGGAAGCAGGCCTATAACCAATTCGTCGAAGGCGGCTGGAACGCCCTGTCCTGTGAAACCGAGTTCGGTGGCCAGGGACTGCCGCGGCTGATTTCGGCGCTGGTGGAAGAAATGTGGAATGGCGCCAACGTTGCCTTCGGCCTTTGCCCGATGCTCACCCGTGGCGCCATCGAAGCCATCGAACTTCGTGGCGCGCCATGGCTCAAGCAAACCTATCTGCCCAGGATGGTCAGCGGCGAGTGGACCGGCACCATGAACATCACCGAGCCCCAGGCCGGCTCCGACCTGGCGGCAATCCGGTGTCGCGCACAACCTCAGGGTGACGGTAGCTACAAGGTCTTCGGACAGAAGATCTTCATCACTTACGGCGAGCATGACCTTACCGACAACATCATCCACCTCGTGCTCGCTCGCGTGCCCGGGGCACCGGAAGGTGTAAAGGGGATTTCGCTGTTTGTCGTGCCCAAGTTCCTGGTCAACCCCGATGGCAGCCTGGGCGCACGCAATGATGTGCGCTGCGCATCGATCGAACACAAACTCGGCATTCATGGCAGCCCGACCGCCGTCATGGCCTTCGGCGACCGCGAGGGCGCTGCCGGTTGGCTGGTCGGCGAGGAGAACCGTGGCCTGGAGTATATGTTCATCATGATGAACGCGGCACGCTTCTCGGTTGGCATCGAAGGTGTAGGCCTGTCTGAACGTGCCTATCAACGTGCACTGGCGTATGCCCGCGACCGCGTCCAGGGCAATGAAATCGGCAGCAGTTCGCGTGACAGGGTGGCGATCATTCGTCACCCGGACGTACGTCGCATGCTGCTGTCGATGAAATCGCGCTGTGAGGCCATGCGCGCCCTGGCCTGCGAAGTCGCCCTGGCGATGGATATCGCTCAGCGGGATCCGGACCAGGACAGCCGTAAGCACCACCAGGCATTCGTTGATTTGATGATCCCGGTGGTCAAGGGCTGGAGTACCGAGAATGCCAACGATATCGCCTCGCTGGGCGTGCAGATTCACGGCGGCATGGGCTATATCGAGGAAACCGGCGCGGCTCAGCATCTGCGCGACGCGCGCATCACCACCATTTACGAAGGCACTACCGGCATTCAGGCCGCTGACTTGATCGGTCGCAAGATCGCCCGCGATCGCGGCGAAGCCGCCAGTCAGTTGATCGTGCGCATGAAAGCGGTCGAACAACAACTGCTGGCCCTGGATAACCCACAGCTGAACCCGGTCGCCCGGGCGCTGCATGACGGGATTGCAGCGCTGGAGCAGGCCGTGCGTTTCATCGTTGATCGGTACGATCACCAGGTGCGTGAAGTATCGGTCGGCGCAGTGCCGTTTCTGGAGTTGTTCGGCATTGTCGCCGGCGGATGGCAGTTGGCACGCTCGGCCCTGGTCGCCGAACAGCAACTGGCCAACGGGAGCACTGAGGCGGCGTTCTATCAGGGCAAGATCCTCAGTGCCCGTTTCTACGCCGATCACTGGCTACCACGCGCCAGCGCATTGACCCATACCGTGCTGCATGGTGGTGCAGCGGCCATGGAAATGACTGACGCTCAGTTCTAGCAGCCAGGAGCGGGGTTGCCCCGCGATGCGATGTGACGGGTAAATCGCATTCGCGGGGCAAGCACGCTCCCCATCGACTTCAAGCGGCTCAGACCAGGCGGCGGTTGTACCCGGGAAGCGATTATAAAGTGCAGATTCTCCGGACTGTGGTCCAGCGTGATCCCCAGGTGTTGCATTGCACCGATCAGGTTGGCGCAAAAGACACGGACAAACCGGTCAGACCAGTTAGGCACAAGTGAACCCAGGTGGGTGCCTGGAACCCTTGAATAGCGAAAACTGAGCGCACAGCGACATTCAAGGGCCCCGCAATTCATCGGTAACCTATTGATTTTGCTAGAAACAAAACTCAATTTTCTCCCTACCCTCAAGAACCCCTTGCCAACCCACAAAATCGCGCCCAGACTGGGCCTGCACTGGACATACCGGTAAGACCACAATAATTAAGTCCTCCGCTCTTTCGCCCCCGGGCACCGAAGCAAGGACACCGACCAGAGATCCCTCCCATGCTCAAATGGTGCTCGCGTTCGATCTTTCTCCAAGTAGTGCTCGGCCTGGTGCTCGGCATCGCCTGTGGCTTGAGCTTTCCCGAAGTTTCCCTGCAGCTCAAACCCCTCGGTGACGGCTTTATCAAGCTGATCAAGATGCTCATCGGGTTGATCGTGTTCTGCGTGGTGGTCAGCGGTATTTCCGGTGCGGGCGACCTGAAGAAGGTCGGGCGGATCGGCCTGAAATCGGTGATCTATTTCGAAATCCTCACCACCATCGCCCTGGTCATCGGCCTGGTGTTCGCCTTTACCTCCGGCATCGGCAGCGGCGCCAATATCCACCTCGACCAACTGGCCAGCGCCGAGGCCAGCAACCTGGCCGAGCGCGGCCAGCATATCCACGGCACCGCCGCCTTCCTCATGGACCTGATCCCCACCTCGGTGATCGGCGCTTTTGCCGACAACAACATCCTCCAGGTCCTGCTGTTCTCGGTGCTGTTCGGCAGTGCGCTGAACCTGGTCGGTGAAGCAGCCTCGGGCATCTCGCGGCTGATCAACGAACTGAGCCATGTGATCTTCCGCATCATGGGCATGATCGTGCGCCTGGCGCCGCTGGGCGTGTTCGGCGCCATCGCCTTCACCACCAGCAAGTACGGCCTGGAGTCGCTGCAACACCTGGGCGGCCTGGTGGCGCTGTTCTACCTGACCTGCATCGGCTTCGTGCTGCTGATCCTGGGCACCGTGATGCGTCTGTCGGGCCTGCGCATCCTGCCGTTCATCAAGTACCTGCGCGAAGAGCTGACCATTGTCCTGGGCACCGCCTCGTCCGACGCCGTGCTGCCGCAGATCATGCGCAAGCTGGAGCACCTGGGCGTGGGCAATTCCACCGTCGGCCTGGTGATTCCCACCGGCTATTCCTTTAACCTCGACGGCTTCTCGATCTACCTGACCCTGGCCATCGTCTTTATCGCCAACGCCACCGGCACGCCCCTGGCCATGACCGACCTGTTGACCATCCTGCTGGTGTCGTTGATCACCTCCAAAGGTGCCCACGGCATCCCGGGTTCGGCGCTGGTGATCCTCGCCGCCACCCTCACCGCCATTCCGGCGATCCCGGTGGTCGGTTTGGTGCTGGTGCTGGCGGTGGACTGGTTCATGGGCATCGGCCGCGCCCTGACCAACCTGATCGGCAACTGCGTGGCCACCGTCGCTATTGGCAAATGGGAAGGCGATATCGACATGGAACGGGCCAACAATGTACTGGCCGGCAAGCAGGGCTACAGCTTTGCCCAGCGCAAAAGCCCGGCCACCCATCAACAAGAGTTCTGAGTGAACGGGCCGGTGCTGCGGCACCGGCCCGGCAAGTGTGAAACCGATCTCAGGGAGTGAACCGTGATCAGCTCATCAACCGTCGTCAACGCCGTGGTAGAAAAATTGCGCCAGGCCCTGGACCGGGGCCAATGGCGCTCCGGCGAAATGCTGCCGGGCCAGCGTGAACTGGCCGAGCAACTGGGCATCAGCCGCCCCAGCCTGCGAGAAGCGGTCACCGTCCTGGAAACCCTGGGCCTGGTGCGTTCGCTGCCAGGCAAGGGCGTGCTGGTGCTGGAGCCGGGCAGCGTCGAAGCGGCGCCGGTGGCCAACACCGTGGCCGAAGCCAGCCTGGAAGACGTGCTGCAACTGCGCTACACCCTGGAGCCGTTCATCGTCGGCCTGGTCGCCCAGTCGATCAGCAGCAAGGAAATCGGCCAACTGCGCCTGACCCTGATGGACATGCGCGAAGCCCTTGAGGCCCAAGACAGCGAAGCCGGGGTCAACGCCTATATCGCCTTCCATGAAGAGCTGTTCACGCTGACCGCCAACCCGATCTTCCAGAACGTCGTGCAGCAGACCAGCAACGCCCTCAAGCAGAGCGCCGATGTGCTGCGCAATTCGCCCGAGCACCTGGCGGCGCGGCTGGAAGAAAACGAGGCAGTGGTACGCGCCATCCGCAACAAGAACAGTGCCCAGGCCAGCGCACAGATGCGCCATCACATCCTCCAGGAAGGCCTGCGCATGGGTATCGAACTGAAGATCCCGGACGAGCATCCGGTCAAATGACCGAAGGAGAGCAGTGATGAACACCAGCGCCCAAGCCCCTGCGACCACCCTGCCGCCACTGCTTGCCCAGGGCGAGGTGCGCCTGTCGGCCGAGCAGATCTACCCGCGCCTGTTCGACGCCATTCTCGAACAGCGCCTGGCCCCAGGCAGCGCCTTGCCCGAGCAGGCCCTGGGCGAGGCCTTCGGCGTCAGCCGCACCGTGATCCGCCGGGTGCTGGGCCGCCTGTGCGACCAGCAGGTGATCGTCCAGCGCCCGAGCCACACCGCCCGCCTGGCCGCCCCCGACCCGCAACAGGCGCGGCAGATCCTCAGCGCCCGGCGCCTGGCCGAAACCACCCTGATCAGCCTGGCCGCGCAACGTTCGCGCCCGGCCAGGATCCGCCAGTTGCGCGAACTGGTGGCCCGCGAGCGCCAGCACCACGAACAGGGCCAGCGCTGTACCGCCATTCGTCTGGGCGGCGAGTTTCACCTCAAATTGGCCGAGATCGCCAACAACGCGCCACTGACCCGTTTCCTCAACGGCCTGGTACCGCAAACCTCACTGATTATCGCCCAGTACGAAACCCGCCCCTGCAGCCACTGTGCCTGGCAGGAGCATGCGGCGATCATCGATGCGCTGGAACAGGGCGATGGCGACAAGGCGCTGGCGTTGATGCACGAGCACCTGGACCACATCGAGGCCAAGCTCGACCTGCAGGACTGAAGCGCACAGGGAGGCCGGGCCTATACTAAGGTAAGCATGCCTGTACGCCCGACTTCTCACAGGGGCTGCGATGTGAATGCGCGTTCCCCGCTCACCGTTCTCCTGCTCACCCTGCTGCTGGTGCTGGGAGGTTGCGCCTCCCGGCAAAAACCCGTCGAACCCCCGCCGGTGCAATTGAGCCCGGCGACCTGGGAGCAGATCGACCGGGAGATCATCGACGCCTCGCTGGCCGTCACCAGTTCGGTCAATGACTATGCCCGGCGCTCCATGCGCGTGTGGAAGGACCGCGTTCAGCAATACACCGAAAGCGACTTCATTCCCTGGTTCACCGGTTACTGGACCCAGCAATGGCTGACCATGAAAGTGGCCTGGTACAAGATGAACAGCGGCAATACCAACGACCCGCCGGAAAAGCGCCTGGCCCTGTACCTGCAGGAGCAGTACCACAGACGCGTGCTCGACCAGGTGGCCAAGGAGATCGACCCCGAGGGCATTCGCGTCCGGGCCATGGAGCTGTACCTCCAGCTGCTTGGCCAGCAACTGCAACAGATCGCCCAGCGCTACCGAGCGCCCCCCGAGCAGTTCAACCTGCGCCTGACCCGCATCCAGGCCATCAACCTGGCGCCGCCCAAGTCCCAGGATGCCTCGCTCTACCAGTTGCTGTTCGCCAAGTCGCTGGCCGAACAGCCGGCCTGGGCGGCACTGCTCAAGCGCATGCACAGCGCCGTGCGCGCCGGCACCCAGCGCTCGGACATCGGCCTGTCGTCGGTGGCGCGCCAGGCCAGTGAAAAACTCGGCGCCACCCTCGCGCCGCGCGGCATTGCCAGTGCCGTGGCCGCCGCCGTGGGTCGCGCCGCCGGCACCCTGATTTCGCTGGCGGCCACCGGTTACAACGTGGTGACCCACAACCAGGAACAGCCGGCGATGATCGAGCAACTGCGGGTGATCCTCAACGTGGCGCTCAACCAGGAGTGGCGCGACCTCATGGAAAACCGCAAGACCGGCGCCATGGCCGGGGTCTACTACCTGTCCGGCGAGGTCGAGGACAACCTGCTGGGCGCCACGCGCTTGCAGGACGCCCCCGACACCGACACAAACACCAACGCCAATCCCAACTCTGGCTCCGACACCGGCTCGCTCTACATCAGAATCCCGGCGCAATAGCCTCAGGCGGCAACCTGGCGGTCATCCACGGCCTGGGCCGAGGTCGGCAGGCCGAAGATACGGTCGAACAACCAGTTGTACAGGAAGGTGTAGCAAGGAATCAGGACGATGAAGGCCAGGTCCACCAACAAGGCTTCCAGCAGGCTCATGTCCAGCCACCAGGCGATCAGCGGGATCAGGTAGACCACCAGGGTCAGCTGGAACCCGACGGCATGCGCCAGCCGCCGCGCAATGCTGCGACCGCGTTTGGCCTGGCGGCTTTCCCAGTACTCGAACAGGGTGTTGTAGATGAAGTTCCAGGCCATGGCGATGGTGGTGATCATCACCGCCAGGGGGCCGGTATTGCTCGGCGCACTGTCCGACAGGTAGGCCAGGCCCAGGGTCGACATGCACAGACCAATGGCTTCGTAGGCGGTCACGTAGACCAGTTTGCGTTTGACACCTTGCACCGGGTTTCCTCATTAGCGGTAAAGCCTTCGAGGATGCATCAATCTTCTTGACAGCCAAAGTCAGCAGCTATCAGATTGACTGACAGGAGATTGACCTTTGAATTTTTCCAGCGACAACATCGAACTCTTTCTTGCCGTGCTCGATGGCGGCTCGTTCTCAGCGGCTGCCCGCGCCCTGGGGCGGGTGCCCTCGGCGGTGAGCATGGCCATTGGCAATCTTGAGGCCGAGCTGGGCTTTGCCCTGTTCGAACGCAGCCACCGGGAAACCCGGCCCACCGCCCTGGCCCACGCCCTGGAGCCCCACGCCCGACTGATCGCCGCGCAGCTAGGGCAATTGCAGGTGCACGCCCTGGAGCTGTCCCAGGGCCTGGAAAGCACCCTGTCCATCAGCGTGGTCCCGGACATCGACCACGGCCCACTGCTGGCGGCGATCACGCGCATCAGCGAGCGCTATCCGCTGCTGCAGGTGGAAGTGCTGAGCGCCCCGCAGGAAGAGGCCCTGCAACTGCTGCACAGTGGTCGGGTCAGCCTGTGCCTAGCCTTCGCCGGGCTGGCGGTGGACCCGCAGCAGCGCTTCCAGAACATCGGCATGGAGTCGCTGGTGGCGACCATTTCCCCCCACCACCCTGCCCTGCAAGGCCAGCCCCGGCAGATTGCCTACCTCGAAGATCTGGTCAACGTCCGGCAGATCGTGGTGGCCAGCCGCGACCTGCCGATCAGCGACACCCGCGCCCTGATCGGCAAGGCCCACTGGCGCACCGACAGCCTGGCCATGGCCCTGGAAATGGTCGAAGCGGGCCTGGGCTGGGGCGACTTCCCGCTGTCGCGGGTGGCACCACTGCTGGACGCCGGGCGCCTGCTGCGCCTGGACTTCAAGAACACCCGCAACGAGCTGCAATTGCCGGTACATGCCTTCTGGCGCCACAACCAGCCGCTGCAAAAGGCCGCTCAAGAGCTGGTGAAGCTCCTGTAGGGACGGCGGTGCGACGATTCGATTTCCCCGCGGTTGCGATTGACCTGCCGCTCCGAGATCGCGGGGCAAGCCCGCTCCTACTCATTTACCGGTCGCGGCCTGGCGGCAATGGGTACGTAACAAGGGGGAGTACAGCGTCTAGGCTCAAGACCTGATTGGTTTTAGATCGACCCAGGTCCGTCCAGAGTGCGGCAGGATTGAGGCACCTCAATGCACGACCCGCCATCCACACGTTTGATCAGCGTCCACTTCACCGCCTGCGCGTCCTTGTACGGCAGGCGCTGGCCTTGCTGGAGGTCCTCGTACTCGAAACCCTTTCGGCCAAAAGTCGACCACTTGCCGCTATGGCTGGCCGGTTCACCGGACCAGCCGCTGATGAATTCCCCCTCCCGCGTGATGAACTGTGCTTCGCGCTCAGGCCAGCGGTACAACTCTTCAGGTTCACCCCGGGGGAAGAAACCGCGCTCCGGGACTTCGATGAACTCACCTTCGACGCGGCGAATCAGGGTCCAGCCGGTTTCTGTCAATTGCGTTTCTTTCCAATCGTAGGCGCGCTTGCCGGTGTGTTCGCAGACATAATCGCTGCGGCGAACACCCTGGTAGGCCCTGACACCGCCCTTGAATCGGGTGGGGTACAGCAAACGCGCTGCGGCAAATTCGATGTCTGGTAGATAGATACCTAACTGCCGGGGGCTCTCGCCCCTCTCGATACGGACATTGGGCTCCAGTACATAACGAGGGATGCGCCGGGGCAGCTCAGATACCTGGTAAAGACGGCCTTGCCCAATGTAGGTCAACTCACCTTCGTCCCACTCTCCGCCAGCTGTCGCCCCCAGCCGCATATCCAGCTTGGTGGCCACGCGTTGCGCCAACGAGATGCGCTTTTTCTCCTCCTCGGTCATCCAGCCATCCCAGAACTCGCTGATGCCACGATTCCAGTTGCTTAATGTGTTACCTACCCCTCCAAAGGCACTCGGATCGTTATGGGTACGCAGGATGTAAGCCTTGATGTAACGTTCTCGGGCAGGCCGTATGTTCGGCAATACCCGTGTTCCCCAGGTCACATCAGCCTGTTGCCATAACGGTTTGTTGCGCTGGTGTGGGTCGAGCTCCCGTTGCAGGCGGGCATAGGCAGCCTCATGGGCATCGATCAGTTCGATAACCTGATCGCGGGTAGCCGCGATATGCTTGGCGCAACTGAAAGCTTCGAGCAGGTAGCACTCCAGGGGATGTAATACGGCCACGGGGGACTCCTTAATTCGGGTACCAGTTATGGGTGAGCTCGGGCAGCCCCAGAAAGGGCTTGAGCGGATCCAGGTCGGGATCGCCCGTGCCGTCGTCGTATCCCCAGCCAGTTGCTCTTCGGGGGCTTACAAATTCCGGTTTCAGGTCATCTGGATTCAACAAGATCTGCTCTCGTCCACCTTCCAGCTTGTAGGCATCTGCGGAGTCAAATTTCTGCGTCGCCGCCCTCCCCTCCCAAACCTTGAGGGGCTGGCCCGGCGGCACGGTGTACACCACATATTCGCCATTCTCATTCCAGTGTTTCCAGACGGCGAAGTGACGTCGCCATTCACCTTTGGAAGTCAGTTTCTGGAACTCGGCCTCACGCATCCAGAACGTGCCGTTGTCATAGGAGTTCATACCGGGCTCCACCACTCGATAGAGTCGTTCTCCCCCTGAGACCGACGAAGCTCGCAGAGAATCATCGAAGGTAGTGAACTTACCCGCCACCGGGTTCTTGGCGTTCTCCCGTATATCCGGCCATCCTTTGGCAATATGGCTCGAAGCGTCCGGAGGTAAATCTTTCAGGGGCTTGAAGCTTACCTCCATAATCTCATCCACCCACTCAGGCCGCTGCTGCTTCATCAGCTCCAATTCCGCATCGGCCCGCTGCCCCAGCACATGAACATTGTTGCCCGGCCGCACGCGGTAGGCGTTGTCGGCCTCCACCCGCAGGCGGTTGGCCAGTGCGTCCAGGTAATCCCGGGTCGGGCCGATCGCCTGCTCCACCCCGGCGCGGGCCTGGACGGACACCCGCTCCAGAACAGCCGCCAACGCTTGCACCGGTGCTGTGAGCGAGGCCGGGGCCCAGTCGGTGACGAGTTTCATCAAGCCACGGGTAGCGTCCAGCAGGGTCTTGAAGCCGTCCAGCAGCAGGTTCACGTTGAGCTGGTCCTTGAGCGCATCGACTTTTTCCGCCAGGTACTGATGGATGTTGTAGATATCCATCTGGGCCAATCGCTTGCGCACCACCGCAATGCCCAGGTAACGGTCCAGCAGACGTACGCCCTGCTCGATCATCGCCGTGTCACGCTCCGTGGGTTTGAGGGCACTGTGAAACCTGCGCCGTGCCGCGTGGAACATCACCTTGAGGCAGCCCTTGAACAACGAGCCGATGATCGGCAGCGCCCCGATCAGGGTCAGCACCATGGCAATCCAGGCACCGGTATCGCTGCTGTCCTGGTCGATCTTGCGGCAGTTGGCGATGAAGTCGCGAATGTCGCAGAGCTGGTCCACCAGCGGCACCATGGAGATCACCGTACCGGTGACGATCTGCGCCGTGGTGGGGTCGTCATGGAAGTCGCCTTGCAGGGTTTCCCACAACCAGGTGCCGCTGTCTTCGGCGCGCTGCCGGACACCGGAAAGCCAGCCGGACGGCGCTGGCTGGAAGAACGCCAGTGCGTTCTGAAGGTCTTCAGTCATGAGCGTGCATCGTAAGGAGGGCCTGGTAAGGGATCGATTTCCTCCTTTGTCAGGGGGCCGTGAAGCCTGTCACGACGGTGCTTGCAGCTGAAATAGGAGAAGTCCCAGGCCGCCGCAGGATACTTCCGAAACCTTCAGATAGAAGCGAGCTTACCCCGCGATTGCACCGGTTCTGTCACACCGCTATCGCGGGACAAATCGAATCGTCACACCGCCACTCGCACACCCCTGCGGCAATCTGTCTTTCAACCTTTGCCCAAGACGGCCGATACCCGTCGAGACAGGTACGAGCATCGCCAAAAGCTGCGCTCGGCATTCCTCTTCACTGGCACAAGGTCTCGGAACATGAACCTGAAATTTCGCCACAAGATCCTGCTGTGCGCTTGCAGCGTCGTGGTTCTGGCATTTGCATTGTTCACCCTCTACAACGATTACCTGCAACGCAACACCATCCGGCAGAACATCGAATCCTCGGTCAAACAGGCCGGCGCCCTGACCGCCAGCAGCGTGCAGAACTGGATGAGCGGCCGCATCCTGGTGCTGGAAAACCTCGCCCAGGACGTCGCCCACCAAGGCACCCGCGCCGACCTGCCAGGACTGGTCGACCAGCCATCGTTCACCAGCAACTTCCAGTTCACCTACGTCGGCCAGGCCAATGGTGTGTTCACCCAGCGCCCGGACGCGAAAATGCCCGACGGCTACGACCCGCGCCAGCGCCCCTGGTACAGCGCTGCGGTGGCCGCCAACCGGACCATGCTGACCCCGCCCTACATGGCCGCGGTCGGCGGCCTGGTGGTGACCATCGCCATGCCGGTCAAGAGCAAGGCCAACGGTGAACTGCTCGGCGTGGTCGGTGGCGACCTGAGCCTGGGCACCCTGGTCGACATCATCAACGCCGTGGACTTCGGCGGCATCGGCCACGCCTTTCTGGTCGACCGCAACGGCCAGGTGATCGTCAGCCCCGACCAGGGCCAGGTGATGAAGAACCTCAAGGACATCTACCCTGGCAGCAGCCTGCAAGTGGCACCGGGTACCCATGATGCAACCCTCAACGGTGAAGACCGGATCATCGCCTTCGCCCCGGTCAGCAACCTGCCATCGGCCGACTGGTACATCGGCCTGTCCATCGACAAGGACAAGGCCTACGCCGCACTGAGCCAGTTCCGCACCTCGGCGATCATCGCCATGCTCATCGCCGTGGCGGCCATCACCGTCCTGCTCGGCTTGCTGATTCCGGTGCTGATGCGCCCGCTGACCACCATGGGCCGCGCCATGCAGGACATCGCCCAGGGCGAAGGCGACCTGACCCGCCGCCTGGTGGTGGAGAACAAGGACGAGTTCGGCGAGCTGGCCGGCGCCTTCAACCAGTTCGTCGAGCGCATTCACGCCTCGATCGCCGAAGTGTCGTCGGCCACCCGCCAGGTCCATGACCTGTCCGAGCGGGTGATGAGTGCCTCCAATGCTTCGATCATCGGTTCCGAAGAACAGAGCATGCGCACCAACAGCGTGGCGGCGGCAATCAACGAGCTGGGCGCTGCCACCCAGGAAATCGCCCGCAACGCCGCCGATGCCTCGCAGCACGCCAGCGGTGCCAGCGAGCAGGCCAACGATGGCCGCCAGGTGGTGGAAGAAACCATCTCGGCGATGACCTCGCTATCGCAGAAGATCAGCGAATCCTGCGCCCAGATCGAGACCCTCAACGCCAGCACTGACGACATCGGCCAGATCCTCGATGTGATCAAGGGCATCTCCCAGCAGACCAACCTGCTGGCCCTGAACGCGGCGATCGAAGCGGCCCGTGCCGGTGAGGCCGGTCGTGGTTTTGCCGTGGTCGCCGACGAGGTGCGCAACCTGGCCCACCGCACCCAGGAGTCGGCCGAAGAGATCCACAAGATGATCACCACCCTGCAGGTCGGCTCGCGCGAGGCCGTGCACAACATGAACGCAAGCCAGGTGTCGAGCGAGGAAAGCGTGATGGTCGCCAATCAGGCCGGCGAGCGCCTGAGCAGCGTCACCCAGCGCATCGGAGAGATCGACGGCATGAACCAGTCGGTGGCCGCCGCCACCGAAGAACAGACTGCCGTGGTCGAAAGCCTGAACCTGGACATCACCCAGATCAACGTGCTGAACCAGCAAGGCGTGGCCAACCTCAATGACACCCTGCGCCATTGCGATGCCCTGGCCCAGCAGGCCGGTCGCCTGAAGCAACTGGTCGACAGTTTCAAGATCTGATGCACGGCCCTGGCGAGGGCCACTACTGCCCTCGCCAGGTGTTTGCCGCTACACCGCCACCGCGCGTTTGAAACGACCGATCCGCAGCCAGCCGATCAACACCGCCAACATCAGCACGAAGCCCAGGTAACCGAAGAACGGATAGACTTGGCCGACCAGACTGATAAAGCCGATCAGGCTGCAGACGAACGCCGCCACCCCCGCCGCCACCGACCCGATCCGGAAGCTGCGCGTCCCCGCCGGCAACAGCCGGGCCATGAACGAATACAACGTACCCACGGCCGTGTTGACGATCATGCCGAAAATGATCACGCACATCACCACCCCCAGGGCCGGGGAGATTTCGCTGGCGATCGACAGCATCGGCATGGGCAGGTCGGCCACGCTGTCGAGCCGCGACAACAGGCCGGCGCTCATGATCAGCATCAGCCCACCCAAGGCCGCGCCGCCGAGAATGCCGCCCCAGATCGCGGTTTTCTCGACGCGCGCCGAACCACCGAGAATCGCCAGGATCGGCGTGCCGGCGACGATGTTGTACGAGACATAGAGAAACGCCCCCAGCAACCAGTGACGGGTGCCCGCTTCCTGCTGACTGGCCACCAGGTTCAGTTCGCTGAAACTCAAACTGCGGGTGAACAACGCATACAAGGTAATGGCACTGGCGACCAGGATCAGGAATGGCGTGACCGCACCGATCAGGACGATGACTTTCTGCACATCCAGGCACACCACCGCCACCACCAGCGCCGTCACCATCACACTGCCGGTCAGTGCCGGAATGCCGAACTGCTGCTCCAGCAAGGCACCGCCGCCAGCCAGCATCACCACGGTCACGGCGAACATGAAGAAGGTGATCAGCAGGTCGATGAACAGGCCCAGGTGACGCCCGCAGATGGCGTACACCACATCCTTGTGCGAGCTTGCCTGCAGGCGACTGCCCAGGCCCGCCAGGGCCATGCCGAGGAAGGTGAACAGCGCCGCACTGACCAGCGCACCGAGCAGCCCCCAGAGGCCGAAATCGACGAAGAACAGTAGCAACTCACGCCCTGACGCGAATCCCGCACCCACGATGACGCCGATGAAGGCACCGGCAATTTTCAGCTGTTCCCGCATGTCCGAATCCTCTGGTCTACGGCCCTTTGCGGGCCTTGTTGTTTTTGTCCAGTGCAGCGCCAGGACGGCGCCCGGTCGTCAGTCCTGGCCGATCCAGGCCTGCACCTCGATCTCCACATCGACCCCAAGGGCCAGCCCGGCGCTGACGGTGGAACGCACCGGATAGCCCTCGGTGAAAAATGCCTTGTAGACCTCGTTGAAACCGGCGAAATGGGCCATGTCCGACAGCCAGACGGTGGCCTTGATCACCTGACCGAAACCGACACCGCTCTGGGCAAGGGTCTCGCCGATACGCTCGAGGGTGGCGCGGGTCTGGGCCTGGATATCGCCGCGCACCACCTCCCCTTCGCGGGTCATGGGCACTTGGCCTGAGAGGAACAGAAAGCCGCCGACCTTGATCGCCTTGGAGAAAGGAAACGGCAGGTTGCTGGGGATACGCTGGATGCTTGTGCTCATGGAAAAGTCCTCGGTACGTGATTAACGAAAGCGCGCAGGCGACAAGCGTTGCGGTTCGACACCTTCGGCGATCAGGGACGCGGGCAACGGCTGCTCGAGCAGCAGCGCCGCGGCCAGTTGCGAAACACCGGCAGCCGACTGGATGCCGTAGCCACCCTGGGCGGCCAGCCAGAAAAACGCAGGTTGCAGGGGGTCATGACCAATCACCAGGTCGCCATCGGCGACGAACGAGCGCAACCCGGCCCAGGTGTGGCTTGGCCGGCGGATACTCAGGGTGGTCATGTTTTCGATGTTGTAGATACCCAATGCCACATCCAGCTCTTCGGCCATCACGTCCTGGGGCGCGACCGGATCGGCATTGGCCGGGGAACCAAGCAACTGCCCGGCATCGGGTTTGAAATAAAAACTTTCATCGACACCGATCACCGCTGGCCAGCGGGCGAAGTCCTGGTCTGGCGGGCCTGCGAAGGTGAAGGCGCTGCGTCGGCAAGGCTGCAAGCCAACCGGTTGCACGCCACAGACCCGGGCCACTTCGTCGGCCCAGGCGCCTGCCGCGTTGATCAACCGGCGCGCCTGCACTGCGCTGCCATCGGCCAGGCCCAGGTGCCAGAGGCCGTCCTCAAAGCGCCCTTCGACGACCTCGGCATGGCAACGCAACTGGCCTTCGGCCTGACGGAACCCGCGCAAAAAGCCCTGGTGCAAGGCATGTACATCCAGGTCCATCGCACCCGGCTCGTGAACCGCGCCGGCAAGTGCTTCGCCACGTAGGCTGGGCACCAGCGCCAGGGCTGCCGGGGCATCGAGCAGGCTGACCGCCGTGCCATTGGCCAGGTTCTGGGCATAGGTGCTGGCGAGCAGCGCCTGCTGTTCAAGGTTGGCGACATACAGGCAGCCTCGCGGCTCCAGCAACGGGTGCTCGCAGAACCCGGCCGGCGGCGCCTCGTAGAAGCTGCGGCTGGCACGCGTCAGCGCCTGGATCTGCGCCGTACCGTAGGCCTCCATGAACATCGCCGCCGAACGACCGGTGGCGTGGTAGCCCGGCTGGGCCTCACGCTCGAGCAGCAGCACCTGCTGCTGGCCGGCCAGCCGGTAGCCCAGGGACGCGCCGGCAATACCGGCACCAATGATCACGCTGTCGAACGTCTGGGTCATAACCATGCCATCGCCTGTTGAGAAACAAAAATTATCACTTATGAGAATTCTAATATATGAGAATTTAGAAATACGCAAGCGGCCACGGTAAGATGCCTGCCCGTGAACGCTGACCGAGATCCTTGATGAGTGCCGACCGCTCCCCTGTTGCCGAACGCCCTGGCGCGCTGCCTTTGATCGACCGCGGCGAAGTCGGCGCGCGTCTGCGCCAGGTGCGCAAGGGCCAGCAACTGACCCTCAAGCAACTGTCGGAACGCTCCGGGGTGCCGGTGTCGACCTTGTCGAAAATGGAACTGGCCCAGGTCTCGGTGAGTTACGAAAAACTCGCGGCGGCGGCGCGGGCGCTGAATGTCGACATCGCCCAGCTGTTTCGCTCCTCCGGCGTGGGTGACGCGCCGGCACCGACCACCGTGGTGGTCGACTCACTGCCGGCCGCGGCGGGCTACAGCACCGGTACCTATGACTACCATCCGATTGCCGGTGCGTTTCCCGAGCGGCTGATGACGCCGATGTATGCACGGATCATTGCCCGCGAACGGCAGCAGTTCGATGAATTCATCCGCCATCCCGGGCAGGAGTTCGCCCTTGTGCTCAGCGGTCGGGTGCGGATCGAGTTCGAGACCGGCGAGGCGGTGAGCATCGGGCCGCAAGAAACGGCGTACTTCAACAGCAACGTCGGTCATATCTACCTGTCGGAGACAGACGACGGCGGCGATGCCCATGTGATGGTAGTGATGACCGATCGCTGAAGACCCCGCGATCGACTGCAAACCACTCGCGATCCCCTACCTCGATTCCCCACAAGCTGAATACCGGGTCAGTTTTTGCGAACGTTTCCCAGCCTCGCGACAGCGGTTACGGCATGTGCCTGTTCAAAATATTTGGATCCAGTTCGGAAACGGCGCACAGCCATAGCCGACAAGGCCTACAGGAACTTTTTCCCGTTTTACCCTGGCCGTCGTGAATGCCTCTCATCTTGACGCTTACACCACCCTCCGATTAATCTCGCGCCCCTTAGAGCACGGAAGCTTTCCGAACGCCCGGTTTCATTGGGTTTGTAGGGCCTTTCATGAAATGAATTCACCAGCATGCCCCAGGCGTGCTGCTTTGCTTTGCGGTAAATATCTTGAAGCCTCGCTCCTCCTTCCAGATCCAGAAATCGGTCATCTTTGCCCTCGTTCTGCGCGAAGCCCGCGCACGCTTCGGCGAGCGTCGCATGGGAGCGGTCTGGACCCTGATCGAGCCGATCTGCCACCTGCTGATCTTCACCCTGCTGTTCACCCTGATTCGCGGTCGTACAGTGGCCGGCGTCGAGTACCCGGTGTTCGTCCTGGTCGGCATGGCGCCCTTCCTGCTCTACCGCAACACGGCCCTGCGCCTGATGGACAGCCTGCGCGAGAACCGCTCGCTGTTCGGCTACAAGCAGATCAAGCCGCTGGACACCTACGTGGCCCGGGTACTGGTGGAAGCCTGCATCAGTGTCACGGTCTACGCCATCCTGGTGTTCGGCTTTGCCTGGTACGGCTTCGACATGTCGGTGCACAGCCCGCTGCAGTGGGTCGCAACCCTGGCCCTGGGCCTGTTGTTCGCCTTTGGCCTGGGCATGTTGCTGGCATTGATCACCCACGCCCTGCCCAGCCTGAAGCTGGTCATCCGCATGGCCTTCTTCCCGCTCTACTTCATCTCCGGCGTACTGGTGCCGGCAGCGTACCTGCCGCAAGCGATGATGCCCGTATTGCTGCTCAATCCGTTCCTGCACCTGATCGAACTGATTCGCGCCGAAGTACTGCCGCACTACACCCCGGTCGATGGTGTGTCCGAGACCTATGTGATCTCGCTGACCATCGTGCTGCTGTTCATCGCCCTGGGTAGCTACCGCGCCCGCCGCCTGCACTTGATTTCCACCAAGAACGGCTAAGGAAGGCCTACGTGTTCGAACTTAAAAACGTCACCAAGTCCTACCTGACTCCCAATGGCCGTCGGTATGTCTTTCGCAACCTGTCGCTGGCGATTCCCCCGGGCAAGAACATCGGCCTGATCGGCCGCAACGGTGCGGGTAAATCGACCCTCATGCGCCTGCTCGGCGGCGCCGATGTCCCCGATTCCGGCGCCATCGTCACCGACCGCAGCATTTCCTGGCCCGTGGGCCTGACCGGTGGTTTCCAGGGCAGCATGACCGGCCGCGACAACATCAAGTTCGTCTGCCGCGTATACGGCGCCGAGGGCGAGGCCATGCGCGAGAAGGTCCGCTATGTCCAGGAATTCGCCGAAATCGGCGACTGGATCGACGAGCCGATCAAGACCTACTCCTCCGGGATGCGCTCGCGAGTGGCCTTCGGCCTGAGCATGGCCTTCGACTTCGACTACTACCTGATCGACGAAGTGATGTCGGTGGGTGATGCGCAGTTCAAGCGCAAGTGCGCCGAGGTCTTCCAGGAAAAACTGCAGAAGTCCAACGTCGTCCTGGTCTCGCACTCCATGCCGGAGATCGAAAAGCTCTGCGACATCGTCCTGCTGGTACGCGATGGCGGCATCCAGGTCTTCGAGGACGTCGCCGAAGGCATCAAGGCCTACAACAGCTGAGCGCACCCCAAAATTTCGCAGCACCGTTCCACTTCAAGGATGCATCACATATGAGCAGTACGGGTACAAAAAAGGGCTGGCGCCTGGCTATTGGCATGGTGGTCCTGCCATTGATCCTGGCGGCCGTGTATTACGGCGTGTTCGCCGTCGACCGCTATGTCAGCTCCGCCCAGGTGGTGGTGCGCCAGGACAGTGGCAACCCCGGCGCCCAGCTGCCGGGCCTGGCCACCCTGCTGACCAGCACCAATCCCGCCTCCCGCGAAGAGACCCTGTACCTGCGCGAATACATCGTGTCGATGGACATGATGCTGCTGCTCGAAGAACGCCTGCACTGGGTCGAGCAGTACGCCGCCCAGCGTAGCGACGTGTTCTTCTGGCTCAACAAGGACGCCGAGCGCGAAGACCTGCTCGAGTACTACCAGCGCATGGTCTCGGCCCACTACGACGAAACCACCGGCCTGCTGCGCGTCGAAGTACAAGCCTTCACCCCTGAGCTGTCGGAGCAGATGCTGCGCACCATCCTCAAGGCCAGCGAACACTTCGTCAACGAAGTCAGCCACAGCATTGCCCGTGAGCAAATGAAATTCGCCCAGGGCGAACTGGAAACCGCGCGCATCAACTACGCCGAGCGCAAGACCGAACTGCTCGACTTCCAGAACATCAACAAGGTCCTGGACGGCGGCAACACTGCACAGAGCCGCGCCAGCATCATTGCCGACCTCGAAGGCCAGTACACCAAGGAACAGGCCACGCTCACCGAGATGCAGTTCAAGCTGCGTGCCGATGCGCCGCAGGTCAAACAGCAGATCCAGAAGGTCAATGCCATCACCCAGCAGCTGGCCAAGGAAAAGCGCCTGCTGGTGTCCTCGCCCAATGGCTCGCAGTTGAACGTGGTCGCCTCGCGCTACCAGCAACTGACCCTGGACGCCGGCATTGCCGAAGAAAGCTACAAGACCGCGGTCGCCGCCCTCGACAACGCCCGTATCGAGGCCAGCAAGAAGATCCGCACCCTGGTCACCGTCGTCAGCCCCAACACCCCACAACTGGCCCTGTACCCAGAGCGTCTGTACAACCTGGCAACCATCCTGCTAGGCCTGCTGATGCTGTACGGCATTACCCGCTTCATCCTGGCTTCCATCGAGGATCACCGTGATTAAATCCCTTGTCATTACCCACAAGTTCAAACTGGCAGCCCTGGCCCTCGCGACCCTGGGCCTGAGCGGATGCGGCGGCACCCTGTCCGGTGCCGGCCCTTACAAGGGTGATATCGAAGCCAAGAACCAGCCCTACAACCTGGTCGAGATCAACGCCAACACCATAGCCCCGTACATGCGCGGCGAAGTGCGCCCTGCGCAAGCGACCATCGCCAAGCCGGTGGCCCCTACCGCGCGGCTGATGGCTGGTGACACCCTCAATGTGCTGATCACCGACAACGCCCCGGAAGGCTCGGCCCTGTTCGCCCCGCTGACCACCGGCGGCACCCAGCTCAAGACCCGCATCGATGACCAGGGCACCATCTCCCTGCCCTACGTGGGTCGCCAGTTCGTCGCCGGCATGACCCTGAGTCAGGTCGAGACCATGATCCGCAACAAGCTCAAGGGCGTGACCACCGACGTGCAGACCCACGTCGAGCTGGTCGGTGACCTGTCGGGCTCGGTGCTGGTGGCCGGTGCGGTCAAGGCCCCTGGCCGTTTCAGCACCCTGCAAGGCCCGCTGACCCTGCTCGACGCCGTCAACCAGGCCGGTGGCCCGGTGCTGGAACCGCACCTGGTCAACGTCACCGTGCGTACCGGCAGCGATGTCCAGCAGTTCAACTACGAAGATGTGCTGGCGGGCAACAACATGGTCCTGCGTCCGAACTCGGAAGTGGTGCTGGACCGTGCGCGTCAGCGCTTTGTGGCCATGGGCGCCGTCGGCGAGCCGGGCCTGAAGGACCTGCCATCGCAGAACACCAGCCTGCTCGATGCACTGGGTAGCGTAGGTGGCCTGAAGGAAGCGAATGCAAACCCGGAGGGTGTGTTCGTGTTCCGTATGGGCGAAGGTGGTAATTCGAAGCCGACTGTCCTGCGCCTGGACATGCGTGATCCGGCAGCGGTGTTCTACGCTCGCCAGGTCATCATCAAGCCGGATGACACCATTTATGTGACAAACGCAGCGGTCTACGAATGGCAAAAGATTATTTCGCCAATCGTACAGACCATGCTGCTCGGCACCGCGACGGGTGCTTACAAGTAACTTTGGTTTTCTGATCATCAATAGGGAAATTACATGATCCCCGTAGTACTCTCCGGCGGCTCCGGCTCACGCCTGTGGCCCCTTTCGCGTGCTATGCACCCGAAGCAGTTCCTCACCCTCAGCGGCGACCAGTCGCTGTTCCAGACTACGTTGTCGCGCCTGGCGGGCATTCAGGATGGCCCGCTGACGCCCATCGTAGTCAGCAACGAAGAGCACCGCTTCCTGGTTGCCGAGCAGTGCCGTGCGCTGGGCGTCAGCCCGCAAGCCATCCTGCTCGAGCCTATCGGTCGCAATACTGCTCCCGCCATCGCCGCTGCTGTGGTGAAAGCGCTGTCCACCGGCAAGGATGAACTGCTGCTGGTGCTGCCCGCTGACCACGTCTTCGACGATCTGGAAGCGTTGCGCGCAGCCTTCGAAAAAGGCGCACCAGCCGCGCGTGACGGTCGGGTCGTCACCTTCGGGATCGTGCCGAACAAGCCTGAAACGGGTTACGGCTACATCCGTGTCGCCGAGAAATCCAGCGAAGTGCAGGCAGTACAGGCGTTTGTCGAGAAGCCGGACCTCGCCACCGCTGAACAGTACCTGGCCGATGGTCGCTACTACTGGAACAGCGGCATGTTCCTGTTCCAGGCCTCCACCATGCTGGCCCAGTTGCAGGAATATGCACCCCAGGTTTTGTCCGCTGTACAAGCTGCCCTGGACAACGCCAAAGAAGACCTGGACTTTACCCGCCTGGATACCGCGGCCTTCGCCGCTGCAGAGAATATCTCCATCGACTATGCCGTGATGGAACGCTCCAGCCAGGTCTCGGTAGTCCCACTGGATGCCGGCTGGAACGACGTTGGTTCATGGTCGGCCGTCTGGGAAATTGCTGACAAGGACGCGGAAGGCAATGCCTCGCGCGGCGACGTCATGCTGGAAGACACCCAGAATGCCTATGTTCATGCCGAACACCGCATGGTGTCCGTACTGGGCCTGGACAACGTGATCGTGGTCGAAACCGCCGACGCCGTCATGGTGGCGGACAAAGACAAGGCACAGGACGTCAAGCTGCTGGTTGACCGGATCAAGCAGGATGCCCGCAGCGAAGCGACCAATCACCGCATGGTGTATCGCCCTTGGGGTGCCTATGACTCCATCGATAACGGCCCACGCTATCAGGTCAAGCGCATCACCGTCGCGCCAGGGCAAAAACTCTCGGTGCAAATGCATCATCATCGTGCAGAACACTGGATCGTGGTTACCGGCACAGCGAAAGTCTCGATTGGCGACCAGCAGGTCCTGCTTACCGAGAACCAGTCGACCTACATTCCGGTAGGTGTAATACATGCACTTGAGAACCCGGGGAAAATCCCTCTGGAAATGATTGAGGTTCAATCAGGTGGCTACTTGGGCGAAGACGACATCGTCCGATTTGAAGATCGTTACGGCCGGGTGGATTCAGCTAACGAATCCGCTTGAGCACTCACCCTCATCTCCTTATCGGCAAACGTATTCTCATGAAACAAGAAAAGCATATCCTCGTTTTAACCCCAGAAATTCCTTTCCCTGTATTCAAGGGTAACCAGAGCCGTATCGACCAAACGCTGAAAGTTCTTCTTGAGGCCGGCCACAAGGTGTCGCTGGCCATCCTGAACTTCAACCAGGAGGCTCGAAGCTCGGCGACTGTTCAAGAAGACATCAAGAACCACTACCCTACCATTGAGAATGTAGAAGTCAGGCGACACCCTCGCTTCAACAAAAAACCCGTCAACCCAGTCATTGCAAAGCTTCGCAAGCTGACGGACAAAGGCCAGGTCTCGAACATTGACGCCTGCCCGGACAACTACAAGAAGCTTGTCCACCAGATGGTCAAGGAGATCAATCCGACCCATATCCTGGTCAACTATGTAAAGCTCGACCGGGCGATTCCTAGCCGCTACCGCGGGACAAAAATCGTCGACACGCACGATATTCAGACGAACATCATCAGCGCGGCGATAAAGAGTGGTACCTTTAAGAAACAGATCGACATGAAAAAATTCGAGAACGAGGAGTTTGGTCTTCTCTCGAAATATGACTACGTCATCTCGATCAACCCGAACGAAACCAACGAAATCAAGCAACGGCTGCCCGGTCAGAAGATTCTCACGCTACCGGCCTTCAATGATTTCCAGCGTAAGCACATTCCGGGAAAAGAAATCTACGACATACTTTTTGTCGGCTCTGCATCCCCCTTCAACGCGGAAGGCATCAAGAATTTCATTCGTCACAGCCTGCCCGCCATTCGCAAGGTAATTCCAGGCGTACGCCTCGCCATTGCTGGTGAAGTCAGCAACATCGCTTCGGTGAAAGCGCTGAAGAATGACAGCATTCAGTACCTCGGACGGGTCGAGAACCTGACCCATACCTACGCTGCTTCGAAAGTCGTTGTTTCGCCAATCGTCAGCGGCGCCGGCATGAAGGTCAAGAACATCGAAGCCTTTTCCCATGGTATGCCTCTGGTAGCCACCAGCTTCTCGATGGATGGCATCGAAGGTACCGACGGCCTGAACTGCATCATTACCGATGACAACAACAGCTTCGCCGCCGCCGTCATCAAGCTTTTGACGGATAATGCCCTGCGCGCAAAAATTTCGAAAAATGCTTATCTGCTGGCCAAGGGGATGTACAGCAAAGACTCAGCGGCGAAAAGCTATAACACCATCATCAACAACGATTTCACCTATCGCCCAGAGCTAGGCACCAGTGAATCCGCCTCGACGCCACTGCCACCGAGCACCATCCCCCAACGCCGAACCAAGGCACTGATTTACAGCTCGGATGCTGACTACCTGATTTCTTACAAGCTGGCATTGGCAGAAAACTTCAAGAAGCTCGGCATTTACTCCGAGTTCGTGACAATGGATGCAGGGCGCACCAATCGCTTCCTGTCTGAAGGCTACCTAGCCCATGCGACCCGCCCAGATCTGGACAAGAAAAAGAGAGAGAGCCTTAAGGCAGAGCTCCGTACTCAATTTGAGTCTGAGGGTAATTTCAACATCACCCTCAAAGGCGTCAACATCACAGACGACATCAACACCTACAAAGAGATGTTCCCCGAACACTTTGAAGGGAAAAAACTCGTTGACGTTGTTGCCCACGCCATCCTGATTCTTGACTCCATACTACGACGCATTGCAAAGACCGCTCCTGATTTCGTGGTTGGCTGGAACGGCAACGGCCCTCACTTCATCTTCCTGATGAAGGTCGCCGCAAAAATCTCAAACGTGCCCATTTTTCACGTCGAACGCGGCCTTCTGCCTGACACACTGGTATTCGACCCACAGGGTGTTAACTTCAAGAGCTACATTTCCGGAAGTTTCCTGCCCCTCATCACGACCGAAGAGCGGGCGACTGCCAGGAAGTACATTGAACAGTTCTCTAGCCAAGGCAAGACGATCGTCGGCAAGGACGCGGACAACACACTATCCAAAGAAGATGTTCTTCAGCGCATCGGCCTGAAACCGTCGAACCAGTATATTTTCTTCCCAATGCAGATCGAGGGCGACTCGAACATCATCATCAATTCACCCATCTACAAAAAGATGGTCGAAGTTATCGATGATCTGGCATTCGTCGCTCGCCGTACCGGCCTAAAGGTTGTTTGCCGACCGCACCCAGAGAACACTATCACCCTTTCTGAACTGCAGTCGCGCTATCCAAGCATTACGTTCGATAACTCTCTGCACCTGCATACTATGCTGAAGCACTCTGTCGCGAACGTCATCATCAACTCGACCGTGGGGCTCGAGTCTATCCTACTGGAAAGACCAACTATCGCCCTGGGCCATAGCGTCTATTCCGGGAAAGGCATCACACTCGACGCCTTCCACAAAGAACATATTGAAAGCGCTGTTCGAAAAATTCGCGATGGCGACATCGATCATGAAACCATTAAGCTTCGCACAGACGCACTGGTTCACCAGCTTTTCAGCGCCAGCCTGATTCGCCTGGATGACATTACCAGCAACAAGGAAGTTATTGAGTCTGCCCTGTTGAAAAATGGTGTCATCATCAGCGATTCACTGGCAGAGCCAAAGCCACCACAACTGGCTTCTCGCTACATGCAGTTGTACAAAAATTACACAGCCGCACTGAGCAAAGCGAACACGATTGAAATTCGAAACCTGCTGGAACCAGAAACACAACTCTGGCTGAACGGCAATACCCGCCCCATGGTTACTGAAGCGTCCATTGTCGCGCACCTCAAGAAAGCGACAGACGCCAACATCATGTTTGTAAACGAAAGCAGCGAAAAAACGCCCCCAAAGGACGACGCGCTCTCGATTACAATCGTATCCTCCAAGGCAAACAAAAAGCCAAAGTCAACCGCAACAAACGAGTACTTTGTCGACGAGTACCTCTACCCGATCACGGGTTAAAAAAAAACGGGCTGTCATTAGATGACAGCCCATTTTTTTGCCCCCCAGTTCAGCCCCTAGGGAACTTAAGGTGGATACCACTCATCAGATCACGATGAGCAAATACCATATCCACCATTTTGAGGAAGCCATTGATCCCCTGATAATAGTATTTATGCTCGATATCGAAAGAGTTTCCGAATATCAAACCGACACCTTCTGTTTTTGCGCATAACCTGAACAGGGCATCCCTATTTACAATATCCATAGGATGCTGCCCAAAAACCGCACCTATCACTGTGTTACGCGACTTGAATGAAAAATCATCGATGTTATATTTTTGCTCTATTTGATCAATGACTTCTTTTAGCTTTGGCCATGCCGTCTCGTAGGTAAGATCAAGACTGACCTGGGGATTGTTGACAACCGCATTGGCATTGAAGAAAAGCGCCAGATCGATTGCTGCAAAACCGGCCATCGAGGCTCCGCAGAACACCACATTCTCAGGCTTGTAATCTTTGACGATTTCCCGAATGACACTGCGGATGTGCATACCGCGGTCACTTCTCAAATAATAAGTATTGTCAGGATCAATCAGACAAAGAACATCACCAGGATAATCGCGATAGTAGCTTTTCACACCGGCGTAAACACCCTTGTTCATCAGGGTTGCCAATCCGATCAACAGCTTGTTTTTACCCTTTCCACGATCAATGTAAACAACCTTCTCACCATTGATCAGCCTAGAATGGCTGGCAACAATCTCGTCGTACTCAACATCTACTTCGAACTCAGTCGACACCTTGCCCCCCCTCAATACCGTCGCTTAAGTTACCCAGCAGGGTATCGGCAGCATGCTCGTTAAATTTAGGCCACAGAACTCGCTGAGTTTTATTTCGAAAACGACGGCTGCTAACCCCTAAAAACATGACGAAATACACTAAATGCAAAAAAAAATCAACAGAAACATGGGTTTTCACGGCCAAAGTCTTGACATTAGTAGTACTTATCGAATGGACCCAATTCCCAAAACCCATTAAAATTACTTGCGGAATGAACGCGTCACACATTTTCTGAAATGGACTATAGATCTTGAAAATCACCCCAACCATCGAATGCTCCAACACCGCCCCCTTCGTCCTCTTCGGCGGCGTTAACGTCCTTGAATCCCTGGACCTGGCCCTGACCGCCTGCGCCGAGTACGTGCGCGTCACCGAGAAGCTGGGCATCCCTTACGTATTCAAGGCGAGCTTCGACAAGGCCAACCGTTCCTCGATCCACTCCTATCGCGGTCCGGGCATGGAAGAAGGCCTGCGCATTTTCGAGAAGGTGAAGGCCGAGTTCGGTGTTCCGGTGATCACCGACGTGCATGAGATCTACCAGGCCGCACCGGTTGCCGAAGTGGTCGATGTACTGCAGCTGCCTGCATTCCTGGCGCGTCAAACCGACCTGGTCATGGCCCTGGCCAAGACCGGCAAGCCGGTGAATATCAAGAAGCCTCAGTTCCTGAGCCCTTCGCAAGTGCAGAACATCGTGCACAAGTTCAAGGAAGCCGGTAACGACCAACTGATCCTTTGCGACCGCGGTACCTGCCTGGGTTACGACAACCTGGTGGTGGACATGCTCGGCTTCGGCGTGATGAAGCGCACCTGCGAAGACCTGCCGATCATTTTCGACGTGACCCACGCCCTGCAACAGCGCGACCCGTCCGGCGCCGCTTCCGGTGGTCGTCGCGAGCAGGTGGTCGAGCTGGCCCGTGCCGGCATGGGCGTTGGCCTGGCCGGTCTGTTCCTGGAAGCACACCCGAACCCGGATCAGGCCAAGTGCGACGGCCCGAGCGCCCTGCCGCTGGATCAGCTGGAGCCGTTCCTCGCGCAGATCAAGGCACTGGACGATCTGGTCAAGTCGTTCCCACCACTGAACATTCGCTGAACCCGTACGTCTCAAAGCAAGGATTGTGAAGATGGCAAGCACAGAACAACGGGTTGCGATCGTCATTCCGGCCCGCTACGGCTCCACCCGCCTGCCGGGCAAGCCACTGGCCGACATTGCCGGCAAGCCAATGGTGCAGCACGTGTACGAGCGTGCCCTGCAAGTCGCCAACGCCCAGGTGGTGGTGATCGCTACCGATGACGAGCGCGTTGCCCAGGCCGTACGCGGTTTCGGCGGCGAATGCGTGATGACCTCGCCGGATCATCCGTCCGGCACCGACCGCCTGGCGGAAGTCATGGCCCAGGTCGAGGCGGACATCTACATCAACCTGCAAGGCGACGAGCCGCTGGTGCGCCCGGCAGACATCGAGGCCCTGGCCGCCGGCATGCTCGCCGACGCCAGCGTGAAGGTCGGCACCTTGTGCCACCCGATCGACAGCCACGAAGCCGGCAACCCCAACACGGTGAAAGTGGTGTTGGGCAACAACGGCAACGCGCTGTACTTCAGCCGCTCGCCGATCCCCTACCCACGCGATGGCGAGGTGGCCCACTACCTCAAGCACGTGGGCGTATACGGTTATCGTCGCGAAGTGCTGGCCGACTACAGCAGCCTGCCGCAACCGATGCTCGAGCATGCAGAAAAACTTGAGCAACTGCGCTTGATGGCCGCCGGTTACTGCATTCGCGCCTATCAGGTGGAGCCAACCGGCCCGGGCGTGGATACACCCGAGTGCCTGGAGCAGGTGCGCGCCCTGATGAGCGGCCAGGCCCCTGCCCCGCAGCCGACGCTGAAGGACATTCGCCTGGTTATCACCGATGTCGATGGCGTATTGACCGACGGCGGCATCTACTACGACGCCAGCGGTGAATGCCTGAAACGCTTCCACGTCCGCGACGGTATGGGCATGCGCCTGCTGGAAGAAAACGGTGTGCGCGTTGCCGTGCTGTCGGGTCGCGATTCGGCCACCTTGCGCAAGCGCGTGGCCGACCTGGGCATCACCCTCTGCCAGTTCGGCGTCAAGGACAAGCAGGCCGCCTGCAACCAGCTGATGGCCGAAGCCGGGGTCAGCGCCGCGCAAACGGCCTGCATCGGTGACGACTGCATCGACCTGCCGGCGTTCGCGGCCTGCGCGCAGTCATTCGCGGTAGCGGATGCGCCGGTGTATGTCAAAGCAGCAGCCACCCATGTGCTCAATGCTGCTGGCGGTACTGGCGCCTTCCGTGAAGTGGCAGATGCCATCCTGTTTGCTCAGGGCAAGGAGGCGGTACTGGGCACCGCGGCCGGTTATGCGCAGGTCATGGCCAAGATGGCGCAGTAAACTTGCATGAAAAAACGGGGCCGTTGTAAGGCCCCGTTATTTTTCATGCACAGGCAGGTGAATCAGTCGAAAATCTCGACCACACCCACAACCGCATTGTCCTGATTGGTCACGGCCAGGGCACGGATCTTGTTGTCGAGCATGTAGGCTTCAGCTTCCGACAACTGGGCATCGGCCTTGATGGTGTGCGGGTTGGCAGTCATGAACTGGGCGACGGTCGCGTGAATGATGCCTTCGTCCTCCAACAGGGCGCGGCGCAGGTCGCCGTCGGTGACGATACCGACCAGCTTGTCCTGGTCCATGACCACGGTCAGGCCCATGCGGCTCTGGGTCATGACCAGCAGGCAGTCGTGGAAGCTGGTGGCCGGGGTCACGACCGGTGCCGGCGAGTGCATGACATCGCTGACGCGGGTCAGCAGTTTGCGGCCCAGGCTGCCGCCGGGGTGGTAGCGGGCGAAGTCCATCGGCTTGAACTGGATGGCTTCGATCAGGGCTACTGCCAGGGCATCGCCCATGGCCATGGTGGCCAGGGTCGAGGTGGTCGGTGCCAGGTTGTTCGGGCACACTTCGCGCTCGACCGAGATGTCCAGCCAGATGTCGGCATGCTTGGCCAGGGTCGACTTGCCATTGCCGGTCATGGCGATGATCTTGTTGCCGAAGGACTTCAGGCTCGGAATCAGCTTGATCAGCTCTTCGGTCTCACCGCTGTAGCTGATCAGGATCAGCACATCGATGGGCTTGAGCATGCCCAGGTCGCCGTGGAAGGCTTCGGCCGGGTGCAGGAAGAAACTTGGGGTGCCGGTGGAGGCGAAGGTGGCCACCATTTTTTGCCCGATCAGGCCGGACTTGCCCATGCCGCACACCACGGTGCGGCCCTGGCAGCCGAGGATGAGTTCGACGGCCTGCTGGAATTCGCCATTCAGGCGGTCAGACAGCTGGGTGACAGCCTGGGCCTGAGCGATCAGGGCTTCTTTGGCAATAGCGAGGTGATTCATCGTTTGACATTCGTCCTTGAAAAAACAGCGTGATAATCGAGGGCGAATTTTAAGGTTTTTGCAACATTTAGCAAAGTCGCTTTGCCTTTGGAGTGGCAGTTCAAGCGCATTTTTCGCACCCACCCCGTCAACCACGGCCATCGGCATAAACTTTTCGTTGTACCGCCGAGCTGTATGACGCAGCATATTGTTACCGAAACCGCTACAAATCGGACGTACGGCACTTGCCTAAGTTGAAGTTATGAACATGGATCTACACCCCCTGCAAGGCTGCAGAACACTTTACCGCTGGCAACACGGTCACCTGGAAGACCACCTTCGCGCCTTGTTGCCTCATTGGGGCGACAAACCCCTGGCCATCACCAGCCAGGACCTGAACGCCAACGCTTCGTTCGTCAATTATGTGCGCCACCATCGACTGCTCGACCCCAGCACCGGGGAGCCATTCGAGCTGGTGGAGAAATCCATTCGCAAGCTGGGCTTCATCGGCAGCCAGGAAGCACGTTTTCACCGCATCCAGGACATGCTGCTGGGCAGCGAGCAGTTTCACTACCCGGCGTGCCTGGGCGTCGTCGAAACCCCTTGGGAAAGCCTGATTTTCACAGAGTTCGTACGCGGCAAGCCGCCACGCATGCAGGCCATTGCCAAGCAGTTGGCGCTCGGCATTGCCGAACAGGAAGACCGTAGCCACCGCTACTTGCACAGCCAGCCCTGGCACAAGGCCGCGCTGTTCTGGAGCATGGACTTCTTCCGACCCTGGTTCCTGCTACGCCCGCGTTTCAACTATGCCCGCTGCCTGCCTGAGTTGCAGCGCCTGGCAGACAGCGATGAGCGCTTCACCGGTCTGGCCGAGGCTTTCAAGGGGTTCGAGCCGCTACTGACCCGGCTGGCATCGGCCGCCCGCCAAAGCCCGCGCTGCATCAGCCACATGGATTACCTGCGCAAGAACCTGTTCGTCGACAATGGCCGGTTGCAGTTGATCGACTGGAGCGAAGTCAAGGTCGGTCGGGTGGGGTTCGACGGTGGCGCTTATCTGGGCAGCCTGTTCCGGCGCAAGGACATGCCGGTGTTCCTCGCTGCCCAGGCACAGTTCCTGGAAGCCTATCGGGCTGCCCTGCCTGCGCATTTCGACCCGGATGAGGCGCTGCGCAACCTGAACTACATGTTCCTGCTCACGGCGCTGTTCCATTGCCTGCGTCCGGAGACCATCGGCGAGTACCAGGAAAAGCAACGCATGCCGCTGCTTCGGCAGAAGTACGACTACCTGCTCGGCTTGCTCTGAAGCGGGCACAACAACCGAGCGTAGGAAATATCTGATCTGACGCACATATTTATCCACAAATTCAGCCGGCCAATTGTTAATATGTGTGGATCTTTGCGCGCCAACTTTTTCCATCGGCATGTTCCACAGGAGCCGCCTTGGCGCAGTCACGCACTTAAACGGATTTTCGCTTCTCGTTCATGGATGATGTTGCTCCTCGCCCGCGTTTGCTGATCCTCTCCAAAGGCGCTCAACGCATAGCCACCCTGCCCTCGCTGCTGCCCGATTTCGCGCTGCACAACGGCACTGTGCGCGATGTGAACGACGCCGACTGGGTGATGGCCTGGGGACGCAAGCCCAGCGCAATCAAGGCCATGGCCGAGGCCGCCAGCAGCCAGCGACCAATCCTGACCCTCGAGGACGGCTTCCTGCGCTCCGTGGGCCTGGGCGCCGATGACCCGCCGCTGTCGCTGATCGTCGATGATGTCGGTATTTACTACGACGCCAGTGCGCCGTCGCGCCTGGAGCAGTTGATTGCCACACCGCTGACCGCCAGCGAAAGCGAACGCGCCCTGGCGCTGCAACAGTTGTGGCAACAACAGCGGGTCTCCAAGTACAACGACGCACGCATCGAAGCACTGGAGCTGCCCGCCGACTGTGTGCTGGTGGCCGACCAGACCTGCGCCGACGCCTCGCTGCAAGGCGCCGGCCCCGCCGATTTCAAGGCCATGCTCGATGCCGCCCTGGCGCGCTATCCCACCAGCACCGTGCTGCTCAAGGTCCACCCGGACGTAGTGGCGGGCCGCAAGCGCGGGCATTTCGACCTGGCGGCGCTGGCGGGTCATCCACGGGTGCAGGTGCTGGCCCGCAATGTTCATCCGGCCGAGCTGCTGCCACGCATGCGCGCTGTCCATGTGATGACCTCGCAGTTGGGCTTCGATGCGCTGTTGTGGAATGTACCGGTGCACACCTGGGGCATGCCGTTCTATGCCGGCTGGGGCCTGACCGATGACCGCCTGCCGCCACCTTCGCGGCGTCAGCCGGCAAGCCTTGCACAGTTGATCCATGCCAGCCTGGTGCGCTATCCACGCTATGTCTGCCCCGAGCGCGGCCAGCCTTGCGAGCCGGAAGTACTGATGCACTGGCTCGGCCTGCAGCGTCGCCATCGCAGTGCCCTGCCGGGCGCCGTCCAGATGCTGGGCTTCAGCCGCTGGAAGGAACCACTGGTCAAGCTGTTCTTCGACGGCAGCGCCATCCACTTCGTCAAACCCGAGCAACCACTGAGCCAGGGCCTGCCCGTGGTGTCCTGGGGCTGCAAGCACGATGCGCAGCTGGCGGCCCATTCGCAAACGATCAATCGAGTCGAGGATGGCTTCCTGCGCTCGGTCGGTCTTGGTGCAGGCAAGGCACGTCCGCTTTCCTGGGTGGTCGATGACCTCGGCATCTATTACGACGCCACACGCACCTCGCGCCTGGAACGCATCCTGCTCACCGCCCCCTTCGACCAGGCGCTGCTGGACCGGGCCCGGGCCCTGCGCCTGGCGATCTGCCGCGCCGGCCTGACCAAGTACAACCTGCCCGGCAGCAGCTGGCAGCGACCGCCCCAGGCGCAACGGGTGATCCTGGTCACCGGCCAGGTGGAAGATGACGCCTCGATCCGCTTCGGCGCCCATCGCATTCACAGCAACCTGCAATTGCTCCAGGCCGTGCGTGAGCGCAACCCGGATGCCTGGCTGCTGTACAAGCCGCACCCGGAGGTGCTGGCCGGCACCCGCGCGCAAGGCGCCGACGAAGCACAGACCGTGCAGTGGTGCGACGAAATCATCGGCGACAGCCCCTTCCAGCAGCTGCTGGAGAGCGTCGACGAGGTCCATGTACTGACTTCCCAATCTGGCTTTGAAGCCTTGTTGCGCGGCGTTCCTGTGACCACCTACGGCCAGCCGTTCTATGCCGGCTGGGGCCTGACCCGCGACCTTGACCTGCACTCGCACGTTCAGGCCAGGCGCTCACGGACACTGTGCCTGGATCAACTGGTGGCAGGCACCTTGCTGTTGTACCCGACCTACGTCAGCCGCATCACCAATCGCTTTACCACGGCTGAACAGACCCTTTACGAATTACAGAATTGGCACGCGTTACCGCAGTCAGGAGCAACATCCAGATGGCAGGACTTGATAGAGCGCTTGAGCAGTTTGTTGGGCATCCGTCGCCCGAAAAACTGACAGCGCGGGCACCGGAATGCCCTCTTCCACCCTGCGGCCGCAACAGTTTTCTGTTCTTGCAGGGGGTCAGCTCGCCGTTCTTCGACCGGCTGGCCAAAGCCCTGCGCGCGCGCGATCAACGTGTGCACCGGATCAATTTCAACGTCGGTGACGTGCTGTACAGCTCGGGGACTCGCAGCCTCTTTTCGGCGCGTGCGCACGAGCTGGAAGACTTCTATCGCCAGCGCTTCAACGACCTCGGCATCACCGATGTCGTGCTGTTCGGCGACTGCCGCCCGGTGCATCGCCCTGCCGTGACTCTGGCCCGGCAACTGGGCATTCGCGTGCATGTATTCGAAGAGGGCTATTTCCGCCCTTATTGGATCACGCTGGAACGTGACGGCGTCAACAACAACTCCCTGTTGCCCCGTGACCCGGCCTGGTACCGCGAAGTCGGCAAGCACATCGAGCGCTATGGCAATGGCACGCCGTTCAAACTGTCCTTCGCTGCCCGCGCCGCCCATGATGTGCTTTATCACAGCGGCGGCGCACTGAACACACTGTGCTTCCCGCATTACCGCACCCATGCACCCTATAGCGCAGCCAAGGAGTACGCAGGTTTCATCCGCCAGGGCGTGCGCCTGCTGCTGGCCGCGCGTCGCGACGATGCCCTGGTGGCCGAAGTGGCACGGGAGAAGCGCCCGGCCTTCCTGCTGCCGCTGCAACTGGACAGCGATTCGCAGATCAAGGATCACTCGCCCTTCGCCAACATGTTCGAAGTCATCGACCATGTCATCGCCTCGTTCGCCGCCCATGCACCGACCTCGGCGCGGCTGCTGGTGAAGAACCATCCGCTGAGCCCGGGCCTGGTGAACTACAAGCGCATTACCCAGGCACTGGCGCAGCAGTACGGGGTCAGCGACCGGGTCGATTATCTCGCCAGCGGGCACATGCCGACGCTGCTTTCGCACATTGCCGGGATGATCACGGTCAACAGCACCGCCGGAGCCTCGGCATTGCTGCACAAGCGTCCGACCTTCACCCTGGCCGAGCCGATCTACGCCATGCCCGGGCTGACCCACCAAGGCAGCCTCGACGATTTCTGGCAGCATCCGCAAGCCCCGGACATGGGCCTGTTCCATCATTTTCGCAACACCGTCATCCACACCACCCAAGTCAATGGCGGCTTCTATACCCGCTGCGGCATCGACATGGCCGTGAACAATTGCCTGGACGTATTGCTGGCAAAAAAATCAAGAATCGAAAACTACCTATGACCCACCGTTCTACGCCCCGCTGCATCCTCATCACCGGCGCCACCGGCGGTATCGGCGGCGCCCTGGCGCCCGCCTACGCGGCTCCCGGGGTGACCTTGATCCTGCAGGGCCGGCGCCTCGAGCGCCTGGAAGAGATGGCCAGCGAATGCCGCGCCCTTGGCGCCCGGGTGCTGCTCGAAGCACTGGACGTGCGTGACCTGGAGGCCTTGCGGGCGATGGTCCGCCGGGTCAGCGAGGCCGAGCAACCGGACCTGGTGCTGGTCGGTGCCGGGCTCAATACGGCGGTGGGCAGCAATGGCGAGCCGGAGTGCTGGGACGACAGTCGCGCCCTGCTGGACGTCAACGTCACTGCGGCGCTGGCCACGGTCGACGCGGCGCTGCCGGCCATGCGCGCCCGCGGCGAAGGCCAGATCGCCCTGTTCAGCTCGCTGGCCGGCTGGCGCGGCCTGCCGGTGACACCCACCTACAGCGCCAGCAAGGCGGCGATCCGCGTCTACGGCGAGGCGATGCGTGACTGGCTGGCACCCCAGGGGGTGAAGCTCAACGTGATCGTGCCCGGCTATGTCGAGTCGAAAATGTGCTTCGAAATGCCCGGCCCCAAACCCTTCCTGTGGACTGCCGAAAAAGCCGCCCGACGCATCAAGCGCGGCTTGGCAGCCAACCAGGCGCGCATCAGCTTCCCCTTCCCGCTGAACCTTGGCACCTGGTTGCTGGGGGTGATTCCACAACGTCTTTCTTCGTTCATCCTGCGTGGTCTGAATTACAGTGAGTGAATTGTCCATCCTCCAGGTCGGTGTGTTCGGCCTGCTGCTCACCGTGCTGATCGAACGCTTGCTGGTCCCCCGCCCGGCGCTGCGCCGCCCCTTGAGTTGCTGGTGGCTGCACGCCGGCGCCTGGTGCGTCAGCCTGGCGTTGCTGTACGGGCTGACCGCACGCCCGCTGTTCAGCGGCGTCAATGTGCTGCTGGTGTGGCTGCTGATCGTGATGGTCAGCAATGCCAAGTACCATTCGTTGCGCGAGCCGTTCGTGTGTGCCGACTTCGAGTACTTCAGCGATGCGGTGCGCTTTCCGCGCCTGTACCTGCCGTTCTTCGGCTTCGGCAAGGCGGCGGTACTGGCGGCCGGGTTCGTCGCCTACCTGTGGGCCGGGCTGAGTTTCGAGCTGCCGGCTGCCAGCGCGCGCCTCGATGCGTTGTGGCTGGGCCTGGCCGGCATGCTGCTGTTGAAGCTCGGCCATCGCCGCGACACCCCAAGCTTCGATGCCGCGGCCGATATCCGTCGCTGGGGGCTGGCTGCCAGCCTGTGGCGTTACTTCTGGGCTGCCCGTGCCAAGGTCGATCGCAGCGCGCTGGGCTCGCCCTTCGCCGCACCCGCGGCAACCCCGTTGGGTGAGCCCCTGCCCGACCTGGTATCGGTACAGAGCGAATCGTTCTTCGATGTGCGCGACCTGTGGCCCGGGGTCAGGCGCGACGTTCTCGGCGAGTACGACCGCCTGGCCGGCGAAGCCCTGGCCCGGGGCAAGCTGCAGGTAGCCGCCTGGGGCGCCAACACGGTCCGTACCGAATTCGCCTACCTCACCGGCATCCCGGGCGAGCGCCTCGGCGTGCACCGTTTCAATCCCTATCGGGTCCTGGCGCGCCAGGGTTTGCCAAGCATTGCCGCGCACCTCAAGTCCCTGGGCTATCGCACGATCTGCATCCACCCTTACGACGGCAGTTTCTATGGTCGGAACAAAGTGCTGCCGGCACTGGGGTTCGATGAATTCATCGATGTGCGCAGTTTCAACGCCGGGCAAAAAGCCGGACCGTTCATTGGCGATTGCGCCGTGGCCGACAAGATCGGCGAACTGCTTAAGGACCCGGCCCGCCAGCAGCCACTGTTCATCCATGCGGTGACCATGGAAAACCACGGCCCGCTGCACCTGGAACAGGTGGAAACGGACGAGCTGCCCACCTGGTTCGACCGCCCGCTGCTGGCCGGCATGGACGACCTGGCCCCCTACCTGCGCCATATCGCCAACGCCGACTGCATGCTGGGCAAGCTGCGCGCTACCTTGCTCGACCATCCTCGCGAGGCGCTGCTGTGTTTCTTTGGCGACCATGTTCCTATCCTGCCCGATGTCTACCAGGCCATCGGTGCGCCGGCCGGCGATACCGACTACCTGATCTGGTCGAACCGTCGCAAGCAGGATGCCCGTCCTTGCCCGCTGCGGGTCGAGGCCTTGTCCAGCCATCTGCTGAGCTGCGCCACGGACCTGCGCACGCCCGCCGCCGTCGCCGGGGTAGCCTGATACCGTGCTGAAGATCGTGCTCGGCTCGAGCCTGGCGCCGGAACGCACTGCCGACCCTGCGCTGTCGCGCGTGGTGACCCAGGGCCGCGGCTCGCTGGCTTTCATCCTCGGCGACACCGCCTGTCGCCAGCGCCTGCTGGGCAACAGCATTCACTGGGACCGGGTACTGCTGGCCTTCGAGGAGGACCAGGCGCTGGGCTATGTCGCCTTCAAGCATCACCTGCGCGGCCCCTTCGCCCTGCGTGCACAACCCTTCGTCGAGGAGTTCGGCCGGTTCCAGGGCTGGCTGCGCTTTGCCGCGTTCTGCCTGAGCGAGTACCGCGAGTGGCGATATTCGTTCCTGTTGTACGGGCTGCGGGTGAACAAGAGCGCGCGCAACAAGGGCGTCGGTTCGGCCCTGGTGCAGGCCTGCTGCGCCCATGCCGCACAGGACGGCTTCAAGGACGTGTACCTGGAAGTACCGCTGGACAATCAGCGCGCCCGCGACCTGTACCTGCACAATGGTTTTCGTCTGCTGCGCAAGCGCTGGGTGCCCTTCCCGCCCGTGCGCAGCATGCACCGGCGAGCGGAGCCTGCGCTGTGAACCACCGCGACGCACCTGCGATCGACCTGCAACCCCTGGTACCCGGCCCGGGCTGGATCGGCATCATGTCCCAGTGGGTGGCGTGGAAGGTCCTGCACCTGCCGCAGTTCCTCCAGCCCGAAGGCCAGCCGTTCTGGTTGTGGCGACGCGGGCGCAAGGCGCCGGCGGGCCTGAAAGCGATTGCCGGGATCGGCTACAAGGATTCCTCGGCGCCAGCCCGGGTGTTGTGCCAACGGTGGGGCCTGCCCTATATCGCCATCGAGGACGGCTTTCTGCGCTCTTCGTCGCTGGGTGTGGAAGGCGACACGCCGATGTCGCTGGTGATCGATCCGGTGGGCATTCATTACCTGGCCGATCGCCCTTCGCTACTGGAAAACATCCTGCAGGATCCGGACGCTCTCAGCCCCGGCGAGCTGGACCACGCCCGCCAGCTGATCGCCCTGATGCGCAGCAGCGGCATCGGCAAGTACAACAACGTGCCGGACCTGTCCGCCGACGACCCACTGGGTCGCGAGCGGCCGCTGGTGCTGGTGGTGGACCAGACCGCCGGCGACTACTCGATTCCCGGTGGCGGCCTGTGTGAAGCCGACTACGTGCGCATGCTCGATGCGGCCCTGGCGGAAAACCCGGACGCCGAGGTGCGGGTGCGCATTCACCCCGACTGCGTCGGTGGGCACAAACCCAGTTGCCTGCTGGCGGCGGCCACCGCCCGTGGCGTCACCCTGGAGTCGCGGCCGGTGTCCTGGGCTTCTCTGGCCCGGCGGGCGCGCCGGGTCTATATCGGCACCAGCCAGGCCGGTCTCGAAGCCCTGATCCAGGGCGTGCCGGTCACCTGTTTCGGCCTGCCGTTCTATGCCGGCTGGGGCCTGACCGACGACCGCATGCCGATTCCCAGGCGCCAAGGGCGACCGGACCTGGTGCAACTGGTGGCCGCGGCCTACCTGCGCTACTGCCGCTACGTCGACCCACTGACCGGCCAACTCACCGACGCCCTCACCGTGGCCCGGCAACTGGCGAACAAGAAAGCCCGCGATACCGAGTTCGCCGGTCCCATCACCGTGCTGGGGGTCAAGCGTCACAAGCAGCACAATATCCGCCGCTTCTTCAGCAGCCGCTGGGGCCGTCTGGACTTCGCCGTGGACAGCCCGGCGCTGCTGAGCAAAGTCGCCGCCAAGGGTGGCAAGGTGCTGGTCTGGGCCGCCCGCGAACCGGCCGACCTCAAGGACCGCGCCGCCGCCCTGAAGGTGCCGCTGTGGCGGGTTGAAGATGGCTTCCTGCGCTCCAACGGCCTGGGCGCCCTGAACGCGCCGGCCCTGTCGCTGGTGCTCGACCGCCACGGCATGCACTTCGACGCCAGCACCGCCAGCGACCTGGAGCGCCTGTTGGAACAGGCGCCATTCGATGCCGCCACCCTGGCCGAAGCCGCCGCGCTGCGCCAGCGGGTCGTGGCCCTGGGTGTGAGCAAGTACAACCTCAAGAGCGATGCCGCCAGCCAAGTGACCGCCCGCCCCGGCCAGCGCCGGATCCTGGTGCCCGGCCAGGTCGAGGACGACGCCTCGCTGCGTTTGAGCGTCGGCGCCCTGCACGACAACCTCGAACTGCTCGCCCAGGTACGCGCCAGCGCCCCGGACGCCTGGATCGTCTACAAGCCCCACCCGGATGTCGAGGCTGGCAAGCGCCAGGGCTCGGTCACCGACGACAGGCTGCTGGCGCTGGCCGACCAGGTGCTGCCCGGTGCCGACATCGCCCGCCTGTACGACCAGGTCGACGAAGTCCATACCCTCAGTTCCACCTCGGGTTTCGAAGCCTTGCTACGCGGCCTGACCGTGGTCACCTATGGCACGCCCTTCTATGCCGGTTGGGGCTTGACCCGCGACCACCACCCCTTGCCGCGCCGTACCCGGCGCCTGACCCTGGACCAGTTGGTAGCCGGCGCCCTGTTGCGCTATGCGCGCTATGCCGACCCCCAGCAAGCCTTGCCCTGCGATGCCTGGCATGCCTTGTCATGCTTGTCTGCCTCTGGCCCGCAGCGCCTGGTGCACCATCCGCGCCTGTTGCCGCTGCGCAATTACACCCGGACCATGCTCGGCCACGCTCGGGCAACGCTCCCTCTGAAGGATTAGACCATGCCTGCATCATTGAAGGATCTGGGCCGTTATGCGGCATTGCCCTGGCACTGCCTGCAGTTGCTGACGCACGCCAAGTCATTCGAGAACAACCCGGTCATCGGCAGCGCCCGGCTCAACGCCCTGGGCCTGCACGTACAACGTCGCCAGCTGGCCATGGCCATGGCCAACCTGCGCCGCCGGGCGCTGGCGCCACGGATAGACGCCACGGAACTGGCGAGTTTCGAGGAACAGGGCTTTTTCGTCCGCAAGAACGCCCTGCCCGCTGAACAGTTCGCCGCCCTGCGTGCCGAGTTGGGTGAACTGCGCAGCCGCGGCTGGGAGATGCGCCAGGGCAAGGCGGTGACCCGGCGCGTCAGCCTCGACCAGGATGTACTGGAGCACAACCCGGCCAGCGCCGCCTTCGTCGCCGACCAGGGCGTGCGCGACCTGATCGCCTATGCCTCGTCCAACACCGGCGGCATCACCTACCAGTTGCAATCGATCGTGATCGATGAGGCCACTGCCGAGCAGGACCCACAGACCCGCCTGCATGCCGACACCTTCCACCCGACCGCCAAGGCCTGGCTGTTCCTCGATGACGTGGCGGACGACCAGGGCCCATTCAGCTATGTGCCCGGCTCCCATCGCCTGACACCGCAGCGCCTGGCCTGGGAATATCAACAGAGCCTGGGCGCGGCGCGCTCGACGGAGCAGATGCACCGTGAAGGTTCATTCCGGATTCATGAAGAGCAACTGGCCGGGCTGGGCCTGCCGGCACCCCGGCGTTTCGCGGTACCGGCCAACACCCTGGTGGTGGCCGACACGTCGGGCTTCCATGCCCGCTGCCCGAGCCTGAACCCCAGCCATCGGGTGGAAATCTACGCCAGCCTGCGGCGCAATCCGTTCATCCCGTGGCGAGGTGCCCACCTGTTCGCCCTGCCCTGGATCGCCAATCATCACATGCGTTGGGACATCCGCCTCAAGCGCCTGATGGGCTTCGACAAACGCAGCCACTGGCGTTTCATCGACCGGCTCAACGCCTACGAAAAGCCCTGGATCTGACCAAAGCGCCACTATGGTGTAGCCGCTGCCGCCAGGCGGCGATCGGCCGTGAAACGGCCGTAAAATCTGGCGGCTGCGTGCGTCAGAAGGAACAAGGTGTGCTGATGGCGACTGCTCTGCAGTCGATCGCAGCCTCGTTCCTCGGCAGCGGCTACAGGGAATTGGCGTTCAGTGGCCATCGCCGGCGTTGCCGGCTCCCACAAGGGTTCGGTATCCACCGTCCCCTGTGGGAGCTGGCGAAGCCTGCGATCGACTGCGTGGTGACGGGCAAGACGGTATCCACACCGATGGACGCCGCCTCCCACGAAGACAGTTGTTTCTACAACCTCGCCATTTCTTCGGCGACGATGGCCACGGTGCGGGTGATCTGCGCTTCGGTGTGCTCGCAGGACACGAAGAAACGCACGCGCGCCGCGTGCTCCGGCACCGCCGGGTAGAGGATCGGCTGGGCATTGATGCCGCGCTCGAACAGCGCACTGGACAGACGCCCGGCCTTGAACGAACTGCCGGTGATCACCGGAATCACGGCCAGCCCGGTGCTGGTGGCGGTGTCCAGGCCGGCCGCCCTGGCCAGGCGCAGGAACAGTTCACCACGGGCCTGCAGGGTCTGCACCCGTGCCTGGTCATGGGCCATGCACTGCAAGGCCGCCAGCGCCGAGGCGGTCACCGCAGGCGGCATGCCGACACTGTAGAGAAAGCCCGGCGCAAGGAACTTCAGGTGCTCGATCAGCGCCGTGTTGCCGGCGATGTAGCCACCGCAACTGGCCAGGGTCTTGCTCAAGGTGCCCATCCAGATGTCCACATCGTCGCCGGCCAGGGCGAAATGCTCGCGGATGCCTTTGCCGGTGGCGCCCATCACGCCCAGCGAGTGTGCCTCGTCGACCATCAGGAAGACCTTGTGCTTGCGCTTGAGCTCGACGAAGCGCGGCAGGTCCGGGTAGTCGCCGTCCATGCTGTAGATACCCTCTACCACCACCAGCACCCGCTCGAAGTGCTGGCGCTGCTCGCCAAGGATACGGTCCAGCGCCTGCCAGTCGTTGTGGGCAAAGCTCAGGCGCCGTGCACCGGACAACTGGATGCCCTGCAGCACGCTGTTGTGAATCAGTTCGTCATGCAGCACCAGGTCGCGCGGGCCGAACAGGTAGCCAATGGTGGTGACGTTGGTGGCATGGCCGCTGACCAGCACCACCGCATCGTCGACCTCGTACAGGTCGGCCAGGGCGCGCTCCAGTTCACGGTGCAACGGACGGTCACCGGAGACCGGGCGGCTGGCCGACACCGAAGTGCCGTAGCGATCGATCGCCGCCTTGGCCGCTTCGGCCACCTGCGGGTGGCCGGAGTAACCCAGGTAGTTGTAGCTGGCGAAGTTGAGATACTCGCGCTCGCCAATCCGGGTCTCGGCACCCGCCGTACCCTGGTGCAAACGAAAGAACGGGTTGGCCAGGCCCAGGCGTGCGGCGCCCTGCTGCATCACCCGCAACTGCTGGTAACCGGGGTGCTGGTCGAAGCGATAGAAGGCTTCCGGCACCTTGAGCGACGCCTGTTGCACTTGCTCCAGGGTGGCGCCGCCGGCCGAGTCGCCCGCCTCGCTACGACGGCGTTGCAAGGCTTGTTCGATCAGCCGTTGCTTGATGCCGGCATTCAGGCCGGAGGGCGTTTTTGCAGTCATTGCAGATTCACTCGGTCAGACATCATTCAATCAAACGGTCAGGGGCCGCAGCCGTGTCCGCAAGTTCCGCGTTCAGCTCGGCGATTTGTTCAGGGCTCAGCTCGCTGCCATGGCGGGCCAGCACGTTCGCAGCCAGGCTCGCCGACGCCGGGGCGTCAGCCGCCTCACCACGCAGCAGTTCCAGGATGCGCACGCTGAGCTTGTCGATGCTGGAGCTTTCGCTGAGCTCCATCACCGGCAGGCGAATGCCGAAGCGCTCTTCCAGCGCCACGACCAACTCGACACTCATCAGCGAGTCCAGTCCCAGCTCCTGCAACGGCCGCTGGGTGTCCAGGCGGGCCGCCGGCAGGCGCAGGATTTCACAGACTTCATGCTTGAGCAGCTCGACGAAACGCTCCAGCACCTGCTCATCGTCCAGCTCGGCGAGCAGGCGCTGGATGTCCTGGGCATCGCCCTCATCGTCCTGTTCGCCACCGTGGGCGCGGACCAGTTCGAGGAAGCGCGGGGTGGCGGCACTCGGCAGGAAGCGCGACAAGGCTTTCCATTCCAGCTCCAGCACGCCGATGCCGTCGTCGCCGGCCAGCAGCATCCGCTCCAGGTGCGCCAGGGCCACGTCAGCGCGCAGCGCTGCACCCCCCATGCGACTTTGCAGGGCATCCTTGATCTGCTCGTTGCGGGCCAGGAAGCCGACATCGTCGATGGCGCCCCACAGCACCGCCGTGGCCGCCAGGCCCTGGGCGCGACGATGGCGGGCCAGGGCTTCGAGCCAGTGGTTGGCCGCCACGTAGTTGGCCTGGCCCGGGTTGCCGAACAGGGTGGTGGCCGAAGAGAACATCACGAAGAAGTCCAGGGCCAGCCCGTGGGTCAGTTCATGCAGGTACTGCGCGCCCTTGGCCTTGGGCTCCAGCACACGCTGCAGCTGGCCGGCATCGAGGTTGCGGATCAGGCCGTCGTCGATCACCGTCGCGGCGTGCACCAGGCCGCGCAACGGGTAAGGCGTGGCGGCGATGCGTTCGAACACGGTGCGCAGTTGCTGCGGGTCGGTGATGTCACAGGCCAGCGCCTGCACATCGATGCCCTGGGCCTGCCAGGCGGCCAGGCTCGGCTGCGCCTCGACACTGGCTGGGCCGCGACGGCCGAGCAGCACCAGGTGCCGCGCGCCCTTGTCCACCAGCCACTGGGCCGTGCGCAGGCCGAAACCACCCAGGCCACCGGTGACCAGGTAGGTGGCCTGACCCTCGAGATGCAGGTGCTGCTGCGGCTGCTCGCGGGTGTCCACCCGTTGCTCGATCGGGTTGCCATAGGTCACCACGATCTTGCCGATCTGTCGCGCCTGCTGCATGTAGCGGAACGCCTCGACTACCTGGTTGGCATCGAATTCGCGGAACGGCAGCGGGTGCAGGATGCCTTGCTCGAACAACGCCATCATCTGCCCGAACAGGCGCCGGGTCAGCTGCGGGCGCTCGCTCATCAACTGGTCGGCGTCGATGCCGAAGTAGCTGATGTTGTTGCGGAACGGCCGCAGGCCGATGCGCGTGTTCTGGTAGAAGTCGCGCTTGCCCAGCTCAAGGAATCGACCGAACGGCTTGAGCACCCGCAGGTTACGGTTGATCGCTTCGCCCGCCAGGGAATTGAGCACCACGTCGACACCACGCCCGCCGGTCATCGCCAGGACTTCATCGGCATAGGCCAGGGAGCGCGAATCGAACACCTTGTCGACACCGAGCAGACGCAGGAAGTCGCGCTTCTCGTCGCTGCCGGCGGTGGCGTAGATCTCGGCGCCGCACCATTTGGCCACCTGGATCGCGGCGATACCCACGCCGCCGGCGGCGCCGTGGATCAGCACTTTCTCGCCCGGCTCCAGGCGCGCCAGGTAATGCAGGGCGTAATAGACGGTGAAGAAGGTACTGGGGATGGTCGCCGCCGCTTCGAACGACATGCCGTCGGGAATTCGCGCCACAGCGTTGGCGTTGGTCACCAGGCGGTTGGCAAAGCTGCACGGGCCGAAACCGACCACACGATCGCCCGGGGCGAAATCGCCCAGCACCTCGGCACCCTTGCCCTGCACCACGCCGGAGAATTCAAAGCCCAGGGTCGGGCCCGAGAAGCCGTTCTCGATGGCTTCGTCAGACAACAGGCCGAGGGCAAACATCACGTCGCGGAAGTTCAGGCCGGTGGCCCGTACGGCGATATCCAGCTCATCCGCCGCCGGCAGGCGCGGCTCCCGCACTTCCCAGCGCAGGTTGCGCAACTGGCCAGGCAGGTCGAAGCCCAGGCTGATGCGCTGATCGTCCGCGTCAACGGCGCGTGCCTGCTCCGCCAGCACGCGCAGGCGCGGCACGTAGCGCAAGCCGACTGCGCTGATGGCCATTTCGGTCTCAGCGTCGGCGTGCAGCAGGGCCGGAACCAGGCTGTCGATCGATGCGCCATGGGCCAGGTCGAGCAGACGGATCGGGCAACTGGCGGACTCGTTCGCCAGGGTCCGGCCAAAGCCCCAGAGCGCGGCGTCGGCGATGGCATCCACCGGCTGCGCGCTGTCACGGGTGTACAGGTGAGCGGCAGCGCCACGGGTCAGCAGCCAGCAGTTCGGGGTCAGGCCCAGCGACTCGCATGCCTGGACCAGGGTTGCGGCCTGCATGCAGCGCTCGCCCTGGACATCCAGGCCCTGGACGGTATCGAAGCCGGCCAGGTGCACGAGCTGCTGCGGCGGCTGATCCAGCGCAGCGAGCTGCTGCGCCAGCGACCGGGCATCACCTGGCACCAGCAGGCTGACCTGCTGGCCCTGCTCGCGCAGGCGACGGGCCAATTGCTCGGCGGCGCCCTGCCCGGCCTCGGCCAGCAAGGCCCAGTGTTCAGAGACGATCGGTGCCAGCGGCGCAGCGCTGTCCGCCGGCTTGCCAGCGAGCATCAGGTAACTGCCACAGCCATTGCCTGGCAGGGCTTCCAGAGTGTGGACCAAGGTCAGGCCATGACGTTGCAGTTCGTGCTGCCAGAAGCCTGGACGCTGCTGGCGCGACAAGGCCTGCTCGGGACCCGCCAGCCACCAGTCGGCCTGGGCACCGAAGACGAAATCGGCCCAGCGCGCCGGGTACTGCGCCAGCAACGCCAGTTGCCCATGGGGGTTGAGCTGGACCGAGACCTGGCGCAGCGCAGCGCCAATGCTGTCCAATGCCGCCAGGTCAGTCGGCACCAGCACCCAATCGTAGCGACCGGCAGCAGCCAGTTGATCGAAACCGAGGATTTCCAGCGCCGGGCACTCGTCACGCAGCATCTGCGCCAGTTCCGGCTCTTGCACGCAGTAGCTGTAGTCCACCCGGTCAAAATCGACAGCGGCATACAGCGACTCGGCAAAGGACGGCCCGCCAAAGCCGAGCTCCAGCACCCGCAGGCGTTGCCCGGTCGGCAATGCATCCAGGCGTTGGGCCAGGGTCTGGCGCAGGCCGGCGAGCAGACGTTGCTGACCGGCCGCGCCCAGCACCAGGCGCGCCAGGCTGGCGCCGCTGGTTTCCCGCGGCAGTAGTGCTTCAAGTGCCTGGCGACCGTCGAGCAGCGCCTGCAGGTGGCGACCGATACGGCCCACCGAGTGAATCAGCTGGAAATGTTCCGGGTAGCTCTGGAACAGCTCCTGCCAGATCGCCTCGGACGCCGGGCGCTCGCCTGCATCGGCAAGCTGCCAGCCACCCTCGTCATCACGACGCAGGCTGCCGTCTTCCAGGCCATGGCGCAGCAAGGTCGCCAGGTAGTCACCCGGCACTGCATCCTGCTGCGACCACAGGGCAACCTGTTCGGCACTCAGGCGGCCACCGGTCTGCTCGATCAAGTCGAGCATGAAACTCGAACACAAGGCATCGAGCAGCGGCTCGACCTCGTTGAGGTAGCGCACCTGCACCGGCTCATCGGCAAGGCCTTGCAGATGATTTGCCAGCGCCGTGCCGACCGGGGCTTCACGCAGCAGCGGCACGACCTGACCTGGCGCGGCGACGCCGACATGGGCCAGGTGCTTGATGTCGCCGGAGCGATCGCGCTGCAGGCGCACGCCACGGAAGCGCGCCTCCTTGATGCACAGCACCGCTTCGCCGTTCGCGTCGTACAGGACGAAATCCACCAGCAACGAATGCTCGGTGCGCTTGAGCTGGCAGACTTCGGCCAGGCACGGCACACCACCGTCGCGGGCAAATGCGATGCGCCCGAACTTGACCGGAATGAACGCCAGGCCCTTGTTGCGGCCCGGCTGGCTGACCAGCAGTTCGGTGATCAACTGGAAGGCACCATCGAGCAAGGCCGGGTGCAGGTGCAGCGACGCCAGCTCGGCGCTGATGGCGGCCGGCACACTCAATTGGGCCAGAATGCGCGCCGGCTCCACCCAGACGGCCGAGACGGCCTGGTAGGCCGGACCGTAGTTCAGGCCGACCGCTGCGGTCAGTGCCAGATGCTGCTCGGCGTTGAAGTCCGCCGGGCGGTGCGGCAGTGCCGGGGCACGACCGCCGAGCATCACCCCGCGCGCCTCGCCGGGCAGGCGCGCCACCACGTGCTGCACCCACTCTTCACGCTGGGCCAGGGTACGCGAGACGATGCGCAAGGTGCCGTCGGCTTCCTCGACGGTGACACGAATCTTCTTGCTGCCTTCGCTGCCGAGCAGCAGCGGGTTGTGAATTTCCAGCTCCTCGATGTCGACGAACTCACCCGGCTGGTGCAGCAGGGCCACGGCCAGGGCCAGCTCGGTGAAGCCGGCACCGGGGAACAGCACCGACTCGCCCACCTTGTGGTCGCCCAGGGTCGGAAACAGTTGGGTATCCAGGCGGTTTTCCCAGGCCAGGGCCCGATCGGCCAGCGCATAGCCCAGCAAAGGATGCACGCGCTCGCGCTGCAACAGGCCGGACGACTCGGGGCTGACCGGCAACTGGAAGCGGTCGCGCTGCCACGCATAGTTGGGCAGGCGCAGGTTGGCGCCGGCCACCGGGAAATGCGCCTGCCAGTCCGGCTCGACACCGGCGATCAGCAACTTGGCCAGGCAGCGCTCCAGCAATGCCGGGCTGTGGTCCTTGCGCAGCAAGGTGGCGATCACCTGGCCGGTCACCTCGCGCTGGGCCAGGGCATCGGTGATGTAGGTGCGCAGGATCGGGTGTGGGCCGACTTCGACGAACAGGTTGAAGCCCTGCCCCACCAGCGTATCCATCGCGCCCTGGAACAGCACCGGCAGGCGGATGTTCTGCCACCAGTAGCGGCTGTCCAGGCGCTCGCCGTCGAGCTCGCCGCCGACCACGGTGGAGTAGAACGGAATACGGCCGGTGCGCGGGCGGATGTGCGCAAGGTCGCTGATGACCTGCTGTTCGATCGGGTTCATGGCCGGCGAATGGAAGGCATAGTCCAGGGCCAGGCGACGGGCGAAGACCTGGCGCTCGCCGAGCACCTGCTCCAGCTCGCTCAAGGCTTCGATGCAGCCCGCCACGGTGGCGCCACGGGCGCTGTTTTCGCCAGCGATCACCAGATGCCCGTCCAGGCCAAGTTCCACCAGCACCGCAGCGGTGTCTTCACCCGACAGGCCCACGGCAGCCATCTGGCCATTGCCACGGGTCAGGCCCTGCAGGCGGCTGCGGTGGAAAATCACCTGGGTGGCGTCTTCCAGGCTCAGGGCACCGCAGGCCCAGGCCGCGGCGACTTCGCCAACGCTGTGGCCGATCACCGCCTGGGGATGCACGCCCTGCGCCGCCAGCACACGGGTGACGGCGACCTGCAACGCGAACAGCGCCGGCTGGGCGATTTCAGTACGCGCATAGCGGTCGTCACCGTTCTCGCCCATCAGTTCGGCACGCAGCGAGTAACCCGCCAGCGGCTGGAACAGCGCATCGACCTCGGCGACCGCGGCGTCGAACAGTGGATGACCGAGCATCGCCCGGCCCATGCCTTGCCACTGCGAACCGTTGCCGGAATAGACGAAGACAGGGCCCTGGACCTTGTCCAGCGCCTGCCCGGCCTCAAGCACCGAACTCAGCTCGCTGAGGCTCGGGTCCTGGGCATAGTCGGCCAGGGCCTGGGCGGATTCGGCCGGATCGGCACTGATCAACAGCAGGCGATGCGGGTGGGCATCACGGCGGAACATGGCCTGATAGGCGACGTCGTAGTAACGGGTCTGGGGATGCGCGGCCAGGTAGTCGGCAAAACGCTCGGCCGTGGCGCGCAGGCCTTCGGCGTCCTTGGCGCTGAGCAGCAACGGCAGCCGACGCGCCTGGTTTGGCGCAGCAGGCGCAGGTTGCGGTTCGGCGCTTTGCAAAATGACGTGGGCATTGGCGCCGCCAAAGCCGAACGAGTTGATACCGACCGTCAGTTGCCCTTCAGGCTTGAGCGCGCGCGGCTCGGTGACCACATCCAGGTTGAGGTCGGCAAAGTCGATCGTCGGGTTGAGTGCTTCGACACCGATGGTTGCCGGAACCTTGCGCTCGGCCAGGCAGTTGAGGGCCTTCATCAGGCCGGCAACGCCGGAGGCGGCTTCCAGGTGGCCGAGGTTGCTCTTGATCGAGCCGATCGGCAGCGGATTACCGGCGCCACGGGCCTGGCCCAGGGCCTCACCGATGGCGCGGGTCTCGACCGGGTCGCCGACCGCGGTGCCGGTGCCATGGGCTTCAAGGTAATCGAGTTGTGCAGGGTCGATGCCGGCCTTGGCATAGGCGCCCTTGAGCAAGGCGGCCTGGGCATCGGCGTTGGGCAGGGTCAGGCTGGACTTGCGGCCATCGGTATTGACCGCACTGGCCGCCACCACCGCCAGGATCGGGTTGCCATCGGCCAGGGCCTGGTCGTAGTCCTTGAGCAGGAACAGGCCTCCGCCTTCGGAACGGGCATAGCCATCACCGCTCTGATCGAAGCTGTGGCAGCGGCCGGTGCGTGAAAGCATCGACGCCTTGGCGAAGATCATGAAACCGAACGGGTGCATGTGCAGGCTGATGCCACCGGTCACGGCCTGGTCGATGTCGCCACAGAGGATTGCCTGGCAGGCCTGGTGAAAGGCCACCAGCGACGACGAGCAGGCGGTGTCGATGGCCATGCTCGGACCGCGCAGGTCGTAGAAGAACGACAGGCGGTTGGCAGCGATGCTCATGGTGTTGCCGGTGGCGGTGGCGCCATCGATCGAGGCCATGTCTTCGACCAGGCGATAGGCCTGCTCGACACTGGCAATCCCCAGGTACACGCCGCAGTTGCTGCCCCGCAGGCTCGACGGCTTGACCCCGGCGTTTTCGAAAGTTTCCCAGCACATTTCCAGCAACAGGCGTTGCTGCGGGTCCATCACCGCCGCTTCGCGCGGCGAGATATTGAAGAACCCGGCATCGAAGGCACTGACATCGCCCAGGCTGCCAGCGGCGAAGGTGTAGCTGGTGGCCGGGTTGGCTTTGTCCGGGTGCAGAAACTCGGCATGCTCCCAGCGCGAGGCGTCGACCTGGGTCACCAGGTCGCGCCCGGTCATCAGGTTTTGCCAGAAACTGCTGGTGGTGGAGCCAGGAAAACGGAAAGAACAACCAACAATTGCAACCTGTTTACGCTTTGTCAAAACCTATTCCTTTAAGAACCACTGGCACCGTCCCATCCTGCGGACAGCCGGCAAGCCTGGCCAATTCAACTTTGGCAGTCGTTAAACGTCATCGGTGGATCATGCTTGGTGCTGGAGATCACATTGCGGGCATCAAGGCCAAGGCAAGGTGTATGGCGTGCACGCCGCGTAGGAAACATCTTCAGACTTATCTGATTGGATAATACTCGGTCTGGATGATAAGGGAAAACCCCAAGCGGCGGTCAGCGAGCGAATGTCCGAACGCGGTCACACGACGGCCGTAGCCACCTAGAGTTATAACCTAATAACGAACTAGTCTATTTGGCTATAAAAAAACCTTTATGCTGGCTGCCATCCGATCACGGGCACGTTGGGCGTTAGGTTGACTATGGATGTAGGTTCTTTCGGCTTCACCATTGCAGGTCTGGTTGTAGGCTTCATCGTCGGCATGACCGGCGTCGGCGGCGGCTCCCTGATGACTCCGATCCTGCTGTGGTTCGGCATCAACCCGGCCACGGCCGTCGGCACCGACCTGCTCTATGCCGCCATCACCAAGGCCAGCGGCGTCTGGGTGCACGGCAAGAACAAGAACATCGACTGGAAGATCACCGGCTGGCTGACCCTGGGCAGCGTACCGGCCGCCGCCCTGACCCTGTGGTTCCTCAGCCGCCTGGACGCCGACACCCAGGCCGCCAACGCTATCATCAAGCAGGGCCTGGCCGTGGTGCTGGTGCTGACCGCCCTGGCCATCCTGTTCAAGAGCAAGCTGCAAGCCTTCGCCAACAAGCACGCCGGCGACCGTTGGCACCTCAACGGCAGAACGCTCAACCTGCTGACCGTGGTCACCGGCGTCATCCTCGGCGTCATGGTCTCGCTCACCTCCATCGGTGCCGGCGCCCTGGGCACCGTGGCGCTGTTCCTGCTCTATCCCTACCTGGTCACCCGTCGCCTGGTCGGCACCGAGATTGCCCACGCCGTGCCCTTGACACTGGTCGCAGGCCTGGGACATGCCAGCATGGGCAACATGGACTGGTCGCTGTTGGGTTACCTGCTGCTGGGCTCCTTGCCGGGCATCTACCTGGGCAGTCACCTGACCGGGCGCATTTCCGACGGCGTCCTGCGCCCTTGCCTGGCGGGTATGCTGTTGATGATTGGCTATAAGCTGGCGTTCTGAGTTCAATCGGAATGCGCCTACTTTGACGACCACCCAACCCTCCACACTTATCTTCCTCCCCGGCGCCTCGGGCAACACCGACTTCTAGCGCCCGGCCGCCCGGCAGCTCACCCACCCGGCGCGCCAGTTGCAGTCGGCTGGCCCAAGTTCGGCCCGCCCCCGGCCGACCCGCAGACGAATAGCCTGGATAACCTGGTCACCCACCTGCTGCCAGCCATCGACCACCCCACCACACTGGTGGCGCAGTCCATGGGCGGTATCGTTGCGGTGTGCGCAGCGCTCGAACGGCCCGGTGGCCGTGGGTGAGCACCTCGCCGGTCTGCTGCCCCGTGCGACCTTACATGTGCTGGCCGGCGCAGGACACGACTTGGGGAGCAGTCATGCGCCCGAGGTCGCGCAACTGTTTGACCGGCATATGGCGTAACCATCCTGCGCCCGGCAAACCGCGAGCGCAGCCCTCAACACCAGCATTTCAAGCCGTTTTTTTGCTGCCGGCTCGCTTCATGACGGAGCGCAATGCTGCATTCATGAAGGCCTTGTTCTCAACCCAACGGCTAAGCGACCAAGACGCGCCCAGTGAAACCACCACCACCCCGATGCTTACCATCAGCGAATTGACAATGGACCCGTAGGCAAATACCTGGAACACCCCAAGGGCGAACAGCATGATCGGGAAATGGATGACATAGAGGGTGTACGAGTAGCTCGCATGCTTGTGCAGGCAGGTCGAAAACCTCAACTTGCCGCCGAGCAACATCGCCATGAAACAGGCAAACCAGAGCCCCGAAACCACCCGGAACATGTTGATCTTTTCATAGATCACGTCGTTACCCGATGGATCACGCCAGAGGGCATCGGCCGTCACAGCGACCAGTGCGACACTCATTATCAGGAAGAGCCAGGTGTAAATCCGGCTATTCATTGCGGGGTGACGGTGGTGAATCAAGGCCAGCACAAGGCCGGAAAACCAGACAGGTGCGAGCAGGAAGAACAATGAGTTCCCATGGGTGACAAAAGCGGTAGCGGCCACAAGCAACAGCGCCAGCAGTTTCTTTCCAGGCCACAGGAAGATGGCGGCCGCTATCACGTAGTACCAGGCCTCTAACGACAGACTCCACAGCGGACTGTTCGCTGAGGGATTTTCTACCTTGAAACCATTCAGGAAGGTCAGTGCTCCCCAGATATCGGCTGTCGATGTCACAAACCCTGTGCGAATGAAATCGACACCCTCGATCGGCAGCAACGCATTGGAACCGGAAGGAAAGAAATGCGGGGCAATCAGACCAAGGAACAGCATCAATAGCAACGCTGCAATCAACGGCGGATAGAGTCGCAGCACGCGAGCCTTTGTGTAGTCGCCGATGCTGAAAACTCCATGCTTGCGAACATTGTTGCAGGCGGACTTGCCGATTAGAAATCCACTCAGCACAAAGAAAGCCATCACCGCAAATTGCGCCACCAGGACAACCAGGGTAAACCACGACCCCAGCGTTGGTAAAAGCAGAGTCTGGTAGGTATGACCCAGCAACACCGCAAAGGCTGCAAGTGCCCTGATCGAATCAAGTTGCTGTGACTGATCCTGCGTCAAGCGAGACATACAACTCCCCTACCCTATGTTCTTGTAGATTGCGGCGCTGGAGCGACCCGCCTCAAGCTTGTCGATCAACTTGCGACCCAGTGCGATGCCCGGCTTCTCGACAAAGCGATAGGTGAGCCACGAGACGCCAGCGGTCAACGTCAACACGAACAAGAAGAACAAGAGGCTGTTCAGATTCCCGCTTCCGAACAGGAGGTTGACCTGGGTGTTACCCAGGATCTTCAGCACAGCGATATGTACCAGGTACATGCTGAAACTCAACTTGCCGAGGAACACCGTCAGTCGATTGACCAGCAACACCGTGGGCCGGTAAGCAAGGAAGATCGAGAAGATGGCAAACATTCCACCTGCCACGACATGATGCTGGACAAACGTCTGGCCGGGACGCCAGAACTCCAGTAACAGCAACAGAAAAGCAGCGCCGCCCAGCAACAGGGTTTTCAGACCGACGGCCTGGTTTTTTACCAGGAACAGGTAGGCCATGATGCCCATGATGAAGACCGGGAGCTGGCTGAAGAAGTTGAAAAACGCAAAGCGTTCAATCAGGTAAGCCTGAGGCGCCTCGTAAGTAAAAATCATCGAGGAAAGCGGCGCGTTGAATTGCTGCAGCACGATACAGGCAATCAGAATGAACAACAGGTAAGAAAATTTGCGAACACACATCAGCAGTGGAAAAACCAGATAAAAGGTCATTTCCACCGCCACCGACCATCCGCCTGGAACCACTGAGTTGATGGTCTCAGGGTGAAAGCCATGGAGGAACAAGGCGGTCGTTGGAACGAACCACCAACTGATGCCATTGGGCGCAAAATAGGAGGCCGCAGTACCGTTCAGGATCAAAAACAAAACAATTGCCAGATAAAACATCGGCGCAATCCTGAACAACCTTCGCAGATAAAAACTGCGCACCGGATAGACATCCTTACCTTTACGGGCAACCCATGACATGCACAACGTAATGGCACTGGCGACATAAAAAAGCTGGACCCCACTTGCACCCTCGCCCATTACTGTCAGGAGCCAGGAACTCAAGGGCTTTACATATTGAGACGCATGAACAAGAACAACCAGCGTGATAGCGATACCTCGAATAGCATCAATATAGTCATATTTTTTTATATTTATTTCCGACATCAATATCACTCGCACCCAGGGAAATATCGCCGCGCCATTATCCACAAAAACCGTCCATTCGCCAGCTTATGGCCGAGCCATCCATCGTCGCCTCGCAAGCGCTGCGCGAGCGCCGTGCGCGGCCGAACTGCCGGGAGGAACACTGTGCCGCTCACACTGCAGCTGACGTGCCCCCATCCCCCACAATGCTGCCCCTTTCGGTCGCTGTCCGCCGACCGATCAGGCCATTGAGCCTAAAGACAATACTTATGACTCGTTCTCTCACAACCGCTCTGCCCACAAGCCAACATCCCCTGTAGAATCCCGCCACTTTCGACCCGTTCGAAGCGCCGCACCAGGACCGCATGCGTCAGCGGCAATGGAATCTATCGCGTTAGGAGCTCGTTCCAGTAATGACTTCGCTTAAAACTCAGAGTGCTCCGGTCACCGAAAAGCACCTTTCCCACCCGAAGTACAGGCCCGACATCGACGGCATGCGGGCGATTGCCGTGGGCTCCGTTGTCCTGTTTCACGCGTTCCCGGAGCTGTTGCCCGGGGGCTTCACAGGCGTCGATATTTTCTTCGTGATTTCGGGCTACCTGATTTCGACGATTTTGATGAAAAGTGCCGAACAAGGGACATTCAGCATCGGCGAGTTTTACTCGCGGCGTATTAACCGGATATTTCCTGCGCTGTTCCTGGTCATGCTGTGCAGCTATGCATTCGGTTGGTTTTCCCTCTTTACGAACGAGTTCCAACAGCTCGGCAAGCATATTGCCGGTGGCGCAGGATTCGTTGCCAACCTCGTACTGTTCAACGAGAGCGGTTACTTCGACACCGTCGCGGAAACCAAGCCCTTCCTGCACCTGTGGTCATTGGGTATTGAGGAGCAGTACTACATAGTCTGGCCGCTGGTTATCTGGGCCGCCTGGAAAAAGCGCTTCAATGTGCTTTACGTGGCTGTCCTTCTGTTCGCTGCATCGTTCATTGCCAACATCATGAACGTCCGCGAAAACCCGGCCTACACCTTCTACATGCCTCATACGCGGGCATGGGAACTGATCATCGGCTCGATCCTGGCTTACCTGCATTGCTTCCCTTCGAAACGATTCAAGAAGAACGCACTGCTGAGCAATGTGCTGTCTTTCGCCGGCCTGGGACTTATCGCCTACGGCCTGGCTACGGTTACCAAGGCTGATCAATTTCCTGGCTGGGTAGCCCTGTATCCCACCCTGGGCGCCGCCCTGGTGATTGGCGCAGGCCCCAACGCACTGCTGAACAGATTCGTCCTCGGCAATCGACTGTTCGTCTGGATCGGCCTGATCAGCTTCCCGCTCTACCTGTGGCACTGGCCCCTGCTGACCTATGCACGCATCATCGAGAACGGCACGCCCAGCGAGAGCTTCAGGACCGCCCTGGTTGTCGCGGCAGTAGTCCTGGCATGGATGACCTATCAGTTTGTCGAAAAGCCGGTCCGTAAAAGTCGCAACCGAAACAGCACTGCGGCCCTGGTGGCCTTGATGATTGGAGTGGGTGTTGCCGGCTACCTGAGTTACTTCTACAACGGCCTGCCATGGCGCAGCAGTATTCAGAAAACCATCGCTGTACAGGATCAATTTGTCGGTCCGGTCTGGAAATATGCCAGCAACGACCTTTGCCTGAACCGCTACCCCTACGCCGAACGCAAGGACTTCAGTTACTGGTTCTGCATGACCAACAAGGATGCACCTCCATCACTGCTGGTGTTCGGCAACAGCTATGCGAACCATCTTTATCCTGGCCTCGCCCAGAACCAGGACTTTGCCAATAACACCATCCTGAACATCGGCGCATGTGGTGTGGGCTCGCCGGACTACTCCGACAAGACCATCACCGGGGGTGCGGACCCTTGCACGGGTTATCGCCCAGGTCATCAGGAAGACCTGATTTTCGACATCATCAAGCAGTCGAACACGGTCAAATACGCACTTGTTGACGGGTTGATCAATACGCCCTACGGCGAGTTCTACATTTCTGTCGTGAAAAAGCGTATTGCCAGACTCATCGAGCAGAACGTAAAGGTCATCGTCTTTGTGCCACACATGACCTTCGACGTGGATGTACGCGGCTGCTTCACTCGCCCGCTGGTATCCGGAACTGCTGAAGGCTGTACATTGCCGATCGAGAAAAAACACGAGCTGGACGAACGCTTCAAGCCCATGAAGGACGCGATCCTCGCCGAATTCCCGCAGGTGAAGTTCTTTGACCAGAACCAACTGATCTGCGATTCCGGCAACTGCTCCATGGTGCTCGATGGCATGCCGGTGTTCCGCGACCAGTTCTATCATTACTCCGAGTACGCCAGCGACAGGATGAGTGAGTACTTTTCCGAGTGGGCGAAGGAGAATGCCCCCGATATCTTCACTCCTTGATTGAGGACGAGGGCCTGCTGCCGACAGCTCAGGCCCTCTTTGCTTTATGGGTTGCCCCCGTTGACAACCCTGCCCCGCCGGTTCAATGGCTCAAGTCCGCATATTGCTGTTGCAAGAATTGCTGATAGGGAAGCGACAGGTTGTTCTTCAGCACAAAGTCATAGGCATTCTTGTAGACGATGGCCCCTTCGGCAGCGTATTGCCCGCTCTCCAGGTTGGGGTTGCTGAGGATCTCATCGCGCTTGCGCTCGATGACCTCTTTGACATTCTTGATATAGAACTCGGCTTCTCGGCGGTCTTCCGTGCCCCAGAATTTCTCGACGTCATCCAGAAAGGCAGCATCGCTGATGACCGGCTCAAGATTGGCCGTGTCAAATGCCGACTGGCACAAATACGCCATGGCCAGATAATCCTTGGCCCGCGGATCGCCCGAGGCCTTCAGCGATTGATACAAGGCTGTTCTGGCGTTGTAATAAGGTGAGCTTTTTTGTTTCGAGTCGGCCTGATAATACAACATGGTGTTGCACTGGATCAGGTCACTGGTGATGCCTGCGTTATTACGCTCTTCGGAAATCCGGCTCATCATCAAGTAATTGATGATGTAGTCATTGGCTTCGGCATAGCGACCGGAAACGTACAAGGCGTGGCCAATCGACTTATAGTAACTGGTGCATGACCAGTAATAATCCCAGGACTCCTTGTTCTTGCTGCACACCTTCTGAGCCCGCGGGATCAACTGGTCGGCTATCGCGCCCGGACTGCCGGTGGAGGCCTCGATGGATTCGATTTCCCTCGTGCCATCCAGCGAACTGTACGACAAGCACCCGGCCTGCAAAGCAAACACCCAGGCGAGCGTCATCAGTTTCATGTTCATGTAAGCGCACTCCTCATTCGGCGGAACCGCCTTCGAACCAGCTGGCGTCCAGCCGCTCGGTCGATGCCCAGTACTTGTCGCGGGTGGTGAGGTATTTCCACCGCCGGTTTTCACACTTGTAGACGTACTTGCCATAGGACAGGACCGTGCCGTCGGCGTGGTAATTCAGGTGGGCCTCGTCACTGGGCCGGGTGAAATACTCGCAGGACTTTCCGGCGTAGTTTTGATCGGGGTCTTTTGGTTTGGGTGGAGGTGGCGGTTTGCTGGGGGTAAAGACGACCCTGGGCGCAGGATCGGGCACTGGAGGCGTGTTTGCGCGCCGTTGAAAGGTGGGCCCGTCAGACCAGGGGTTGAGCGATGGATCTTGCCGGGCCTTATTGAGCTGGTACTGCTTTTCCTGCTCCCGGAGCATAATCTCCTGCTGGAGCTGGCGTTGCTCTTCTTCCTGCTGGGCCCGGCGCTCATTATCGCTGTCTTCCAGCATCTGGATCAGCATTTCGCCGCCCTGCTGGATCGCTTGCGAGGTTGCGGCGTCGTTGCTACTGCTGTCGGAGCCTGAGTAACCACCCCCTGTGTTCGACCTGCACTGCACCGCCCCATCGCATCCGGATGCGGCGCTGGCGGTCGGGCTCCAACCTGAAGCGAGGACAAGCAGTGGGAATAGCACCGACGCGGTCAATCGGGCGAAAGGAAACACAACTCGGGAGGGCGGCCTCAGCCAGTTCGAAGTTGCCATTTTGCAACGCCTCCACAGGGGTGTTCTAAGTAGGCATAGACGGGAAAAACAGCAGCGTCAAATTGCCATACCGTTGAAACACCAGGAAGCCCAAGCAATTGACTCGTAATGGATTTTCAAAAAAAAAAATGACAGAAAACGTTTGCTTCATCGGATCGCCAAGCACGTCACGTTTACTGCAATAAGAAACAACCCTCTCCGTGACTAGGAGGACAGACCTGTTACCTATTTTCCTGGGGAATTTCACGATACAACCTGCTCCAATCCCACGTGACCGGTATACCCGGAAAATAATTCATTACCCCTTCCGCCCTCCCCTTTCTGCTTGCAGAAGGCAATGGTACAGTTTGCCGGCGCCAAGAAAGTGGCGGCGCAGCTATCTGCCTGGGCAGAATGGCTTTCGGATGTTGTTCGGTGAGCTGTATTGGTTTCTCCAGACAAAAATAATTACCCGCTCAAAAGCGGGCACAAGGAGAGTGACAATCGTTCGACCGACTCGATCACTCATCGGGTTCGGGACGGATACAGTTCAACGCACGACCTGCAGGCCGAAGAGGTGCCATCATGTGGTGGATTGTTGCTGCCCTAATCATCACTGTGCTCATTGCAATTCCGGTAGTGACCATTTTTCTAATTGGCCGACGAATAAAGAAGTGCGAGGACTACGATTGATCGGCAGGGCACCGATTGAATGAAACAAGGGTACAAATTCGTTTTCTGGACGTACCCCTCCCGCCTCCAGTTCCATAAAAATGCCAAAACAGCACCGGATTCAGGCATTTCACTCTTCCGTCGCTTTACTCAAGCATTGCCGAGCGGCTTGCAGGCGCACGTCTGAAGCTCTTGATAGAATGGAGACCTGTCGCGCCAAGCGCCCCTGAAACCGCTACGACCCACGTTGAACGAAATGCCCCCAGAATCCGCCTCAACCCCAGTAAACACGCGCCCCGAGCCCTCCCGCCGCTTTTCCGTGGCGCCGATGATGGATTGGACCGACCGTCACTGCCGCTTCTTCCTGCGCCTGCTTTCCAGCAACGCCCTGCTCTACACCGAAATGGTCACCACCGGCGCCCTGCTCCACGGTGACACCGAACGCTTCCTGCGTCATGACGAGACCGAGCATCCGTTGGCGCTGCAGTTGGGCGGCAGTGTGCCAGCGGATCTGGCAGCCTGCGCCAGACTGGCCGAGCACGCCGGGTACGATGAGGTGAACCTCAATGTCGGCTGCCCGAGCGACCGGGTGCAGAATAATATGATCGGCGCCTGCCTGATGGGGCATCCGGCGTTGGTGGCCGATTGTGTCAAGGCGATGCAGGATGCGGTGCAGATTCCGGTGACGGTCAAGCACCGCATCGGCATCAATGGCCGCGACAGTTATGCCCAGCTGTGCGACTTCGTCGGTCAGGTGCGCGATGCCGGCTGCCGTAGCTTCACCGTGCATGCGCGCATTGCGATTCTCGAAGGCCTGTCGCCGAAGGAAAACCGCGAGATCCCCCCCCTGCGCTACGACGTGGCGGCGCAGTTGAAGGCGGACTTCCCCGAGCTTGAGATCATCCTCAACGGTGGCATCAAGACCTTGGCCGAGTGCCAGGAACACTTGCAGACCTTCGACGGCGTGATGCTCGGCCGCGAGGCCTATCACAACCCGTATGTGCTGGCCGAGGTCGATCAGCAGCTGTTCGCCAGCCAGGCACCGGTGATCAGCCGCAGCGAGGCGCTGGCGAGACTACGCCCCTACATCGCCGCGCACCTGGCGTCGGGCGGCGCCATGCATCACGTGACCCGGCATATCCTCGGCCTCGGCCAGGGCTTCCCGGGGGCGCGCAAGTTCCGCCAATTGCTTTCGGTGGATATCCACAAGAGCACCGATCCCCTGGGCCTGCTCGACCAGGCCGGCGAGCTGCTGCAAGGGCGCTAGTGCCGGAACCTGTGCCGGCTTCGACACTCGAAGGATTATCCTTGCCCCGCCTGCCAGCCAGCCCTTGAGCGGCTGGCGGCGCTCGGGTAATGTCGATTCATTGCACAGGACAGAGCACACCCATGACCTCCAAGCTGGAACAACTCAAGCAGTTCACCACCGTGGTTGCCGACACTGGTGATATCGATGCCATCAGCCGCCTGAAACCGGTCGACGCCACGACCAACCCTTCCCTACTGCTCAAGGCCGCGGCCATGCCCGGTTATGCCGATCTACTCGATCAGGCAGTACAGGGCAGCAAGGGCGACCTGGGCCTGGCCTGCGATACTTTTGCAGTGTCGGTGGGCGCAGGGATTCTCAAGGTGATTCCAGGGCGTATTTCCACCGAGGTGGACGCCCGCCTGTCCTTCGATGTACCGGCCCTGCTGAACAAGGCGCGCCAGTTGATCGGGCTGTACGAACAAGCCGGTATCGGTCGCGACCGGGTGCTGATCAAGCTGGCCTCGACCTGGGAGGGCATCCGCGCCGCCGAGACGCTGGAGAAGGAAGGCATCCAGACCAACCTGACCCTGCTGTTCTCCTTCGCCCAGGCCCAGGCCTGCGCTGACGCCGGGGTGTTCCTGATTTCGCCGTTCGTGGGGCGCATCTACGACTGGTACAAGAAGTCCACCGGCAAGGAGTATGTGGGCGCCGAGGATCCGGGCGTGCAGTCGGTGACGCGGATCTACAACTATTACAAGGCCAACGGTTACAACACCGTGGTGATGGGGGCGAGCTTCCGCAACATCGGCCAGATCGAACAACTGGCCGGCTGCGATCGCCTGACCATCAGCCCCGAGTTGCTGCAACAGCTGAGCGATGACCAGGGCGAGTTGCCGCGCATCCTCAAGCCGGGCAACCCCGGTGAGCCTCGCCAGCAATTGACCGAGGCACAGTTCCGCTGGGCCTCCAACGAAGACGCGATGGCCACCGAGAAGCTGGCCGAAGGCATTCGCCAGTTTGCCCGGGACCAGGAGAAGCTCGAGGCGCTGCTGGCCGCAATGGCCTGATACAAATCCGGGTTGCCGGTGCTGGGAGGAATGTGGAGCATTTCCCGGAATTTTGGCGGCCTTAGGGGCCTCATCGCGGGTCAAGCCCGCTCCTACTTGTAGGAGCGGGCTTGACCCGCGATGCTTTTGACTTTGCTTTCAGAGATGTTGATGTCTGAATCTTCCGCGTTGCCAGCAGTACTGGCCGGCCCCGTGCTGCGCCGCCTCGAATCACAACGGATGGTGTTCTGGCTGGTGGCTTCACAACCCCTGCAGCCAGCGCTGGAACTGAGCTGTGCCGACATCGCCACGCAAATGGATTGCACCATCGTCCCCGTCGGCCGCCAGGCTTTCGTCCACCTGCTCGACATCACCCTCGGCAGCCCGCTGCCTTGCGACCTGCAGATCGACTACGACCTGATCCTGCAAAGCGCCGAAGGTGCACAAGGCATCGCCCAATGGGCCCCACACCTGCTGTACGCTGGTGCCCAACGACCGAATTTCGTCCTGCATTCACGTCTTGGACAGGTGCTCCACGGCTCCTGTCGCAAGCCGCATCACCCGGCTGCGGACGGCCTGCTGTGCGCCGATCGGCTGTTGCTGCAGCACACCGATCCAGCGGCGCGCCCTGCCCTGTTGATGATGAGTGGCGACCAGGTCTATGCCGACGACGTCGCCGGCCCCATGTTGCGCGCCATCCATGCGTTGATCGACCGCCTGGGGCTGTTCGACGAGCAGTTGCAAGGTGCTGTGGTCCAGTCCGCCAGCGCGCTCTACCGGCACCCCGCCAGTTACTACCACCGCGCCGACCTGCTGCCGGCCCTGGAGAGCAATGAGACCCTGCGCGAGCGCTTTTTCGGCGGCGCGCGCAAGCCGATCTTCACCAGCAGCAATGCCGAAAACCACCTGGTGACCTTCGCCGAGGTCATGGCCATGTACCTGCTCGTCTGGTCGCCAGTGCCCTGGCGCCTGATCGCGCCACAGATGCCAGCGGGGCTCACGACCCAGCGACAAGAACGCTACCGGCAGGAGCAACAGCTGATCGACGGCTTCGTCAGTGGCCTGGGCGGCGTGGCCAGGGTGCTGGCCCATCTGCCGAGCCTGATGATCTTCGATGACCATGACATCACCGATGACTGGAACCTGTCGGCGCAGTGGGAAGAAACCGCCTACGGCCACCCCTTTTCCAAACGCATCATCGGCAATGCCCTACTCGGCTACCTGCTGTGCCAGGGCTGGGGTAACGACCCGGATGCCTGCCGGGCACTGGCGCTCAAGTGCCGGGACTTGGGCCAGGGCGCACTGGAGGACCAGGGGCTGGATGCGCCGCGCCAGGATGCACTGGTCGATGAAGCATTGCGTTTTCAAGGCTGGCAGTTCGTCCTGCCCAGCAATCCACCCTTGCTGGTACTCGACACCCGCACCCGCCGCTGGCGTAGCGAAACCCACCTCGGCAAACCGTCCGGCCTGCTCGACTGGGAGGCCCTGAGCGAGCTGCAACAAACCCTGCTCGACCACCCTTCGGCGATCATCGTGTCGCCGGCGCCGATCTTCGGGGTCAAACTGATCGAATCGGTGCAGCGGGTGTTCAGCTGGCTGGGCTATCCGTTGTTGGTCGATGCCGAGAACTGGATGGCCCATCGCGGCGCCGCCCAGGTCATCCTGAACATCTTCCGACATTCACGTACGCCGGGGCATTACGTGATTCTCTCAGGTGACGTTCATTATTCCTTCGTCTACGAAGTGCTGATCCGCCACCGCCAACGCAGCCCGCACCTGTGGCAGATTACTAGCAGTGGTATCAAGAATGAGTTCCCAAAGCGCTTGCTGGATACCTTCGATCGTCTCAACCGCTGGCTGTATTCGCCCCGCTCGCCCTTGAACTGGTTCACCAAGCGCCGGCAGATGGAAGTGATCCCGCGCACACCCAGCCACAGTCAGACCGGAGAGCGCTTGTGGAACAGCGCAGGCCTGGGCCAGGTGTTTTTCAATGAGCAAGGGCAGCCGCAGCGGATTTTCCAGCTCAATGCCAACGACGCGCCGGCGACGGAGTTTCCGCCAAGGGCCAACGATTAGTCGGGAAGGCAGGCGCCCCGCGGCGCCTGAGGGCAAGGTCAGGTGCGCTCTAGGGCGTTGACCAGGTCGTGGAAGGCTTCGCGGTTAGAATCGTTCAGGCCCATGAGGATCTTGTGCGCTTCGAGCACCTTGGAACGCACCACGTCCTCGTTCTGGTCCTGGGACGGCAGGTCGGTCAGGCACTCAGGGCACGGGATCGGCCGGTCGACGATGTTGAACACCTGGTCGAAGCCCATGGACTGCAGCAACCGGGAAATGTCCGGATTGGTGGTCACCACGGTCGGCAACAGGCCGACCTTCTGCCGCGACAGGATCGAGAGCTTGGCCAGCAAGCCCAGGGTGGTGCTGTCGATGCTTTCGGTTTCGGTCAGATCGATGACGATCGCCGAGAAATTCAGCGCCGTGAAGATCTTTTCAATAGTCGCATCCAGCGCCGAACACAACGTCAGACGCACTTCACCGACAAACTTGAGAACGAACGTGCCGCTCTGCTCGGCGAACTGGATTCTACCCGTACTCATTGAAGGTTCCTGCTCAACACCAATAGGGCGATATCATCCGGCATCTCCCCAAGCGTAGCCAATCCGAATCGTTGGCGCAGCCCATCCAGGCTACCCCCTGCGGCCTTGATGATCTCAGGCAGGGCCGCTTCTTTATCTTTGAGTGTGTCCCCGGGCAAAAGGTCCAGAATGCCATCAGAGAGCAAGGTCAGGCTGAACTGGGGCGGCAACTCCAGGACGTGGTCCTGGTAGGTGGCCTCTTCGAACAGCCCGACCGGCAGCCCGCGGCCTTCCAGGTAGCGGCTCTGGCCCGGGGTATAAAGGACCGGCAACGGCAGGTGGCCGCCGATGCTGTAGGTCATCAGACCCGTGTCTTCGTCGATCACGCCGCCGACCATGGTCACATGCTTGCCCAGCTTGCAGTTGATCAGGCCGCGGTTGATGTGCCCGAGCACTTCCGACGGCTTGAACTCACGCAGCTTGCCACCGCGCTTGAACTCGAAAAGCAGGCGGGTGGTCATGAACTTCAACAGCACGGTGACGAACGCCGAAGAGGCGCCATGACCGGAAACGTCTGCCAGGTAGAACGCCACACGACGTTCATCGACCCGGAAATAGTCGGCAAAGTCGCCCGACAGGTACAGGGACGGAATGATCTGGTGCTCGAACGACAGGTCGTCGGCCACCCAGGGGCTTTCCGGCAGCATGTTCATCTGCACCTGACGCCCGGCGGTCTGGTCTTCCTGGAGCAGGTGCAGGCTGGCTTCCAGTTCGCGGTTGGCGGTTTCGAGCTTTTCCCGGTAACGCTGGTTTTCCAGCACCAGGTAGGCCCGATCCAGCGCCCGGCGCACCGAGTGCTCCAGCACCGCGAGGTCTTCCAGGGGCTTGATCAGGTAATCAGCCGCACCCAGGCGCAACGCTTCCACCGCATCGTTCATCACCCCGGCACCGGACACCACGATCACCGGTAATTCGGGGGCGCGCTCGGTCACCTGGCGAATCAGCTCCAGGCCGCCCATTTGCGGCATGCGCAGATCGCAGATCACAAGGTCAGGCTTTTCCTGTTCGAAGACCTGGAGCCCCTGCAGGCCGTTACTTGCCTGCAGGACATTGAAACCACTGTCTTCAAGGTAAGCAGCGAGACTCGCACGCACGACGTCGTCGTCATCGATTATCAGCAGCGTTGCACTGTTTTTCTGCATGTGGGCAAACGGCGCCAGAATTAGGTTGGCGTAGGCGGCTCGCAAGGCGGTGAGCACGCGTACTGGATTCGCTTCTAGCCACTCTACTATGAGTTGTAGGACAAGACAGGTTGTCCGGCAACCAGCAGAGGTGCCCTGTAAGGCGCAGACGGTACTCCCATCCGCCAGGCGTTTCAAGGGTGGGCCGATGCTCGCCGCTGCTCTTTGCGAGCTAAAGCACAGGTAGTTATAAAAACCCTTTCAGTAGCAACCTAATGGAATGCTATAGGTAAGAAAAAGGCGACCCTGAGGTCGCCTTTTTCATGTGCAACGATCAGAAGTCGTCTTTGACTTCACCATCCTTGACCTTGAACTCGCGGTTCTGCAGGTAGGCGTTGCGAATGAACACGTACTTGTCGCCGCTGATCAGCTTCTCGCTCGACAGCAGGTTGGCGCGGGTATCGACCACATCCACGGCGAGCGCGGTGTTGCGGGTCGGCACGTGATCGATGTAGCGGTAGGGTTCGGTGTAGGTGTCCGGATACTTGGCGATGGCGTCGCGCACGGTGCTCGGGCCGAGCAACGGCAGCATCACGTAAGGGCCGCTGCCTACACCCCAGTAGCCCAGGGTCTGACCGAAGTCTTCGTCGTTGCGCTGCAGCCCCATCTGGGTGCCGACGTCGAAGAAACCGGCCAGGCCGAAGGTGGTGTTGACGATCAGCCGCGCGGTATCGACGCCTGCTGCATGGGGCTTGAGCTGCAGGATGTTGTTGGCCAGGTTGGTGACATCACCCAGGTTGCGGAACATGTTGTGGATGCCGTCTTCGAGGAACTGCGGAGTGACCGCCTGGTATCCCTTGGCCAGCGGCTTGAGCGCGTAGGTATCGACCGTGTCGTTGAAGCGGAAGATCGGGCGGTTGATGCTCTCCCAGGGATCGTCCTCGGTGGCCGCCTGGGCCGCACCCAGGGGTGCCAGCAACAGGCCGGCACAGACACAGGCCCGGGTCATCCGATCGATCACGCCTGCTCCGTTCCTACGCATAGAGTTACTCCTCAACAGTCACTGCGGCAGTTGCTGTGCGACTGCTCGCCAAAAAAGGAAACAAGTATAAAGGGTCTTCTGTTGAGAAGCAGCCTGACACAAATCAGGTAACTAATTTGTGAACATGTATTACGCAAGGACGTAATCGGACCGTCATACGCCGAGAGTAACCTGCAGGTTATTTTTCAGGGACGTTGCCATGCCAGACTCGCCCGCCCTTACCGCTCTGCTGTTCGGCCCGCGTGGCTGCCTGGTCGAAGCGGGTCCCAGCCCGCACACTGCGCAGCCCACGCCCGGCGCCTTGCAGGCCCTCGACTGGCTGCACCGCCAGCAGGTGCCCTGCGCCTGGCTGGACGAAGTGTCCGCCGCCGATGCCGATCACCTGGCAAGCCCTCTTCCCGGCTGGCTGATGGCCCTGCATGGCGGTGCCACGCCCTGGCCGGCGCCGGACGCCTGTTGGCAGGCCCTGATGGCCCTCAAGACCCATACCCTCGACGGTTGCGTGCTGGTCAGCGGTGAGCCGCGCCTGCTGCAATCGGGCCTCAATGCCGGCCTGTGGACCATCGGCCTGGCCACCTGCGGCCCATTGTGCGGGGTCGACAGCCAGCAGTGGCAGTCGCTCAGCCCGCAGGAGCAGGAGCGCAAGCGGGGCCAGGCGACCCTGCAATTGTTCGCCCTGGGCGTACATTCGGTGATCGATCACCTGGAATCGTTGAGCGACTGCCTGGCCGACATCGCCCAGCGCCGCCTGAAAGGTGAAAAACCCTGACACAGGGCCGTTGATCCCGGTCATGCAAAGCGCCGTGCGGTGGATTACTCTAGAAGGCGAGGTATGGACCTTTCATTTGCTGCCGGGGTCCATGACTGTGCCTATTCATAGAGGGAGACCACCCATGCCTGCCCGCGAACTGCAAAAGCAACTCGACACCTTGCGCGAGCAACTGGACCAGACTCCGCCGCTTTCCCTGGAAGAGCGCGAGCATCTGCAGGAATTGATGCAACAAATCGAGGCAGAAATGAAGCTCGAAGCCGCAACCCCGGACAACAACCTGGTCGATGGCGTCAACCTTGCGGTGGAGCGGTTCGAAGTCGATCATCCCGGCCTGACCGCCACCTTGCGCAATATCGTCCAGAGCCTGCAGAGCATGGGCATCTGAAGCCCCACGGCAGGTCATGCAACAGTGCCTGATGGCTCTGTAGCCGCTGCCGCCAGGCTGCGATCGGCCGCGAAGCGGCCGTAAAACCTGCCCAATCGCCCTGTCAGGCTCACCGAGGCGCCTGGATTGCGACTGCTTCGCAGTCGATCGCAGGCTTCGCCAACTCCCACAACGATGCTTCGTTACTGGCGAACCAGGCGCACGTTCTGCAAGGTCACGGTTTCGGTGCTGCGGTACGGGTTGATGTCCAGTCCGCCACGACGCACGTAGCGGGCATAGACCGTCAGGAACTCGGGGTTGAGCAGGCGCTTGAGATCCAGGTAGATACGCTCCACGCACTGCTCGTGGAAGTCGGCATGCTGGCGGAAGCTGATCAGGTAGGTCAGCAGGCTGGCATGATCCAGCGCCGCGCCGCGGTAGTGCACGGAAACGCTGCCCCAGTCCGGCTGGCCGGTAACCGGGCAGTTGGATTTGAGCAAATGGCTGTGCAGGGTTTCTTCGATGATGCGGCTGCTGTCGCAACGCAGCAACTCAGGCTGTGGTTGCTCGTAGTTGCTGATGCTCACGTCCAGGTCGTCGATGCACACGCCCGGCAGGGCCACCACACCCTGCCCCTCAACCTCGGCCAGGCTGCGGATCTGCACCGCCACCGGCTTGCCGGCAGCTGCCGACAGGTCTTTTTCCAGGCACGCCTGCACGGCAGCGGACGACTCGAACACGGTCTGGTTCAGGGAGTTCAGGTACAGCTTGAACGACTTGGATTCGATGATGTTTGGCGAGTCGCACGGGATGGCGAACTCACCGATGGCCACCACCGGCTTGCCCGATGGCAGCAGCCAGGACAGCTCGAAGCAGTTCCAGAAGTCCACCCCTTGCCACGGCAAGGTCTGAGCGCTGACGCCCAGCTCGGCCCATTTGGCCGCGCGCGGGATGGGGAACAGCAGCGATGGCGTGTAAGTGGCGATGTATTCGCTGGACTTGCCCAGCGGGGAGTGTTCGGCGGCGGGATGCATGGCTCAAACCTGAAGGACGAAATGCGCCTAGTTTATCGGGTTTGAGCCCTGCGTTGGACCTGTTATTGGCCGATTGTCAGCTTGCCGACCATGCCGGCCTGGTAATGGCCAGGGACGTTGCAGGCAAATTCGATGGGCGTGGACTGGCTGAAAGTCCAGGTCAGCTCGGCGCGCTTGCCCGGCTCGACCATCACGGTGTTGGGATCGTCGTGCTTCATGCTCGCGCCTCCATGCTGCATGCCGCCATGCCCCATGGCGGCATGATCCATCTGACCCTGCATGGCGATCATTTCCTTTTGATGCCTGGCGTGCATGACCGCATCGCCCAGGCTGAATTCATGGACCACCGCACCCTTGTTGATCAGCACGAAGCGAACGGTCTCGCCGGCCTTGACCTTCAGGCTGCGCGGCTCGTAGTACATGTCGCCCATGACGATTTCCACGGTGCGGTCGGCCTTGGCAGCGTCGGCAGGCTTTCCGAAGGCGAACGAATGCGCAGGAGACGCCAGCGAAGGCAGGCTGAACAGCGCCAGGGCGCCGGCGATAAAAGGGTGTTTCATGTCAGGCCCACTCCAGGGTTGCGACGATTCAGGCTTCACTGTAGAAAACCGGCGCTGGCAGCCACCTGACAAAAAGATTACAACTTTGTCAGCTTGGCCACCGAGCACGCCCGACACGGTATAACCCCAGGCATTCCCTGCCCAAGAGCCCTGCAATGAAACTGTTGATCGTCGAAGACCAGACCAAGACCGGCCACTACCTGTGCCAGGGCCTCAGTGAAGCAGGCTTTGCCACGGAACTGGCCGCCGACGGCAATACCGGCCAGCACCTGGCCCTGACCGGCGACTACGACCTGCTGATCCTCGATGTGATGCTGCCCGGCCGTGACGGTTGGCAGATTCTGCAGGCCGTGCGCGCCGCTGGCCTTGAGATTCCGGTGCTGTTCCTCACCGCCCGCGATGCCGTGGAGGACCGCGTACATGGCCTGGAACTGGGCGCCGACGACTACCTGGTCAAACCCTTTGCCTTTTCCGAGTTGCTGGCCCGGGTTCGCACGCTGTTGCGCCGCGGCAGCAGCCCGACCCAGGAAACCAGCCTGGGCCTGGGGGACCTGCGCCTGGACCTGATTCGGCGCCGGGTCGAACGCAGCGGTCAGCGCATCGACCTGACGGCCAAGGAGTTCGCCCTGCTTGAACTGCTGCTGCGCCGCCAGGGCGAGGTGCTGCCCAAGTCGCTGATCGCCTCGCAGGTCTGGGACATGAACTTCGACAGCGACACCAACGTCATCGAAGTGGCGATCCGCCGCTTGCGCCTGAAAATCGACGATGGCCATGAGAACAAACTGATCCACACCGTACGCGGCATGGGTTACGTGCTCGAAGAGCGCTCGGCCTGATGCGCCGGTTATCCCTGGGCAGCCGTCTGGCGCTGCTGTTCGCTGCCTGCACGGCGGCGGTGTCCCTGACCGCGGGCGTGCTGTTCAGCCGCGCCAGCGAGAGCCATTTCATCGAACTGGACCAGCAACTGCTGGGCAGCCGCCTGTCAATGCTTCGCCAGATGCTCGATGGCGTACACGACCCGGCCAGCCTCGCCCCGCGCCTGCAGGCACTGCAAACCGAACTGAGCCACCAGGCAGACCTGGCCCTGCGTATCCGCGGCAGCGATGGCCGGATCTGGTTCGACAGCCATGCCGGCCTGCCGGAGTCGCCGCAGGTGCCGGGCCTGAGCACCCTGCACAGCACCAGCAGCGATTATCGCAGCCTGTGCGTCAACCTCGACGATAGCGATCCGCAGTCCGCGCAGTTGACCTTGTTCCTCGATATCACCCACCACCAGCACTTTCTGCAGCGCATGCAGCAGTTGATCTGGCTGACCGTCGGCCTCTCGGCCCTGGCTACCGCCCTGCTCGGCGCCTGGGCCGCGCGCAGCGGTTTGCGCCCCTTGCGGCAGATGGGCGAAGTAGCCTCGCAGGTGTCGGCCCGCTCACTGACCACGCGCCTGCCCGAAGGACAGATGCCGGTGGAACTGGCGGAGCTGGCGCAAACCGTCAACGCCATGCTGGAGCGTCTGGACGATGCCTTCCAGCGCCTGTCGGCCTTCTCCGCCGACATCGCCCATGAACTGCGCACGCCACTGTCGAACCTGCTGACCCACACCCAGGTCACCCTCACCCGCCCGCGTGACCTGGATGAATACCGAGAAGCCCTGCACAGCAACCTCGAAGAACTGCAGTGGATGGCGCAACTGGTCAACGACATGCTCTACCTGGCCAAGGCCGACCACGGCCTGTTGATGCCCAGCCGCCAGCACCTGATGCTTGAGGACGAGGCCGATGCCTTGCTCGAATACTACGGACCGCTGGCCGAGGAAGCCGGGGTGCTGCTGCGGCGCAAGGGCCAGGCCAGCCTGGACGGCGACCGCAATATGCTGCGCCGGGCCTTGTCCAACCTGCTGGACAATGCGCTGCGCTTTACCCCGGTCGGTGGTGAGATCCAGGTGAGCATTGAAACGCCTGATGGACGGGTGCGGCTGCAGGTCGCCAACAGCGGCGCGCCGATCGATGCGGCGTTGCTGCCGAAACTGTTCGACCGCTTCTACCGGGCCGACCCGGCGCGGCGCGAAGGCAGCAGTGAACATGCGGGGTTGGGGCTGGCGATCACCCGCTCGATCGTGCAGGCCCATGGGGGCAGCATTACGGCTGAATCGTCCGGGGGCTGGACGCGGTTTGTGATCGACTTGCCCAGGGTGTAGACCCTATCGCCGGCGTTGCCGGCTCCCACAGCATGGATGGGTTGTGAAATACCCTGTGGGAGCCGGCAACGCCGGCGATCGACCGCAACGCGGTCGCAACAGCCATCACTCGTAACGCAAGGCGTACGCTGGCTCCACCTGCGAAGCCCGCCACGCAGGGTACAGGGTGGCCAGGAAACTCATCACAAGGCCAGCACTGCAAATCAGTGCCACATCGCCCCACTGCAGCTCCGACGGCAGGCTACTGATGAAGTACACGTCGGACGTGAAGATGTGCTGCCCGCTGACCCGCTCCAGCCAGCCGACGATCTGGCTGACATTGAGCGCGGCAATCACCCCGAGCACGCCACCGATCAAAGTGCCGACGATACCGATCAGCGTGCCCTGGACCATGAAGGTGCCCATGATCTGCGCCGGGGTCGCGCCGATGGTACGCAGGATGGCGATGTCCGCGCCCTTGTCGTTGACCACCATGATCAGCGTGGCAATGATGTTGAACGCCGCCACAGCGATGATCATCAGCAGCAACAGGCCGATCATGGTCTTTTCCATTTTCATGGCACTGAACAGGCTGCCCTGGGTGTGCGACCAGTCATCGGCGCGATACTCGGCACCGAGGCTGCCAGCAATGGCCTTGGACACTTGCGGCGCTTCGTACAGGTCCTTGAGCTTGAGGCGCACGCCCTGCACCTGGTTCGGCTGCCAGCGCTGCATCTGCGCGGCGTCGGCCATGTGGATGTAGGCCATGGAGCCATCCAGCTCGGCACCGACCTTGAACACCCCGACCACATTCAGGCGCTGCATGCGCGGGGTGATGCCGCCCGGAGCACTGCTGACTTCCGGCACGATCAGGGTCAGCTTGTCGCCTACATTCAGGCGAAAGCGCCGGGCAGTGATCTCACCGATCACCACACCGTATTCGCCCGGCTCCAGCCCCTGCAGGCTGCCCTGGACAATGTGCTGGCCAACGATGGAAACCTTGCCCTCCTGGGCCGGATCGATACCACTGACCTGGATCGGCTGCATGGCCCCCTTGTACGACAGCATGCCCTCCATTTCGGTCAAGGGCGCTGCGGCGATCACCCGCGGGTTCTTCAGCGCGGCATCGGCCACCGGCTGCCAGGCATCCAGCGGCTGCACGCCGAGAATGCTGGCGTGGGGCACCATGCCGAGAATCCGCGCGCTCATTTCGCGCTGGAAGCCGTTCATCACCGACAACACCACGATCATCGCCAGCACACCCAGGGACAGGCCGATCATCGAGGTCATGGAGATGAACGAGATGAAATGGTTGCGGCGCTTGGCGCGGGTGTAGCGCGCGCCGATGAAAATAGACAAGGGTCTGAACATGAACGGAAGCACCCAGGTAAAAAAAAGGAACACGGTGCCCGGCAGAGCCTGCGGGCACGCTGCACGGCCAGGTCAGATCGGTACCAGGTGCCCGTCTTCCAGGCGCAGCACGCGGTCCATCTGCCGCGCCAGGTTGAGGTCATGGGTCACCACCAGGAAGGCGGTCTGCGAAGAGCTGCTCAGCTCACGCATCAGGTCCTGGATGCCCTGGGCGGTGTGGTGGTCGAGGTTGCCGGTAGGCTCGTCGAGCATCACCAACCCCGGGCGATTGACCAGGGCCCGGGCGATGGCCACGCGCTGGCGCTCGCCACCGGACAGCTCGGCCGGCTTGTGGGTGAGGCGATGGCCCAGGCCCACACGCTTGAGCAAGGCTTCGGCACGCTCGCGTGCTTCCGGGATCGCGGTGCGGCCGATCAACAGCGGCATGCACACGTTCTCCAGGGCGGTGAACTCCGGCAACAGGTGGTGGAACTGGTAGACGAAACCCAGGGCGCGGTTGCGCAGCAGGCCACGGGCACGCTCGCCGAGGGCCGAAAGCTCTTCGCCGGCCAGCCAGACGCTGCCCTGGCTCGGTGTGTCGAGGCCGCCCAAGAGGTTGAGCAAGGTACTCTTGCCCGACCCCGAACTACCGACGATCGCCACCCGCTCACCGGCGTGCAGCTCCAGCTGCAGGCCGGACAACACCTGCACCGACTCCGGGCCTTCCTCGTAGGACTTGCCCAGGTTGCGGCAACTCAGCACTGCTTTATCACTCATGCCCAACTCACTCATAACGTAGCGCCTCCGCAGGCTGGGTGCGTGCCGCACGCCAGGCCGGATACAGGGTGGCGAGGAAACTCAGGACCAATGCCGCACCGCAGACCATCCACACGTCCTCGGCCATGATCCGCGACGGCAGGTAGTCGATGAAGTAGACGTCGGCATTGAGGAACTTGTGGCCGATCAGGGTTTCGAGGCCGGCGATCGCGGCGCTGACGTTGAGCGCGGCGAGGATGCCGACGACCGCGCCGATCAGGGTACCGACCACGCCGATCACCGTGCCCTGGACCATGAAAATGGCCATGATCTGCCCCGGGGTCGAGCCCAAGGTACGCAGGATGGCGATATCGCCCTTCTTGTCGTTGACCACCATCACCAGGGTGGAAATGATGTTGAACGCCGCCACCGCCACGATCAGCAACAGCAGCAGGCCGATCATGGCCTTCTCCATGCGGATCGCCTGGTACAGGTTGCCGTGGGTGCGGGTCCAGTCGCGGGCATAGAACTCCTGGTCACCCAGCTTCTGGGCAATGTCCCAGGCGGTACGCGGGGCCTGGAACAGGTCGTCGAACTTCAGGCGCAGGCCCTGGACCTGGTCGGCTTTCCAACGGTGCAGGCGCGACAGGTCCGACAGGTTGGTCAGGCCCAGGTAGCCGTCGATCTCGCCGGCGCCCACGTGGAAGATGCCGACCACGGTGAAGCGCTTCATGCGCGGGAACATCCCGGCCGGGGTCACGGTGACCTCGGGGGCGACGAAGGTCAGCTTGTCGCCGATGCCGACGCCCAGCTTGGTCGCCGCCTTGTCGCCGATCATGATGCCGAACTCGCCCGGGGCCAGGTCGTCGAGCTTACCTTCACGAATGAAGTTGTCGATGATCGACACCTGCCGCTCCTGGGCCGGGTCGACGCCATTGAGCAGCACCTTCTGCACCTTGCCCTCATGGGTCAGCAAGCCTTGCATCTGTGTGAACGGCGCCACCGCCACAACCCGCGGGTTCTGCTTTACTTGAGTGGCAAGGGCCGGCCAGTCGTTGATCGGCTGGCCGGTTTCGAGGGTGGCATGGGGCACCATGCCCAATACCCGGGTACGCATTTCATGATCGAAACCGTTCATGACCGACAGCACCACGATCATCACCACCACGCCCAGGGCGAGGCCGATCATCGAAGTCAGGGAAATGAACGAGACGAAATGGTTGCGACGCTTGGCACGGGTGTAACGCGTACCGATGAATACGAAGAGAGGTCTGAACATGTCGGGGCTTGTTCGGATGAAAGAGGAACGTCCTTGTGGCGGGGCTTGAATAGCAGCTTTACACTCAGACCACCGCCGCTACCATGGGTTCGCCATGTCGACATTAGATGAAGAAGATCGCCGCGAATACTACCGTATCGACGATAGGATCGCACTGGAAATTAGCCCGCTGAGCGCAGCCGAAGCCCTTGGCTCAGACTTGTTGCAAGATGATTCCCCACTTTTCAATCTGCTCAGTGAACTGCACCTGAGCGAGTTCGAATCCCAGCACCTGCTGCGCCAGCTCAGCGACAAGGATCGCGTGCTGGCCACCTTTCTCAAGGCCCAGAACAAACGCATCGACCTGCTCAGCGCCGTGGTCGCCCAGACCCTGCTCGGCCAGCTCAGCGCGCCGCAGCCGGTGGTGCTGTCCGAAGGGGGGATCGAGTTCCACCAGCAGCAGCCGCTTGCCGCTGGCAGCCGGGTGGCGGTGAAGATGGTGCTGATGCCCCAGGCCCTGGGCCTGCTGCTGCGCGCCCGGGTGACCCATTGCGACCACCAGGCCGACGGCCAGCATGCCATCGGCACCGAGTTCGTCGACATGACCGATGCCCAGCGCCAGTTGCTGGCCCGCTACATCCTGCAACGACAGGCACAACAACGACGCCAGGCGCTGGATCAGAACACTGCCAACGCTTCCTAGCTTCACTCTTTTCTTGAAGGAACAAACGTGACCCAGATTTACGGCCACCGTGGCGCCAAGGGCGAAGCCCCCGAGAACACCCTGACCAGCTTCCAGCAGTGCCTCAAGCACGGCGTGCGGCGCTGCGAACTGGACCTGCACCTGTCGGCAGACAACGAGCTGATGGTCATTCACGATCCGAGCCTCAAGCGCACCACCGGCCGGCGCGGCAAAGTGGTCGAGCAAAGCGCTGCGGACCTTGTGACCTTCGATGCGCGCAAGGGCGGCCCGGGCTGGGTATCGCCCTGCCCCATCCCACGCCTGGAAACCCTGTTCCAGCAGTGTGACTTCGAGCACTGGCAACTGGAGGTCAAGAGCGCGTCGCGCACCCGCGCTGCCACCACCGTGCTGGCGATTCGCGAGCTGGCCCAGCAATATGGCCTGCTCGACCGGATCACCATCACCTCCAGCTCACGTGAAGTGCTGGGTGCAGCCCTTGAGCTGACACCGGATATCGCGCGGGGACTGGTAGCCGAATACGCCTGGCTCGACCCGCTGAAGGTCGCCCAGAACTATGACTGCAACTTGCTGGCATTGAACTGGACACTGTGCACCCCCGAGCGCCTGATCAAGGCCCAGCGCCAGGGATTGCACGTGTCGGTGTGGACGGTCAACGAGCCGGCGCTGATGCGCAGGCTCGCCGACTTCGGCGTAGACAGCCTGATTACAGACTTTCCCGGTTTGGCCAGCGCCACCCTCGAGAATCACTGAAATCGGTCTCCCCGGCCGGCTCAGGCCACCGGCCGGAGCCGCTCAAAAAAGCCGGTTGAGGCCGTCGTAGGCGGCTACCCGATAGGCTTCGGCCATGGTCGGGTAGTTGAAGGTGGTGTTGACGAAATACTTCAGGGTATTGCGCTCACCCGGCTGATCCATGATCGCCTGGCCGATGTGGACGATCTCCGAGGCCTGGTAGCCGAAGCAGTGCACGCCGAGGATTTCCAGGGTCTCGCGGTGGAACAGGATCTTCAGCATGCCTTGCGGCTCGCCGGCGATCTGCGCACGCGCCATGCCCTTGAAGAAGGCCTTGCCAACTTCGTAAGGCACCTTGGCCTGCGTCAGCTCCTGCTCGTTCTTGCCGATCGAGCTGATCTCCGGAATGGTGTAGATACCGGTCGGCACATCGTTGACGAAGCGCCAGCTGCCATTGTCGACGATGCTGCCAGCGGCCGAACGGCCCTGGTCATGGGCGGCACTGGCCAGGCTCGGCCAGCCGATCACATCACCGGCGCCGTAGATGTTCTGCACGTGGGTACGGTAGTTCTCGTCGACCTCGATCTGGCCACGGCTGTTGACCTTGATGCCGATGTTTTCCAGGCCCAGCTTGTCGGTGTTGCCGGTACGACCGTTGCACCAGAGCAAGGCGTCGGCCTTGATCTTCTTGCCGGACTTGAGGTGCAGGACCACACCGTTGTCCAGGCCTTCGACGCGGTCGTACTCTTCGTTGTGGCGAACCGTGATGTTGTTGTTGCTGAAGTGGTAGCTCAACGCCTGGGAAATTTCCGAGTCAAGGAAGCTCAGCAACTGACTGCGGTTGTCCACCAGCTCGACCAGCACGCCCAGGCCGCTGAAGATCGAAGCGTATTCGCAACCGATGACCCCGGCGCCGTAGACGATCAACTTGCGCGGGGTGTGGCCGAGGCTGAGGATGGTGTCGCTATCGTAGATCCGCGGGTGGTGGAAATCGATATCGGCCGGGCGATACGGGCGCGAACCGGTGGCGATGATGATGTGCTTGGCCACCAGCTTCTCGACCACGCCGTTGGCGCAGACCACTTCGACGGTCTGCTCGTCGGCGAAGCTACCGGTGCCGAAGAACACGTCGACACGGTTGCGGGCGTAGTAGCCGGTGCGCGAGGCGACCTGCTTGGAGATCACTTTCTCGGCGCTCTTGAGCACGTCGGGGAACGAGAACCAGCGCGGTTCACCAATGGCCCGGAACATCGGGTTGGTGTTGAACTGCATGATCTGGCGGACCGAGTGACGCAGGGCCTTGGACGGGATGGTGCCCAGGTGGGTGCAGTTGCCGCCGACCTGGCGACGGCTGTCGACCATTGCCACCTTGCGTCCTGCTTTGGCAGCATTCATTGCCGCCCCTTCTCCTGCGGGGCCGGAACCCAGCACCACTACGTCGTAGTTGTAGACAGCCATGCGTACTCCTTCAGAACAGGCCCGGTCGCCACGTTGGCGAGCGGGGCTAGATCATGTCGCCAGCGGCGCCATGAAAAAATTCGGGTGCAGTCTAATCAAGCTTGAACGCCGCGCACATTAACCCTTGGTCGCGTCGTAGGCTATTTTTCTCTGCACTACATGTGATTCGCGGTGTTTTCATCGCGGGGCAAGCCCGCTCCCACAGGTAGGAGCGGGCTTGCCCCGCGATAGATTTTCAATGCCCTGGCGCTACCTGCTCGAACGCCGGCGTGCTCCGGGAAACGAAACCATCGGCGACCCGGGTCACGAAGACTGCGGCAATGCCGTGCCTGAGGGCAAAATCCCAACCCGCCTGCGGCCCGAGGATCAGCAGCACGGTGGAATAGCCGTCAGCCATCAGCGTCGAACGATCGAACACGGTCACCGCCGCCAGGTCATGCCGTACGGGCGCACCGAGGCGGGCATCGAAGGTGTGCGAATAGCGCCGGCCATTCTCCTCGAAATAGTGGCGATAGTCACCGGAGGTCGACACACCGAAACCCTCCAGCGGCACGATCTGACGGGCAATCTGCCGATCTTCACGGGGCAATTCGAGGGCAACTTTCCAGGCCCTGCCATCGGCCTTGCTTCCGACCGCCTTGAGCTCACCGGTGACCTCGACCAGTAAATCCGTGACTCCCAGGGCCTTTAGCCGCTCCACCAGCAGGTCGACGGCAAAGCCCGCGGCGAGACTGTTGAAGTCCAGTTCCACCGGCGCATCCTTGCACAGCTGCTCGCCTACTATGAGCAAATGCCCATGCCCGACGCGCTGACGCACACTGTCCAGCGCCTTGGCATCCGGTACTTTTTCCGCTCGCGACTGCGGACCGAATCCCCACAGATCGAGCAAAGGCTCCACCGTCAGATCGAAAGCGCCCGCACTTTGCTGCGACAGTTGCTCCCCCACCCGCACCAGTTCCAGCACCTCGGCAGGCATGGCCTGGCAGCTGTTGGCCGGCAGGCGGTTGAACGTCGCGACCAGCGAATCGCCACGGTAGGTCGAAAAACGCTGGTCGATCATCGCCAGCACCTGCTCCACCGTTTGCTGGACCACCTGCGGCGCGGGCCCGCTGGCCGTGCGTACGTACTGCACGGTGTAGCTGCTGCCCATGGTCGGCCCGCTGATGCGCTCCAGCGCATCACCCGGTTTGCAGGCTGCCAGCACCAGCAGCAGCCCGATCAACACCCCTCTGCGCATTCATCCTCCTGGAACTCAGGCGAAAAAAAACGGGAACCCCAAGGTTCCCGTTCTTCTGACACGCAGTAAAGCTTAGCGTGGGAAAGCTGGCGGGTTGACGCCGGCCATGTCTTCCATCACGCGCACTACCTGGCAGCTGTAACCGAATTCGTTGTCGTACCAGACGTACAGGACAACGCGGTTATCGTTGCAGATGGTGGCTTCGGCATCGACCACACCGGCGTGGCGAGAGCCAACGAAGTCGGTGGATACCACTTCCTGGGAGCTGACGTAGTCGATCTGCTTGTGCAGGTCCGAGTGCATGGCCATCTGGCGCAGGTACTCGTTGATTTCTTCGCGGCTGGTGGCCTTTTCCAGGTTCAGGTTCAGGATGGCCATCGACACGTTCGGCGTAGGAACACGAATCGCGTTGCCGGTCAGCTTGCCCTTGAGCACTGGCAGCGCCTTGGCGGCTGCGGTGGCAGCACCGGTTTCGGTGATGACCATGTTCAGCGGCGCGGCGCGGCCACGACGGCTGCCCTTGTGGAAGTTGTCGATCAGGTTCTGGTCGTTGGTGAACGAGTGAACGGTTTCGACGTGGCCGTTGACGATGCCGTACTTGTCATTGACAGCCTTGAGCACCGGCACGATGGCGTTGGTGGTGCAGGAGGCAGCCGAGATGATCTTGTCGTCAGCGGTGATGTCGCCATGGTTGATGCCGTGGACGATGTTCTTCAGCGCGCCCTTGCCAGGTGCGGTGAGGATCACGCGGGCAGCGCCCGGGCAGGCCAGGTGCTGGCCCAGGCCATCGGCGTCACGCCATACACCGGTGTTGTCCACGACCAGGGCGTTTTCGATGCCGTACTGGGTGTAGTCGACTTCGCTCGGGTTCTTGGCGTAGATAACCTGGATCAGGTTGCCGTTGGCGGTGATGGTGTTGTTGGCTTCGTCGATGGTGATGGTGCCATCGAACGGACCGTGCACCGAGTCACGACGCAGCAGGCTGGCACGCTTGACCAGATCGTTCTCGGCGCCTTTGCGCACGACGATGGCGCGCAGGCGCAGGCCGTCGCCACCACCGGTCTTCTCGATCAGGATGCGCGCCAGCAGGCGGCCGATGCGACCGAAACCGTACAGGACAACGTCGGTGCCTTTGCGCGCCGAGGCGTTCTGCTGGCCAACCACGTCAGCCATTTCCTCACGCACGAACTGCTCGGCGCTGCGGCCGTTGCCTTCTTGCTTGAACTTGTTGGCCAGCTTGCCCAGATCGACTGAAGCTGCGCCCAGTTTCAGCTCGCTCATGGCCTTGAGCAGCGGGAATGTCTCGTGGACAGAGAGTTCGGTTTCGTCGGTTTGGCGATGACGGGCAAAGCGGTGCGCTTTGAGGATCGAGATCACCGAGCGGTTGATCAGGCTGCGGCCATAGATCGAGCTCACCACATTGTTATTGCGGTAGAGCTGACCGATAAGCGGGATCATCGCTTCTGCAAGTGCTTCACGATCAATCCACTCACCAAGACACTGGTCGGGCTTCTGAGTCACGGGAACCTTCCACATGTAGGGACAGAAAAAAGGGGCTACATTATGACGCCCCGCGGCCCATCGAGCAATGAGCGCCTGTCGCCGATGCTGCACTACAGGCTTTTAGCCCGCGCGAACCTGACAGCACGGGCCTCTGAACGGTACAATTGGCGTCTTTGTCGCAACGCTTGGAGCTCGACCTCCCGTGCCTGTTCTGCGTCTACCGCACCTGTCGGCCACTGCCGGCAAACAAACCTGGGGCAACCTGCCGGGCGCCGCCCTGAGCCTGGCCATCGCCGAAGCCGCCAGCGCCGCCGGGCGCTTCACCCTGCTGCTGACCGCCGACAGCCAGAGCGCTGACCGGCTGGAGCAGGAGCTGCGCTTTTTCGCACCCGAACTGCCGGTGCTGCCCTTCCCCGACTGGGAAACCCTGCCCTACGATCTGTTCTCGCCGCACCAGGACATTATCTCACAGCGCATTTCCAGCCTGTACCGGCTGCCGGAGCTCGATCACGGCATTCTGGTGGTGCCGATCACCACCGCCCTGCATCGCCTGGCGCCTACCCGCTTCCTGCTGGGCAGCAGCCTGGTGCTGGACATCGGCCAGAAACTCGACGTCGAGCAGATGCGCCTGCGCCTGGAAGCAAGCGGCTACCGCTGCGTCGACACCGTCTACGAACACGGCGAGTTCGCCGTGCGCGGCGCACTGATCGACCTGTTCCCCATGGGCAGCAAGCTGCCCTACCGGATCGACCTGTTCGACGACGAAATCGAGACCCTGCGCACCTTCGATCCGGAAACCCAGCGCTCGATCGACAAGGTCGAATCGGTGCGCCTGCTGCCGGCCCGCGAGTTCCCGCTGCAGAAGGACGCCGTGACCCAGTTCAAGGCACGCTTTCGCGAACGCTTCGACGTCGATTTCCGTCGCAGCCCGATCTTCCAGGACCTGTCCAGCGGCATTACCCCGGCCGGTATCGAGTATTACCTGCCGCTGTTCTTCGACGACACCTCGAGCCTGTTCGACTACCTGCCCCAGGACACCCAGGTGTTTTCCCTGCCGGGCGTCGAGCAGGCCGCAGAGCATTTCTGGAGCGATGTGCGCAATCGCTATGAGGAGCGCCGCATCGATCCGACACGACCGCTGCTGCCGCCGGCCGAACTGTTCCTGCCGGTGGAGGACTGCTTCGCCCGACTCAAGAGCTGGCCACGGGTAGTGGTCAGCCAGGATGACGTGGACAGCGGTGCCGGACGCGAGCGCTTCCCGGCCCGCACCCTGCCCAACCTCGCCATCGAGGCCAAGGCCAATCAGCCGCTGGCGGCACTGTCGGGTTTTCTCGAGCAGTTCCCCGGCCGCGTGCTGTTCACCGCCGAATCGGCAGGCCGGCGCGAAGTCCTGCTCGAGCTGCTCGAACGCCTGAAGCTGCGTCCGCAGACGGTCGACAGCTGGAGCGCCTTCGTCGCCGGCAAGGAGCGCCTGGCAATCACCATCGCGCCGCTGGACGAAGGCCTGGTGCTGGACGATCCGGCCATCGCCCTGGTCGCCGAAAGCCCCCTGTTCGGCCAGCGGGTCATGCAGCGCCGGCGCCGGGAAAAACGCAGCGACGGTAACAACGATGCCGTGATCAAGAACCTCACCGAGCTGCGCGAAGGCGCGCCGGTGGTGCACATCGACCATGGTGTGGGCCGCTACCTGGGCCTGGCGACCCTGGAAATCGACAGCCAGGCCGCCGAGTTCCTCACCCTGGAATACGCCGAGGGCGCCAAGCTCTACGTGCCGGTGGCCAACCTGCACCTGATCGCCCGCTACACCGGCAGCGACGACGCCCTGGCACCGCTGCACCGGCTGGGCTCCGAAGCCTGGCAGAAAGCCAAGCGCAAGGCCGCCGAACAGGTCCGCGACGTGGCCGCCGAACTGCTGGACATCTATGCCCGCCGTGCCGCGCGCAAAGGCTATGCCTTCGCCGACCCGTCAGTCGACTACGCCACCTTCAGCGCCGGCTTCCCGTTCGAGGAAACCCCCGACCAGCAGTCCGCCATCGAGGCGGTGCGCGAGGACATGCTGGCAGCCAAGCCGATGGACCGCCTGGTGTGCGGCGACGTCGGTTTCGGCAAGACCGAAGTGGCCATGCGCGCAGCTTTCATTGCCGTGCACGGCGGCCGCCAGGTAGCCATCCTGGTGCCCACCACCCTGCTCGCCCAGCAGCACTACAACAGCTTCCGCGACCGCTTCGCCGACTGGCCGGTGACCGTGGAAGTGATGAGCCGCTTCAAGTCGCCCAAGGAAGTCGCCACAGCAGTCGCGGAACTGGCCGAAGGCAAGATCGACATCGTCATCGGCACCCACAAGCTGCTGCAGGACGACGTCAAGCTCAAGGACCTGGGCCTGGTGATCATCGACGAAGAACACCGTTTCGGCGTGCGCCAGAAGGAACAGCTCAAGGCCCTGCGCAGCGAGGTGGACATCCTCACCCTGACCGCCACGCCGATTCCGCGCACCCTGAACATGGCCGTGGCCGGCATGCGCGACCTGTCGATCATCGCCACGCCACCCGCGCGCCGGCTGTCGGTGCGCACCTTCGTCATGGAGCAGAACAAGAGCACCGTCAAGGAAGCCCTGCTGCGCGAGCTGCTGCGCGGCGGCCAGGTCTACTACCTGCACAACGACGTGAAGAGCATCGAGAAATGCGCCGCCGACCTCGCCGAACTGGTGCCCGAAGCCCGTATCGGCATCGGCCACGGGCAGATGCGTGAACGCGAACTCGAACAGGTGATGAGCGACTTCTACCACAAGCGCTTCAACGTGCTGATCGCCTCGACCATCATCGAGACCGGCATTGACGTGCCCAGCGCCAACACCATCATCATCGAGCGCGCCGACAAGTTCGGCCTGGCCCAGCTGCACCAGCTGCGCGGTCGGGTCGGGCGCAGCCACCACCAGGCCTATGCCTACCTGCTCACGCCACCGCGCCAGCAGATCAGCGCCGATGCCGAAAAGCGCCTGGAAGCCATTGCCAACACCCAGGACCTGGGCGCCGGCTTCGTCCTGGCCACCAACGACCTGGAAATCCGTGGTGCCGGCGAACTGCTCGGCGAAGGCCAGAGCGGCCAGATCCAGGCGGTCGGCTTCACCCTGTACATGGAAATGCTCGAGCGCGCGGTCAAGGCCATCCGCAAGGGCACCCAGCCCAACCTCGACCAGCCGCTGGGCGGCGGCCCGGAAATCAACCTGCGCCTGCCAGCACTGATTCCCGAAGACTACCTGCCGGATGTGCATGCGCGCCTGATCCTGTACAAACGCATCGCCTCGGCCGTGGACGAAGACGGCCTCAAGGACCTGCAGGTGGAGATGATCGACCGCTTCGGCCTGCTGCCCGAGCCGACCAAGAACCTGGTGCGCCTGACCCTGCTCAAGCTGCAGGCGGAAAAGCTCGGGATCAAGAAAGTCGATGCCGGCCCCAACGGCGGCAAGCTCGAATTCGAGGCCCAGACGCCGGTCGACCCGCTGGTGCTGATCAAGCTGATCCAGGGCCAGCCCAAGCGCTACAAGTTCGAAGGCGCCACCCAGTTCAAGTTCATGGTGCCGATGGAGCGCCCGGAAGAACGTTTCAACAACCTCGAGGCGCTGTTCGAGCGCCTGACCCCACAATCTGCGTGAAGGAAGACCCATGCGTGCCATTCGCTGCCTGACCCTGCTGCTGGCCCTGTTCGCCCCGGCAGCCTTCGCTGAAGGCGTTTATCAGGTCGAAATGATCCTGGTACGGCAGAACGCCGTGCCGGCCACTACCAGCCAGTTCGCCCCCGAAGACTGGCGCAACTCGGGCCAATCCCCGGCCGAAGGCGACATGCGCCAGCCCCTACTGAACGACGAAGCTGCAAAACTTGCGGCCGACCCGAGCAAGTACACCGTGCTGCTGCACAAGGCCTGGCAACAGGATGCCGGCACCGTCGCCATCAGCGACGGCAAGGAACACTTCGGTCACTACCCAATCGAGGGTCACCTGAACGTCACGGAGGAGCGCTTTATCGCCGTCAACACCCGATTCTGGATCAACCAGTTCGACAGCAACGGCAGCGTGATCCAGAGTGAAGAGTTCAAACAGAGCAACAACACGGTGAAAAATGGAGAACTGACCTTCCTTGACGGCGGCCACCTGGCCCTGCTGCTCAAGGTCAGCAAGCCCTGAAAATGCCCGAGCACCTGGTAGACAACCTCCAGCCACAACCGCGCTTGTGGCTGGGCAGCATCGAATTCAGCGCCTTCGAGCCACGCAACGGGCGCATGCAGCGGCACATCCAGCACCGTGCCGCCCTGGCCTTCGGCTATGCCGGCGAATACGTCAGCGGCAGCCGCACCAGTACGGTCATCAAGCACGACGCCGACCAGACCCTGCGCATCCAGCGCCAGCCCGCTGCCGAACGCAGCCTGCGCGACACCTTGCTGGGACTGGGTTTCAAGATCGCCACCCGGCAAAGCAAGGCGCTGCCAGAAAGCGCCGGCGACCCCTTCGAACTGCCCAATGACAGCGCCTGGCTGCGCTTTGTCCTGAGCGAACTGCCGGCCCTGCGCGAGCAAGGTTGGCAGATCGAGTTCGCCGATGACTTCGCCTTCGACCTGACCCCGGTGGACGACTGGTACGCCCAGGTCCAAGAGGCGCCGGAGCGCGACTGGTTCGACCTGGAACTGGGTATCGTGATCGATGGCGAGCGCCTGAGCCTGCTGCCGATCCTGCTTAACCTGCTGCGCACCCATCCGGAACTGCTCAACAGCAACCAGCTGAACAGACGGCGCGACGACGAACAGTTGCTGGTGAGCATTCCCGGCCACGCCGGCGGCCGGCGCCCCCTGCAGATCGCCCTGCCCTACAGCCGGCTCAAGCCGGTACTGGCCACCCTGGGTGACTTTTACCTGCGCGAGCCGGGCGAATCCAGCTTGCGCCTGGCCACCCCCGACGCCACACGCCTCAACGCCTTGCAGGACATCCCCCTGAACTGGCAAGGCGGCGAACGGGTACGCAACCTGGCCGAACGCCTGCGCGATATCCGCCTTTCGCCGGTGCAGGTACCTGAGGGCCTGAACGCCACACTGCGTGCCTATCAGCTCGAAGGCCTGAGCTGGATGCAGGCCCTGCGCGAACTGGAAGTAGGCGGCATCCTTGCCGACGACATGGGCCTGGGCAAGACCCTGCAGACCCTGGCGCACCTGCTGACGGAAAAGAACGCCGGGCGCCTGACCTGCCCGGCCATGGTGGTGATGCCCACCAGCCTGATCCCCAACTGGCAGGACGAAGCGGCCCGCTTCGCCCCCAGCCTGCGGGTGCTTGCCCTGCAAGGCATCGGCCGGCGCAAGCACTTCGGCACTCTGTCGGACTACGACCTGCTGCTGACCACCTACGCCCTGCTGCCCAAGGACCTGGCGCACTTCAAGGGTGTGAAGCTGCATGTCCTGATCCTTGACGAGGCCCAGTACATCAAGAGCCCGGGCAGCAAGGCCGCCCAGGCCGCACGCCAGCTCGAAGCGCGCCAGCGCCTGTGCCTGAGCGGCACGCCGCTGGAGAACCACCTGGGCGAACTGTGGTCGCTGTTCCACTTCCTGCTGCCCGGCTGGCTGGGCGATGCCAAGGCCTTCAACCGCGATTACCGGGTGCCGATCGAGCGCCAGGGCAACGATGAGCGCCTGCAGCACCTCAATGCACGGATCAAGCCCTTTCTGCTGCGCCGCACCAAGGAGCAGGTGGCGACAGAACTGCCGGCCAAGACCGAAATGATCCACTGGGTCGAGCTCAGCGACGCGCAACGCGATGTCTATGAAACCATGCGCCTGGCCATGGACCAGAAGGTGCGCAGCGAGATCGACCGCAAGGGCGTGGCGCGCAGCCAGATCATCATCCTCGAAGCCTTGCTGAAACTGCGCCAGGTCTGCTGCGACCTGCGTCTGGTCAACAGCGACGCCTTGACGGCGCGCGGCGCCCATTCGGGCAAGCTCGCAAGCCTGATGGAAATGCTCGAAGAACTGCTCGCCGAAGGCCGCCGCGTGCTGCTGTTCTCACAGTTCACCAGCATGCTGCGACTGATCGAGGCCGAGCTTACGCAACGGGGCATCGCCTACGCCCTGCTGACCGGCGAAACCCGTGATCGCCGGGCGCCGGTACGCGACTTCCAGGACGGTCGGCTGCAGATCTTCCTGATCAGCCTCAAGGCCGGTGGCGTGGGCCTGAACCTGACTGCCGCCGACACCGTGATCCACTATGATCCCTGGTGGAACCCGGCGGCGGAAAACCAGGCCACCGACCGTGCCTACCGCATCGGCCAGGAGAAGCCGGTGTTCGTCTACAAGCTGATCACCCGGGGCACGGTGGAAGAGAAGATCCAGCAGTTGCAGCAGGAGAAGTCGGCACTGGCGGCCGGCGTGCTGGATGGACGACAGGCCGGGGACTGGCGCCTGGCAGCCGAGGATATCGATGCACTGTTTGCACCGCTGCCCGGCAAGCGAAAGGCATCGAAAACCGGTTGAATTCATCGCGGGGCAAGCCCGCTCCTACAGCACCCTCTGCAGGAGCGGGCTTGCCCCGCGAAAACCTGCAACTCAATCGACCAGTTGGGCTTCCTTCAGCGCCCCCAACGCCTCCAGCCAGCGCGGCTGCTGACGATAATCGGTACGCGCAAAGCCCTGCCCGCGCATCTGCGCGATACGCGGCGACGGTTTGACCTTCAGGCGCTGGGCCGCACTCAAGGCCAGCTCGGCTGCCGCCCGGTCATTGCACACCAGGCCCATGTCGCAACCGGCCGTCAATGCGGCCTCGATGCGACTGGCGGCATCACCCACCACATGGGCACCGGCCATGGACAGGTCGTCGCTGAAAATCACCCCGTCAAAGCCCAACTCGCCGCGCAGGATGTCCTGCAACCAACGTCGCGAGAAGCCAGCCGGCTGGTTGTCGACCTGCGGGTAGATGACATGGGCCGGCATGACCGCCGCCAATTGCCCGCTCAGGCGCGCGAAAGGCACCAGGTCGACGGCGCGGATCTGCTCCAGACTGCGCTCGTCGGTGGGAATGGCGACGTGGGAGTCGGCCTCGGCCCAGCCATGGCCGGGAAAGTGCTTGCCACAGGCCGCCATGCCGGCCGCGTTCATGCCGCGGATAAAGGCACCGGCCAGGGCCGTGGCGCGCTGCGGATCACCCTCGAAGGCGCGACTGCCGACCACGGCGCTGCGCTGGTGATCCAGGTCCAGTACCGGGGCGAAACTCAGGTCCAGGCCGACTGCCAGCACTTCGGTCGCCATCAACCAGCCGCACTGCTCGGCCAGGTACTCGGCGTTGTCGTTGTCGGCAATCGCGCGCATGGCCGGCAGGCGTACGAAGCCCTGGCGCAGGCGCTGGACCCGGCCACCTTCCTGGTCGACGGCCAGGATCAGGTCGGGGCGAATGGCGCGGATCGAGGCCGTCAGCTCGCGCACCTGGCGCGGACAGTCGATGTTGCGGGCGAAGATGATCAGGCCGGCCACTTCGGGCTGGCGCAGGAGCTGGCGATCTTCGGCGGTCAGCCAGGTACCGGCGATATCCACCATCAGGGAGCCTTGCAGGCTGGCACTCATAAATAATCCTTCAGTAGAGGGGCGCGTCAGCCCATTGGGGGCACGCGGCTTCGTCGATCCGCACCGGGCAATGCAGCGGCACCTGGTCGAACAGGTGCAGCAGGTCGGCATTGCGCAGGCGCACACAGCCATGGGACAACGCTACGCCCATAGGTTCGCTGTCGGGTGTGCCGTGCAGGTAAATGTAGCGGCGGAAGGTGTCGACCGGTCCCAGGCGGTTGAAGCCTGGCTCGCAGCCGCTGAGCCAGAGGATACGGGTAAGGATCCAGTCGCGGCCGGGAAACTGCGCATGCAGCGCCGGCGTCCAGGTCTCGCCGGTCCAGCGCCGACCGCGCAATACCGCACCTTGTGGCAGGCCGGCGCCGATCTTCGCCCGCACCTGGTGCTGGCCACGGGGCGTGCAGCCCGAACCATTGCGCTCGCCGGCGCCGTTCAATGCCGTGGACACCGGCAGGCGCAGGCACAACCGCCCTTGGGCAAACCCGTAGAGGCATTGATCGGCAAGGGAAATGTGCAGTAGATCGAGACTGGGCATGGGCGCTAGCTTAGCCGATGCGGCTCGCGGCGCCCAGCCATGACATCAGGCCTTGGCAGTGACCGTATGGTTTGCCGACTTGCTGCGCGGACGCAGTTGCGCGGTGGCCATGGCCTCGTCGGTGACGCCGCTGTCGGCGCGCATGCCGGCGGCAAGGAACGGCACCATCAGGCGCATGACCTGCTCGATCGAGGTGTTGACGCCGAAATCGGTCTCGGCGATGGCGCGCAGGGCCTTGATCCCTGACATGCTGAACGCGGCGGCACCGAGCATGAAGTGCACGCGCCAGAACAGCTCAATCGGCGGGATACGCGGCGCGGCCTCGTTGACCAGCAGCATGTAGCGGCGGAACACCTTGCCGTACATGTCTTCCAGGTAGCGGCGCAGGTGGCCCTGGCTCTGGCTGAAGGCCAGGCCAAGCAGACGCATGAAGATGGAGAGGTCATTGCCGCTGCGTGGCTGCACCACCAGTGCCTGCTCGACCAGCATCTCCAGCAGCTCTTCAAGGCTGGGCTTGTGCTCGGGACGGGCCTGGCGCCGCTCCAGCTCGCGCTCGAGACTGGTGCAGAAGGGGCCGAGGAAACGCGAGAAGACCGCCTGGATCAGCGCCTTCTTCGAACCGAAATGGTAGTTCACCGCCGCCAGGTTGACGCCGGCCTTGCTGGTGATCAGCCGTAATGAGGTTTCGGCAAAACCTTTTTCCGCGAACAACTGCTCGGCAGCATCGAGAATGCGTTCAACGGTTTCCGACTGGGCCATGACTACTCCGCCTGACAAACACTTGTTTGAAACATACGTTTCAAAGCACTGATTTGTCAAGTCCACACAGCCGTTTTGCGGCCACCCGGTCACCTATTAAATCACAGCTGCAGGCCACGCGCTGCAAGCCGCAAGCACTGCTCGCCCGGCTTTTTCTTCAAGCGTGCCGCTTGCAGCGCACCACTTACTGTATATAATTACAGTCACTGTATAAAAAGACAGAGCGATCGACATGCTAAAACTGACGCCACGCCAAGCTGAGATTCTGGCTTTTATCAAGCGCTGCCTTGAAGACAACGGCTTCCCGCCCACCCGTGCGGAAATCGCCCAGGAGCTGGGCTTCAAGTCGCCCAACGCCGCCGAGGAACACCTCAAGGCCCTGGCCCGCAAGGGTGCGATCGAGATGACCCCCGGCGCCTCCCGCGGTATCCGCATCCCTGGCGTCGAAGCCAAGACCGAAGACAGCGGCCTGCCGATCATCGGCCGCGTCGCTGCGGGTGCACCGATCCTCGCCCAGCAGCACATCGAGGAATCCTGCAACATCAACCCGGCCTTCTTCCATCCCCGAGCCGACTACCTGCTGCGAGTTCACGGCATGAGCATGAAGGACGTCGGTATCGTCGATGGCGACCTGCTCGCCGTGCACACCTGCCGCGAGGCCCGCAATGGCCAGATCGTGGTCGCCCGCCTGGGTGACGAGGTCACGGTCAAGCGCTTCAAGCGCGAAGGCAGCAAGGTCTGGCTGATTGCTGAAAACCCCGAGTTCGCCCCGATCGAAGTCGACCTGAAAGAGCAGGAACTGGTGATCGAAGGCTTGAGTGTCGGCGTCATTCGCCGATAAAGGAGGCGTCATGCAGTTCCCCCCTGCGTCACAGAAAGCACCACAGCCAGCGCAATTGCCCCTGTTCGAGGCGTTCCTGGCCCAGCCGGTCCTGCCCGGACTGAAAGCCACCAAGCCAGCACCACACCCTGGTGCGGCGCAGGTTTTCAGCGAGCTGTCCTTTCGTGGCGCACTCGGTAGCTGCCAGAGCCTGCTCGCGCCCATGCTGCGTGAACTGAGCGAGCTGAGCGAAGAGCAGGACGCCCGCTGGTTGACCCTGATCGCCCCGCCCGCCAGCCTCACCCACGCCTGGCTGCGCGATGCCGGCCTGAACCGCGAACGCATCCTGCTGTTGCAACCGCGTGGCAACCAGAGCGCCCTGCAACTGGCCTGCGACGCCCTGCGCCTGGGTCGCAGCCACACCGTGGTCAGCTGGTTGAGCACAGTCAGCAGCAGCGCCCGCCAACAACTGAGCAATGCCGCTCGCGCCGGAGACGCACAAAGCCTGAACATCCGCCTCGGCTGATATTCAGGGGTGCTTGAAACAGGGTTCGCCAGGCTTCCTCAGGACGAGGAAGCCGCGCCGGACGATCAATGCAGGACGCGCGGCCCTTCGTCCCGCTCGATATCGCCTTCCACCAGTTTGCCGGCCATCTGCACGCCAACGCTGAGCATGGCCTTGGCCACTTCGACGTGTTGGCCTTGCAGGAACGCCTTCGCGTCCTCGGAGAAATCCAGGGTTACCAAGGAGCCTTCGTCCTCGGCACGGCGCAGCTCGATCCGGCCATCAGGCAACTCGACAATTTCTAGAAAGGACGTTGGCATAAGGGGCAGTTCTCCACGAAAGGTCGCCATTGTACCAGCGACCGCTTCGATCAGCACTCACTCAAGCCCTCGCGAAAACGAACGGTCAGGCCCTTGAGGTTCTGCCGCCAGCTCTCCAGCTCTTCCCGTGAAAGCGGCATCGCTTCGGGCTCGTCCAGGCTCACGGCCTGAATCAGCGGCTGGGTGACATCGGTTTTCGCTGGTTTTTTCGCGACCGGCGGTCGGAACAAATCGGCATAAGCTGCTAGCAGTTGCGCCAGCCAGGTCTCACGCTGTTCGGCCAACTCGACCAGCTCGGCCATTTCCGGAATGGCCACGGCCTCCAGCACTTCACGGGTCAGCAGCAGTTCGGCACGCGGGGCGCCGGCCTGGGGCAAACGGTAGAAACCGGCAATTTCGTGGCAGAGTCCGAGCAGCGCGCCGTACAGGTGAAACAACGCCGATTCGCGCTCGGCCTGGATCAGCGCCTGGGCATTCATGGCCCGGCTTTCCTGCGCCTTGCCCATCGCTTCGAGGGCAAGCCCGGCAAAGTAAATTTTCTGATTGGTGCGGGTGTAGAGTTCCTGGGCCATCTGGGTGCCCTCCGAAAGGCTGCAAGGCGGCCTATCAATTTACACTAGTGCGCGTCTGAAAAGCATCGCGGGGCAAGTCGGGACGCCGCACCGCCGCTCATGCAGATATAGGAGCGGCCGGGGGGGGGGGCCGCGTGTGCCCCCGGGGTGGTTTAAAAACACCGGACGCGGGTGTTTAGGCACGGTGAGGCGGT
>NZ_JBIVXC010000008.1:0-46479 GCF_044769005.1 Pseudomonas sp. NPDC090755 | reverse complement strand
ACACCCCGCGGGGGCCCCGGCGGCCCCCCCCCCCCCCCCCCTTACCGTCGCTCGGGGGGGGGGGCCCCCCCCCCCACTGCCCCCGCGATTGGGTCTAACCAAGCGATCAGCGCTTGTCTTCGACCTTCCAGGCATTGCCGTCGTAGAAAGCACGCCAGCCGGTCGGCTTGCCGTCGACTTCGGTCTGCACGTACTGCTCCTTGGTCTTGCGGCTGTAGCGGATCACGGCCGGACGGCCTTCCGGATCCTTCTTCGGCGCTTCGCAGAGGAAGTGGTACTTCGGATCGATCTCGTCCTTGTGCGGGACGATCTCGATGACCAGCGGCGCACGGGTTTCGCGGTTTTTCGGGAACTGGCTGGCCGCCAGGAACAGGCCCGAAGCGCCGTCACGCAGCACGTAGGTGTCGTTGACCTTCTCGCACTTGAGCTCCGGCATCTTCACCGCATCCATCTTCGGTGGCGCGGCCTCGCCGCTCTTGAGCAGCTTACGGGTGTTCTTGCACTCGGTATTGGTGCAACCGAAGAACTTGCCGAAACGGCCAGTCTTGAGCTGCATCTCGCTACCGCACTTGTCGCACTCCAGGCTCGGGCCTTCATAGCCCTTGATGCGGTAGTTGCCCTCTTCGATCTCGTAGCCGGTGCAATCAGGGTTGTTACCACAGATATGCAGCTTGCGCTTCTCGTCGAGCAGATAGGCATCCATCGCCGTGGAGCAGATCGGGCAACGGTGCTTGCCCAGCAGCACGCGCGATTCCGATTCGCCTTCGTCGTCGGCAGCGATTTCATCACCTGGCACCAGGTTGACGGTGGCCTTGCAGCGCTCCTTGGGTGGCAGGCTGTAGCCAGAGCATCCGAGGAACACGCCGGTGGAGGCGGTGCGGATCATCATCGGCCGACCGCAATCCTTGCAAGGAATGTTGGTCAGCGTCGGCTGGTTGGCACGCATGCCCTTTTCGGTGTCTTCAGCGGCCTTGAGCTTGTTGCTGAAATCACCGTAGAACTCGTCCAGCACGTTTTTCCAGTCACGCTCGCCCTGGGCCACATCATCGAGGTTCTCTTCCATGCCGGCGGTGAAGCCGTAGTCCATGAGGTTGGAGAAGCTCTCGGACAGGCGCTCGGTGACGATGTCGCCCATCTTCTCGGAATAGAAACGACGGTTGTGCAGGGTCACGTAGCCGCGATCCTGAATGGTCGAGATGATCGCCGCGTAGGTGGAAGGACGGCCAATGCCGCGCTTTTCCATTTCCTTGACCAGGCTGGCTTCGGAGTAACGCGCCGGCGGCTTGGTAAAGTGCTGGCTCGGGTCGAGCTGAATCAGCTTGAGCACTTCGCCCTGGTTCATTTCCGGCAGCACGTCGTCATCGCCCGGCTTGCTTTGTTGCGGCAGCACACGGGTGTAACCGTCGAACTTGAGGATACGGCCCTTGGCACGCAGCTCGAAGTCGCCGGCAGTGACACTGACGGTGGTCGACAGGTACTGCGCCGGTGGCATCTGGCAGGCCAGGAACTGGCGCCAGATCAGCTCGTACAGACGCTCGGCGTCACGCTCCATGCCGCTGAGCTTGGTCGGGTGAGTGTTGACGTCGGAAGGACGGATCGCTTCGTGCGCCTCCTGGGCACCCTCTTTGCTGCCGTAGACGATCGGCTCTTGCGGCAGGTACTTCTTGCCGAACTCGTTCTCGATGTAGGTGCGCGCCATTTCCACCGCATCGACCGAGAGGTTGGTCGAGTCGGTACGCATATAAGTGATGTAGCCGGCTTCATACAGACGCTGGGCCATCATCATGGTCTTCTTCACCCCGAAGCCCAGGCGGTTGCTCGCGGCCTGCTGCAGGGTGGAGGTAATGAAGGGTGCCGACGGCTTGCTGCTGGTCGGACGGTCTTCACGCTTGGCAACGCTGTAGCTGGAGGACTTGAGCTTCTCCAGGGCAGCCATGGCCTGGGCTTCGTTGAGCGGTTTGAAGGCTTCGCCCTTCTCCCGCGCCACTTCGAAGCGCACCTTGGCATCCTTGGCGGTGCCAAGGTCTGCGTGCACTTCCCAGTATTCTTCCGGGATGAAGGCGCGGATCTCGCGCTCACGCTCGACCACCAGCTTCACCGCCACCGACTGCACGCGGCCGGCAGACAAGCCACGGGCGATCTTGGCCCACAGCAGTGGCGAGACCATGTAACCCACCACGCGATCGAGGAAGCGACGGGCTTGCTGGGCATTGACCCGGTCGATATCCAGCTCGCCCGGCTGCGAGAAGGCTTCCTGGATGGCTTTCTTGGTAATTTCGTTGAACACCACGCGCTTGTAGCGGCTGTCGTCACCACCGATGGCTTCGCGCAGGTGCCAGGCAATGGCTTCCCCCTCGCGATCCAAGTCGGTTGCGAGATAGATGGTGTCAGCATCCTTGGCCAGGCGACGCAGTTCGTCGATGACCTTTTCCTTGCCCGGGAGGATCTCGTACTTGGCTTTCCAGCCGTGGTCCGGATCAACCCCCATGCGCGCAACCAGTTGCTTGCGTGCCTTCTCTTTAGGCGACAGGGCCGGCGCCTCGCCAGCGGCGGCCTTGCCACGCTTGGCGGCAGGCTCCTTGCTGGCGCTGGCCGAACCGCTGGTGGGCAGGTCTCGGATATGGCCGATACTCGACTTCACCACGTACTGGCTGCCCAAGTACTTGTTGATGGTCTTGGCCTTAGCCGGGGATTCCACAATGACCAGCGATTTGCCCATGGATCGGAATATTCCTGAATACTGAAAATAAAAACACGGCAGGTACCTGACGCGGCACCGCTATATATAGTGGCAACAGAGTGAGGTCAAGCGCGAGGCGCTAGCCACCCTCGGCATCGGGCCGGGTGAACAGCTCGGTTTCAGCCTTGACCAAAGCAAAGCGCGGCACTTGCTCGCCGTCAACCTCGACCGACTCCATGAACATGGAAAGCGGCCGCACCCAAAGACCGAAATCGCCATACAGGGCCTGATAGAACACTACCCATTCCTCGGTCTCGGAATGACGCGCAGTGCCGAACACACGATACTCAGGCCCCTTGTAATGACGGTATACGCCTGGTTGTATCTGCATGTTGCTCACCCTCTTGAAAAAAATTTGCTGCACAAAACAAAAAACCGGGGCACCAGGCCCCGGCTTCCACCCGCCAAACGCTTAGACGCGTTCGAAGACGGTGGTGATGCCCTGACCCAGGCCGACGCACATGGTCGAGACACCGAAGGTCCCGCCATTCTGCTTCATGACGTTGAGCAGAGTGCCGGAAATCCGCGCACCAGAGCAACCGAAAGGATGACCCAGGGCGATGGCGCCGCCGTGCAGGTTAACCTTCTCATCCATCTTGTCGAGCACTTTCAGATCTTTCAGCACCGGCAGGGCCTGTGCGGCGAAGGCTTCGTTGAGCTCGATGAAATCGATGTCGGCGATCGTCAGGCCAGCGCGCTTGAGCGCTTTCTGGGTCGCTGGCACCGGACCGTAGCCCATGATCGCCGGGTCGACACCGGCCACGGCCATGGAACGGATCACGGCCAGAGGCTGGATACCCAGGTCCTGGGCGCGCTGGGCCGACATCACGATCATGCACGAGGCGCCGTCGGTGATCTGCGAGGAGGTACCGGCAGTCACGGTACCGCCCTTCGGATTGAACGCAGGCTTCAAGGCCGCCAGGCTTTCCAGGGTGGTGTCCGGGCGAATGGTTTCGTCGTAGTCGAAGACCTTGAGGAAGCCGTTCTCGTCGTAGCCCTGCATCGGGATGATCTCATCCTTGAACTTGCCTTCGACCGTCGCCTTGTGGGCGAGCTGGTGCGAACGCAGGCCGAACAGGTCCTGCTGCTCACGGCTGATGCCGTGCATCTTGCCGAGCATTTCGGCGGTCAGGCCCATCATGCCCGAGGCCTTGGCCGCGTACAGCGACATGTGCGGGTTCGGATCGACACCGTGCATCATGCTGACGTGGCCCATGTGCTCGACACCGCCGACGACGAAGACGTCGCCGTTGCCGGTCATGATCGCCTGGGCTGCGGTGTGCAGGGCGCTCATGGACGAGCCGCACAGGCGGCTGACGGTCTGGCCGGCCGCGGTGTGGGGGATCTGGGTCATCAGGGAGGCCATGCGGGCGATGTTCCAGCCCTGCTCCAGGGTCTGGTTGACGCAGCCCCAGATCACGTCCTCGACTTCACTCGGGTCAATCTTGCTGTTGCGCTCCAGCACCTTGCTGATCAGGTGCGCGGACATGTCTTCGGCGCGGGTATTGCGGTGCATGCCACCCTTGGAGCGGCCCATCGGCGTGCGACCGAAGTCGACAATCACCACGTCTCTTGGATTCAGGCTCATATTCTCTCTCGCTCTTAATCGTTGGGCGCTTAACCGAAGAAGCTCTGGCCGTTCTTGGCCATTTCACGCAGCTTCGCGGTGGGGTGGTACAGCGGACCCAGATCGGCGTACTTGTCTGCCAGGGCAACGAATTCGGCCACACCGATCGAATCGATGTAGCGCAGCGCGCCGCCACGGAAGGGAGGGAAACCGATGCCGTAGACCAGACCCATGTCGGCTTCGGCGGCGGTCTCGACGATACCGTCTTCCAGGCAACGAACGGTTTCCAGGCACAGCGGGACCATCATCCAGTTGATGATGTCTTCATCGGTGACTTCACGCTGCTCGTAGATCACCGGCTTGAGCACGTCGAGCACGGCGGCATCGGCGACTTTCTTCGGCTTGCCACGCTTGTCGGTCTCGTAGGCGTAGAAGCCCTTGCCGTTCTTCTGGCCCAGGCGGTTGGCTTCGTAGAGGGCGTCGACGGCCGAACGGCTGTCGTCCTTCATGCGGTCCGGGAAGCCTTCGGCCATCACGTCACGACCATGGTGACCGGTGTCGATGCCGACCACGTCCATCAGGTAGGCAGGGCCCATCGGCCAGCCGAACTTTTCCATGACCTTGTCGATGCGCACGAAGTCGACACCGGCGCTGACCAGCTTGGCGAAACCGCCGAAGTACGGGAACAGTACACGGTTGACCAAAAAGCCCGGGCAGTCGTTGACCACGATCGGGTTCTTGCCCATTTTCTTGGCGTAGGCAACGGTGGTGGCAACCGCCACTTCGCTGGACTTCTCACCCCGGATGACTTCCACCAGCGGCATCATGTGCACCGGGTTGAAGAAGTGCATGCCGACGAAGTTTTCCGGACGCTTGAGCGCCTTGGCCAACAGGTTGATGGAGATGGTCGAGGTATTGGAGGCCAGGATGGCGTCTTCCTTCACCTGGCCTTCCACTTCAGCCAGTACCGCTTGCTTGACCTTCGGGTTCTCGACCACGGCTTCGACGACGATGTCGACGTTGGCGAAGTCGCCGTAGGACAGGGTCGGGCGAATCGCATTCAGCGCTTCGGCCATTTTCGCCGGTGTCAGGCGGCCTTTTTCAACGCGTTTGCCGAGCAGCTTGGAGGCTTCGTTCAGGCCCAGCTGGATGGCTTCTTCGCGGATGTCCTTCATCAGGATCGGCGTGCCCTTGACCGCCGACTGGTAAGCGATACCACCACCCATGATGCCGGCGCCGAGCACGGCGGCCTGCTTCACGTCACGAGCGATCTCGTCGTGGGCCTTGGCCTTGCGCTTGAGCTCCTGGTCGTTGAGGAACAGGCCGATCAGGCTCTGGGCAACCGAAGTCTTGGCCAGCTTGACGAAGCCGGCGGCTTCGACTTCCAGGGCCTTGTCGCGACCGAAGTTGGCGGCTTTCTGGATGCTCTTGATCGCTTCGACCGGCGCCGGGTAGTTAGGGCCGGCCTGGCCTGCGACGAAACCTTTGGCGGTTTCGAACGACATCATCTGCTCGATGGCATTGAGCTTGAGTTTTTCCAGCTTCGGCTGACGCTTGGCCTTGTGGTCGAACTCGCCGCTGATGGCGCGCTTGACCAGGTCCAGGGCGGCGGCCTGCAGCAGCTCGGGGGCGACCACGGCATCGACGGCGCCGACTTTCAGGGCGTCTTCAGCGCGGTTTTCCTTGCCGGCGGCAATCCACTCGATGGCGTTGTCGGCACCGATGATGCGCGGCAGGCGCACGGTGCCGCCGAAGCCCGGGTAGATCCCCAGCTTGACTTCCGGCAGGCCGATCTTGGCGCTGCTGGACATGACCCGGTAGTCGGCTGCCAGGCACATTTCCAGGCCGCCGCCCAGGGCGATGCCGTTGATCGCGGCTACGGTCGGCACGCCCAGGTCTTCGAAGTCACTGAAGATCCGGTTGGCTTCCAGGTTGCCGGCGACCAGCTCGGCCTCGGGCAGCTTGAAGTTATCGACAAACTCGGTGATGTCCGCGCCGACGATGAACACGTCCTTGCCACTGCTGACAATCACGCCCTTGATCGAGGCGTCGGCCTTGATGGTGTCCACGGCCTGACGCAATTCGTTCAGGGTAAGACGGTTGAACTTGTTGACGGACTCACCCTTGAGGTCGAACTTCAGTTCGACGATGCCGCTTTCAAGAGCCTTAACCGTGATGGCTTTACCTTCGTAAATCATCAACTGATCTCCACGATATGGAAGCTGAACTGTACACGCCGATCGCTGGTGAAAGACCCGGCAGGCCTGAGGCCGTGTGGTGCCGAATCCTTGCGCCAGGCACACCCGTCAGCGCGATAGTCGGGATGCTGTAAGAGAGGTCTGACAATACAAACGCTCAATTCATACGCCCGTTTGATTTGGGTATGCACACATTCAACGAAAAAATCGCCGTTGTCAAATACCCGAAAGCTGCGTGAAAACGCGACTTTGCGGTCATTTTTCACCAAACACGAGCAAACCCGGCCAGCCGTGATCACGCCGTATTCATGCCGGCGATAGTGGTCAAAGGCTTACATGCACCTTCGCTGGCTCAACACCTGCCAGTGTGCACAAGGGATGTGAAGAATCAGCGTGCAGCGGGGAACCCGCTACACTGGGGAGGGAATCGACAACATTTCCGGCCTGCCTGGCCCGTCTGCCCGATACGTGAATCGGGCTTTTTATTGAGCGTGGTCAGGCCAGGGCTTTCAGCACTGCTGCAATATCCTGCAATACAGCTTTTTCACCCCGTTCACCCCAGAACAGGGCAATCATCTGCGGGCCGGCTTCGACCTTGTAGACGCTCTCGGGCAGGCGGGCGAACTGTTCGGCCAGGACGGGATCGGCGCAGGGTTCGCGCCATTGGTTGAGCCAGGTGCCTGGCGTAGTCTGCCAGTAACTCCAGCTGTCTGCGCGCCCCTGGCGCCGGGGCTGCAGATACTGCGCGCACGGGCTTGGCGGCTCCTTGGGCAGCCAGTGCGGCCACTCCTGGGGCGCCAGTTGCATGTTCAGCCCCATGCGCCTCGCTTCCATGCGCAGGGCCATCCGACCACTCTGGTTGCGTGAAGGACGCAGCCAGGCCAAGGGGCTGAGAATCAGCGCAAGGATTGACACCACTAGCCAGACCGTCATATCTGTTGTTCCCATAAAGCATTACAAATTAGCTGGTTAGCCGGGGTCCCAAGCGATCAGCCTGAAACCGACCATACTTGAATAATCGCGACTGTCAGGAGAGCCTCTCATGCCCTACGAACACATACTGGTTGCCGTCGACCTGACCGAAGAATGCGATCCGGTCATCAAGCGCGCCATGACACTGGCCGAGCCGACACAGACCAAAGTTTCCCTGGTGCATATCGTCGAGCCCATGGCCATGGCCTTTGGCGGCGACGTGCCGATGGACCTCTCTCAGCTGCAGCAGCAACAGTTCGACCAGGCCAAGGAGCGCATGGACCGGCTGTTCAACAAGTACCCGGACATCAACCGCGGTGATTCGCACCTGACCTATGGGCAGCCGCGCCAGGAAATCCACCAGCTGGCCAAGGACCAGAAATGCGACCTGATCGTGGTCGGCAGCCACGGTCGCCATGGCCTTGCCCTGCTACTGGGCTCCACCGCCAACGACGTGCTGCACGGTGCGCCCTGCGACGTGCTGGCCGTGCGCCTGCAGAAAAAAGAGTAACGCTCAAGGCCCGGCGCAAGTTCAGGCGCCGGGCCTGTGCCCTCAACTGTCGAGTTCGGCCCAGCGCTCCACCAGCACATCCAGTTCGGCCTGCATCTGCTCCAGGCGCGCCAGCACGGCAGAGGTCTGCTCGATCGGGCGCTGATAGAACGCCGGATTGGAGATTTCTTCCTGCACCGCAGCCATCTGCTGCTCCAGCTCGTCGATCTGGCCCGGCAAGGCTTCCAGTTCGCGCTGCAGCTTGTAGCTGAGCTTTTTCTTCGGCGCTTCGGCTGCCACCGGGGTCGCCACGGGCGCCGGAGCAACAGCCTCGACCACCGCCGTGTTCAGCTCCGACTTGCCCGATTTGCTTTCGCTGACACCGAGCAGCTTCGGCGAGCCGCCCTGGCGGATCCAGTCCTGGTAACCACCGACGTACTCACGCACCTTGCCCTCGCCTTCGAACACCAGGGTGCTGGTCACCACGTTGTCGAGGAAGGCCCGGTCGTGGCTGACCATCAGCACGGTGCCCTTGAACGCCGACAGCACTTCTTCGAGCAACTCGAGCGTTTCCACGTCCAGGTCGTTGGTCGGTTCGTCCAGCACCAGCAGGTTGGCCGGCTTGCTGAACAGCTTGGCCAGCAACAGGCGCGCACGCTCACCACCGGACAAGGCCTTGACCGGGGTACGGGCACGCTGCGGGCTGAACAGGAAGTCGCCCAGGTAGCTGAGGACGTGGCGATTCTGCCCGTCGATCTCGATGAAATCGCGACCTTCGGAGAGGTTGTCGATCACGGTTTTTTCCAGGTCCAGCTGGTGACGCAGCTGGTCGAAATAGGCCACTTCCAGGCGGGTGCCGGACTCGACCTTGCCGCTGGTGGGCTCAAGATCGCCCAGCATCAGCTTGAGCAGGGTGGTCTTGCCGGTGCCGTTGGCGCCGAGCAGGCCGATGCGGTCCTCGCGCTGCAGGACCATGGAGAAATCCTTGACCAGTTGCGGGCCACCCGGGTGGTTGAAGCTGACATTCTCCAGCACCATCACCTGCTTGCCGGATTTTTCCGCAACGTCGAGCTGGATGTTGGCCTTGCCCTGGCGCTCACGACGCTCGCTGCGCTCCACGCGCAGGGCCTTGAGGGCGCGCACGCGGCCTTCGTTGCGGGTACGCCGGGCCTTGATGCCCTGGCGGATCCACACTTCTTCCTGGGCCAGTTTCTTGTCGAACAGGGCGTTGGCGGTTTCTTCGGCCGCCAGCATGGCTTCCTTGTGCACCAGGAAGCTGGCGTAGTCGCCGTTCCAGTCGATCAGGCCGCCGCGATCCAGCTCGAGGATGCGCGTGGCCAGGTTCTGCAGGAAGGAACGGTCGTGGGTAATGAACAGCACGGCGCCGCCAAAGCCGCTGAGGGCTTCTTCAAGCCAGGCGATGGCCCCGATGTCCAGGTGGTTGGTCGGCTCGTCGAGCAGCAGCAGGTCGGGCTCGGAGACCAGCGCCTGGGCCAGCAGCACGCGCCGGCGCCAGCCGCCGGAAAGCTCGGCCAGGGTCTTGTCGGCCGGCAGTTGCAGGCGGCTCAAGGTGCTGTCGACCAGTTGCTGCAGGCGCCAGCCATCACGCGCTTCCAGGTCGTGCTGGACGTGCATGAGTTTTTCCAGGTCGGCATCGCTGTGGATGTTCTGGCTCAGGTGATGGTACTCAGCCAGCAAGGCGCCGACACCATCGAGGCCTTCGGCCACCACGTCGAACACCGTGCGGCCGTCGGCCAGCGGCAGTTCCTGCGGCAATTCGCCGATCTTCAGCCCCGGGGCGCGCCAGACTTCGCCGTCATCGGGCTTCTGGTCGCCCTTGACCAGGCGCAGCATGCTCGACTTGCCGGTACCGTTGCGGCCGATGATGCACACCCGCTCACCACGGGCGATCTGCCAGGACACCTTGTCCAACAACGGCATGGCGCCGAACGCAAGGGACACATCGCTTAATTTGAGCAGGGTCATGATCTTCTCCAAAAACCGGGCGCGCATTCTACCCGACTTGGGCCCGCTTCACATTAAGCAGGCGATCCTACGGAATATTCAGACAACAGCCCGTCCAATAAACAACTCGATACAAGCACAATGCTTTCATCCGCCTGCGGCAACGGGCTAAGCTTACGGAATGTATTTCAACAGTGCTGGCTTCGCCGTCACTTATCATGGTCAAACTGCCCGGAAGTCTCATGCGCAGCCGCCTGTTCAGTCTTGTTTCCTGCCTGCTTCTCTCGGCCTCCGCGGCCAGCGTTGCCCAGGCCACCGATATCACCGTACAACGCCAGTATTACGACGAGGCCAAGCGTGCCCTGGCCAAGGGCGACAAAGGCCCGTACCTGCGCTACGCCCAGGCACTGCGTGACTACCCGTTGACGCCTTACCTGGCCTACGACGAGCTCACCGCCCGGCTGAAAACCGCCAGCAACGCGGAAATCGAGAAATTCCTCGCCACCCACGGCGACCTGCCCCAGGCCAACTGGATGAAGTTGCGCTGGCTGCGGTGGCTGGCCGAACGTGGTGAATGGAACACCTTCAGCCGCTACTACGATCCGAAGCTGAATTTCACCGAGCTCGACTGCCTCGACGGCCAGCGCCAGTTGATCCAGGGCCAGCGCGCCGAAGGCTATGCCACGGCGGAAAAACTCTGGCTGGTGGGCAAGTCCCAACCGGCCGCCTGCGATGCCCTGTTCGCCCGCTGGGCGGCTGAAGGCCAGCTCACCGAACAGAAGCGCTGGGCACGCACCAAGCTGGCAGCCCAGGCCCGCAACTACGCCCTGGCCAATGCCCTGACCAGGGACCTGACCACCCTGGCACCACAAGGGCGCCTGCTGGTGGACGTCGCGCAGCGGCCCGAACTGCTGAACCAGCCCGGGCGTTTCGTCCCGGTCAACGAGGCCATGTCCGATGTTGTCAGCCTGGGCCTGCGCCGCCTGGCACGCCAGGATCCGGAGCGGGCCATGGGCCTGCTCGACGACTATGCCAACCGCATGCACTTCTCCCGCGACGAGAAAGTCGCCATCGCCCGGGAAATCGGCCTGACCCTGGCCCGTCGCTACGACCCGCGGGCCCTGGACCTGATGACCCGCTACGACCCCGAGCTGCGCGACAACACCGTGACCGAATGGCGCCTGCGCCTGCTGTTGCGCCTGGGTCGCTGGGAAGATGCCTACGAACTGACCCAACGCCTGCCCCAGGACCTGGCCACCAGCAGCCGCTGGCGTTACTGGCAGGCCCGCAGCCTGGAGCTCGCCCAACCGAAGAACCCCCAGGTGCCGCTGCTGTACAAGACCGTCGCCAACGAGCGTGACTTCTATGGTTTCCTCGCCGCCGACCGGGCGCAAACGCCGTACCAGCTGAACAACAAGCCACTGCCGTTGAGCCAGGCGCTGATGAACAAGGTGCGCAATACCCCGGGCGTCCGCCGCGCCCTGGAATTCCATGCCCGCGGACAGATCGTCGACGGTCGCCGCGAGTGGTACCACGTCAGCCGTCACTTCAGCCGCGACGAGATGGTCGCCCAGGCCAAGTTGGCCTACGACATGCGCTGGTACTTCCCGGCCATCCGCACCATCAGCCAGGCCAAGTACTGGGACGACCTGGACATCCGCTTCCCGATGGCCCATCGCGACACCCTGGTGCGCGAAGCCAAGGTCCGCGGCCTGCATTCGAGCTGGGTGTTCGCCATTACCCGCCAGGAAAGTGCGTTCATGGAAGACGCCCGCTCCAGTGTCGGCGCCAGCGGCCTGATGCAATTGATGCCGGCCACTGCCAAGGAAACAGCGCGCAAGTTCAGTATCCCGCTGGCATCGCCGGCGCAGGTGTTCAACCCGGACAAGAACATCCAGCTCGGCGCGGCCTACCTGAGCCAGGTGCACAGCCAGTTCAACGGCAACCGGGTACTGGCATCAGCCGCCTATAACGCAGGCCCGGGCCGTGTCCGCCAATGGCTGCGCGGCGCCGACCACCTGAGCTTCGACGTCTGGGTCGAGTCGATCCCGTTCGACGAAACCCGCCAGTACGTACAGAACGTACTGTCGTATTCGGTGATCTACGGGCAGAAGCTCAATTCGCCGCAGCCGCTGGTGGACTGGCATGAGCGGTATTTCGACGATCAATAAACCACTGTAGGAGCGGGCTTGCCCCGCGATCGGCCGTACCGCCGCATCGCGGGGCAAGCCCGCTCCTACGTCGCATGCACAGGCTTATTCCAGCACCGTCACCGGCATCCCCGCCTCCAGCACCCCGGCACCATCAGCCACCAGGTTCTGCCCGAACAGCACATCCCCTTCCTTCTGCCGATAGGTCTTGAGCGTGGTCAATGGCTCGCGGTCCGGGCTGCGCTCGCCGGTCTGCGGATCGATGGTGGTAAGGATGCAGCGCTCGCAGGGCTTGATCACCCGCAACTCCAGCTCGCCGATGCGAATGCGCTTCCAGCCATCTTCGGCAAAGGGCTCGGCACCCTCCACCACCAGGTTCGGACGAAAACGCAGCATCTCCAGCGGCCGCCCGACCTTCTGCACCAGGTCATCCAGCGATGCCTGGCCGATCAGCAGCAAGGGAAAACCATCGGCGAATGCCACCCGGTCGTCATTGTGGCCATAGCCACCGGGCAGAAAGCGGGTGCGCTGCTCGGGGACATGCACCAGGCGCACATTCTTGCCGATGAACTCGCTCAGCCACTGCGCGGCCTCGTCACCGGCATCCGGCACCCGAAAGGTATCACGCCAGATCGTCACACCGCGCAGGTTGCTGTCGGCATCGGGCACCGGTACCGTCAGCGAGTCACGCCCGGCAACGCCGAGGATCAGGCTGCCCTCCTCGTTGTAGAGGGCAGACAACTGGCTCATCTGCGGGTAGGCACGCTGGGTCAGGAAGCGTCCGTTGTCACCCTCCACCAGCATCCAGCGGCGATCGCCGCTCAAGCCCAGCAGGCCCACGGAGGACGTTTCCAGCGCTTGGGCGCGGGCGGATTTGAGCGGGTAACGGTACAGGGCACTCAGACGCATGGCGGTCAACCTTCCTTGAGAGTCGAGGCGCTAGCTTATACCGACTCAGACAGCCACTTCATCCAGCATCAGGCGCTGACGCACCACATCGACCAGCTTGTCGGGCTGGAACTTGGAGAGGAAGTTATCGCAACCGACCTTCTTCACCATCGACTCGTTGAAGCTGCCGGACAACGAGGTGTGCAACACCACATGCAGCGAGCGCAAGCGCGGGTCGTGGCGGATTTCGGTGGTCAGGCGGTAACCGTCCATTTCCGGCATTTCGGCATCGGTGAACACCATCAGCAGTTTTTCGCAGACGTCTTCCCCGGCATCGGCCCAGCCCTTGAGCAGGCGCAAGGCCTTGAGGCCGTCACTGGCCACATGCATCTTCACCCCCAGTTGCGACAGGGTGTCGCGCAACTGGGCCAGGGCCACGGTGGAGTCGTCCACCAGCAGCACTTCGCGACCACGGGCACGGGACAGTACCGGGTCCTCGAGCTTGTCGCGCGAAACCTTGGCGCTGTACGGCACGATTTCGGCCAGCACTTTCTCCACGTCGATGATTTCCACCAACTGATCGTCGACCTTGCTGATCGCCGTCAGGTAGTGCTGGCGACCGGCGCTGCTGGGCGGCGGCATGATGGCTTCCCAGTTCATGTTGACGATGCGGTCGACGCCACCCACCAGGAACGCCTGCACCGAGCGGTTGTATTCGGTGACGATGATGGTGCTGCCAGGCCCCGGCGTCAGGGGACGCATGCCGATGGCCTGGGACAGGTCGATCACCGGCAGGGTCTGCCCGCGCAGGTTGACCACCCCGCAGACGAACGCATGCCGTTGCGGCATCAAGGTCAGCTTGGGCATCTGCAGCACTTCCTGGACCTTGAACACGTTGATGGCGAACAGCTGTCGGCCGGCCAGGCGGAACATCAGGATTTCCAGGCGGTTCTCACCCACCAGCTGCGTTCTTTGGTCTACCGTGTCGAGAATGCCAGCCATTGAAGAACCCCCAGGTTTGTTCCAAGAAATGAATCCAATGGCTCTGTATCGGCCGCTTGGCGCTCAGCTTGACCCGGCGAAGAAAATACCGCCTCGATCATTGATGTCATTTTAACATCATGCTTTACTGCGTTCATCGCCTCCCTGTCGCTAAGGCCCGCAAAGGGTCGTAAATAAACCACCCCATCAGGGAAACCCCTAGCGGCAATCGGGTGCGACCTGATGTTCGCAATATCCATTAGCCATTAATGTGACGCCATTCTCATTGCATGAACGGAGTCAGGCTTTTGTCAGCGATCGCCTCAACGTGGCCAACCTCTGCTCCAGCCCTTTGCGCTGGAGCCAACTGATGGCCAACGACTCGATGAACAGCAGCGTCCTGCAGGCATTCCTGGCGGACGCCCAGGTCCTGCTGACCCAAGCTGAAGAATGCCTGCAGCACCTGGCCCTGATCGACAACGATCCGGATGCCTGCCACTGCCTCAACGACACCCTGGTGACTCTGGTTGCTCGCGCCCGGAACCTGGGCCTGGTGGAAGTGGCCAGCTACAGCCAGCAACTCCAGCACCTGCTGGAAACGGCTCGAAGCACCGAGAGCCTGCCAGGCAGCGCCCTGCCGGCGCTCAAAAACTGCCTGACCCTGCTGGCATGGCAACTGGAACTGATCGACCCGCACACCGGCCGCCTGAGCCTGGACACCGAAGAACAGCTGGAATTGCTCGACAACCTGGCGACGGCCCTCAACCCGACGTCGACCTGTGCGTCCTGCACTTCGAGCATGACGCCCTGTGTGCATCCTGCGCACGGGCCGCACAGCACATCTGCAGGCTCAACTCCGGGCAACTAAGGCGTAATTGGCAAAGTGTTCACTGACTGTTCGCAGCGCTCTACGCCGCGGACTTAAGTGCCAACTTTGCCGACCGGCCGATGACAGTTGCAAATCATTGAGGCACTTGCAGGTTTATTTATCTTGCGCATGTTTTGCCACCTACAAGGTGATGGCAAAATGCTAGAATTCTACCCTCGACAGAACCCCCGTCACAGCCCGTAAAAACTGACCATTCAGGCAGTTACAAGAGCCCGCGACCAATTGAACTTGAAGTGATACCATGCACGCCGATTGAGGTTTGGACAGCCTGGCCGATCACGTTCTCGATGATTCATTATCACGCTACCGGTAGTTCATCACCGCGATTCAACTGATCGTGAAGGTAATACGACAACGCCCCTGGTTTGACCTTTACAAGGCTTTCTACAGCGATATTTCAGTGGCTTCATTTTCTATGCATCCAAGCCTCAAGACTTTAACGCACTGGCGTCCCGGGGCCGCTCTATTGCGCGGGTTGACTGCGCTCCTGTGCCTGGCCTCGATCATCGCCAACCTGGCGCTGTACCTGCGGGCCCAGGCGATGCCGGCCAGCGTGCTGGTCCTGCACCTGGTCGCGATGCTGAGCATTGGCTGGCACCTGCGCCACTGGGCGCGCTCGATCGCCATGCGCCCGGCCGAACTTGCCAATCGCCTGCTCAAGGTCCAGGAAAGCGAACGCCAGCGCCTGAGTCGCGAGTTGCATGACGACATCGGTCAATTGCTGACGGCCGCCAAGCTCCAGGCCGACTGGCTGCAACGCCGCGTGCCGCAGGAGCTGCAGGAACACTGCAGCACCCTGCGCAACACATTGGACGACACACTGGCCAACGTGCGCGACGTCACCGCGATTCTCAACCCGCGCCAGCTGTCCAGCCTGGGCCTGGAAGCCAGCTTGCGTGCCCATCTGGTGCGCACCCTGGAAAACACCAACCTGAACTGGAGCCTGGAATGCCGCCAGCGCCTGGGCGGCATTGCCGACGACATGGCCATCGCAGCCTTTCGCATCACCCAGGAAGCGGTCACCAACATCCTTCGCCATGCCGGTGCGCGCAACCTGGTGGTGCGCATCGAGCGCTTGCCCGAAGGCCTGTCGTTGTCCATCTGCGATGACGGCCAGGGCTTCATGCCGGCCAGCAACCCGGGCGACCAGGGCCAGCGCGGCATGGCCGGCATGCTCGAGCGCGCCGCCCTGCTCGACGGCACCCTGTCCGTCAGTAGCCAGCCCGGCAAAGGCACACGCATCGACGCCCTGTTTCCCTGGCCTCCCCGTACCCTCGAACGCGCCAAGACAAATAACACCCCATGACCTGTACTTTGCTGCTGGTGGATGACCACTCACTGATTCGCGCCGGCGTTCGCGCCCTGGTGTCCGATATTCCCGGCTACACCGTAATCGGCGAGGGCGATGACGGCAACCGGGTGGCCGAGCTGGTGCAACAGCTGGACCCGGACATCGTCCTGCTGGACATCTCCATGCGCTCGACCAGCGGCCTGCAGGCCCTGAGCCACCTGCGCGCCAGTGGCTGTCGCAGCAAGGTACTGATCCTGTCGATGCACACCGACCCTGAGCTGATCATGCAGGCGCTGGAAAGCGGCGCCCATGGCTACCTGCTCAAGGACACCACCGCCACCGAACTGGAACAGGCACTGGCGGCACTGCGCAGCGACGAGCGCTACCTGAGCCCGGCCATTGCCCACACCGTGATCAACCAGGCCCTGCTACGCGCCCAGGCCAGCAAGCCGCCGGCGACAGCGGCGGAAAACCACAACCTGACCGCGCGCCAGCTGGAAATCCTGCGCCTGATCGTGCGCGGCAAGTCCACCCGCGAGATTGCCCACGGCCTGGGCCTGAGCATCAAGACCGTGGAAACCCACCGCTCGCAGATCATGAAGCGCCTGCAGATCTACGATGTCGCCGGCCTGGTGCTGTTTGCCGTGCGCGAGCAGATCATCAGCCTCGACGACTGAGCAGCGGCGAATCATCCGCCAGGTGCACACGCAAGGCCCCCGCCAGCACCTCGAAGCGCAGGCTGTCAGCCTGCAGGGGCTCGCCGTCTAGATTGATGTCCAGGCCCTGGGAGCTGTGGATCTCGACCCAGGGCAGGCGCGCCCGCACGAACAGGTTTTCCAGGCCCAGGCCGTCGCTGAGCAAGCTGCGCAAGGTGCCTACCACCTCCTGGGGGGCCGGCAGGATGCTGATGTCGAGCAAGCCGTCATCGACCTGCGCCTGCGGGCACAGCACATGACCGCCCCCAGCCTGGCGACCGTTGCCGATCCCCAGGGCCAGCAGGTCGCCTTGCCAGTCGAAATCCGGCCCTTGCAGCCTCGCCGACGCGGCACTGAGCTCACTGAAGCGGGTAAGGCCGGTGAACAGATAGGCCGCACCGCCCAGGACTTTCTTGAGGTCTTCGGAGGTATTGGCCGTCACCTGGCTGCCAAATCCGCCCGTGGCCATGTTGAGAAACACCTGCTCGCCTACCCGCCCCACATCAATTGCCCGCGCGGGCGCCTCCAGCATGGCCAATGCCGACTCCGGCTCCAGCGGCACGCCAGCGGCCCGGGCAAAGTCATTGGCCGTGCCCAGCGGCATCATCACCAGGCTGGCCCGGCTCCCGGCCCTCACCATGGCCTCGGCGACATCACGCAAGGTGCCATCCCCGCCGCCGGCCACCAGTTGCCCATAGCCGGCCGCCAGGGCCTCCTGCACCAGCCGGGCGGCGTCACCGGCCTCCCAGGTCAGGCGCACATCGAGCTGCCAGCCACGCTCACGCATGGCGCCGACCGCCGATCGCACCTGCTCGTTCGTGGCCTGCTTGCCATGCAGGATCACCAGCGCCTTGTAATGTGCCATCATGCCGCCCCTTGCAATAGATCCCGACTATCTCGACCGCACGGCCTGGCCCCTTGTTTCACCTTTGGTCGCGACAATCACGAAAAAACGATTCCGTGGATACGAAACCATTGAAAGCGCCCGTACCCAAGCGCATCATTCGACAAATATTTGGCTTTACGCAGCAGGGAAAAAATAAAAGGCATTTTATTGACGCTTTGCAACTCAAGGCTGTGAAATGAGCGCGCTGATTCCTTGTATCATCGCCGGCGGCGCCGGCACCCGCCTATGGCCGGTTTCCCGCGAGACCCAGCCCAAGCCGTTCATGCGCCTGCCCGATGGCCAGAGCCTGCTGCAAAAGACCTTCCTGCGCGCCTGCAGCCTGCCGGATGTCACCCGCGTACTGACCGTTACCAACCGTGAGGTGTATTTCAGCACCCAGGACGAATACCGCCAGGTCAACCATCGGGGCGTGGCCCTGGACTTCATCCTCGAACCCTTCGGCCGCAGCACCGCCCCCGCCATTGCCGCCGCCGCCCTGCACTGCGCCCGCCTGTACGGCGAAGACGCACAGCTGCTGGTATTGCCGGCCGACCACCTGATCACCGAGCTTGCAGCCTTCGAGAACGCCGTCAAGGAGGCCCGCGTGCTTGCACGACAAGGCTGGCTGACCACCTTCGGCCTGGTACCCGATCGTGCGGAAACCGCCTTTGGCTACATCGAGCAGGGCCCGGCCCTGGGCGAGCACGGCTACCAGGTCGCACGCTTCGTCGAAAAGCCGGACGCCCCGACCGCCCGGCAGTTTCTCGAAGGCGGCCAGCACCTGTGGAATGCCGGCATGTTCTGCATGCGCGTGGACGCGATCCTGGCCGAACTGCAACAGCACGCCCCCGACCTGCTCACTGCCGTCAACCACTGCCTGCAGCGCAGTCCGAGCAAACAGGGCCAGGGCGAACTGCAACTGGAACTCGAATCGGCGTCGTTCGCGCCGGTGCCGGACATTTCCATCGACTACGCAGTCATGGAAGTCTCCAGCCGGGTAGCTGTCCTGCCCGCGGAACTGGGCTGGAGCGATATCGGTTGCTGGCAGGCCGTGCGCGAACTGCAGGAAGCCGATGCCCAGGGCAACCGCTGCACGGGCGAAACCGTGCTGCATGACGTATCCAACTGCTACATCGACTCGCCACGCCGCCTGGTCGGCGCTGTGGGCCTGGACAACCTGATCATCATCGACACCCCCGACGCCCTGTTGATCGCCGATGCCTCACGCAGCCAGGAGGTCAAGGTGATCGCCCAGCAGCTCAAGCGCCAGGGCCACGATGCCTGTCGCCTGCACCGTACGGTCAACCGCCCCTGGGGAACCTACACGGTGCTGGAGGAAGGTCCGCGCTTCAAGATCAAGCGCCTCATGGTCCGCCCGCAGGCGTCGCTGTCACTGCAGATGCACCACCATCGCAGCGAGCACTGGATCGTGGTCAGCGGCATGGCCCGCGTGACCCAGGGTGACGAAGAATTCCTGCTCGGTTCCAACGAATCGACCTTTATCAAACCGGGGCGGGTACATCGCCTGACCAATCCCGGCGTGATCGACTTGATCATGATCGAAGTACAAAGTGGCGAATACTTGGGCGAAGACGACATCGTGCGCTTTACTGATAGCTATGGACGCGCCCCGGAGCCAGCCAGCGACTGACCCCGGGCGCGTCCTGTCATATCTGCATGCCGTAGCCCGCCTGGTGAAGAGGAAAGGGGTCATGCGCGTACTCTGGACACTGCCTTACCTGCCCTGGCCAACCACCAGTGGCGGCAAAACCCGACAATATCACCTGCTGCGCAGCCTGGCGCAGCGAGGTCACCAGATCACCTTGCTGGTGCAATCCAAGACACCGCCCTGCGAGGCGGCGCGAGCGGCGCTCGAACCGCTGCTCGAACGCTTGATCGTGCTGCCCAGGCGCCCCTTGCACAGCCCGTTGAACCTGCTGGCCGCGGTCTATGCCGGCTACCCGATGCGCGCCAGTGTCAACGGCCTGGCACCCCACCTCAGGCATTGCTTCGAGCAACTGCTGGAGGAGCGCTGGGATGTGATCCAGATCGAGCACAGCTACAGCTTCCAGCCCTTCGAGAAAGCCCTGCAGGAGCGTGGCCTGCCCTTCATGGTCAGCGAGCACACCATCGAGTCGGTGGCCGGCGCCGCCTGCCATGACCGCCTGCCCCTCTGGCTGCGCCCCTTCAATGCCTTCGATCGCTGGCGCTATCGGCGCTGGGAAAACCGGGTGCTGAGCCAGGCCCACGAAGTGGTCGCGGTCAGCCCCACCGATGCCGAACACATCACCCACCTGACCGGCTACCCCGCCACCCTGGTGATCAACGGCGTGGACTGCGCCCACTACCGCAACATCCAGCCGGCGATGCACAGCCAGCGACTGCTGTTTGTCGGCAACTTCGAATATGGCGCCAGCCTTGAAGCCATCGAGTGGGCGCTGGAAGACATCCTGCCACAGGTCTGGCAAAGCAACCCGGCCGTGCGATTTGCCGTGGTCGGCCACGCCCTGCCGGACAGCTGGAAGTCGCGCTGGACCGATCCGCGCATCGAATGGGTGGGTTATCTGCCGGATTTGCGTGAGCTGCAACGGCATTCGGCGATTTTCTTCGCGCCACTGCGCTATGGCGGCGGCTCGAAGATCAAGGTGCTGGAAGCCATGGCCGCCGGTTTGCCGGTGGTAACCACCACAAACGGCATGTCCGGCCTGCAGGCGATCCAGGGCGAGCACTATTTGAGCAGCGACGACAGCGACCAGTTGGCCCTGCTGATCAACCAGTTGCTCAACCAGCCCTGGCGCATGCGCCAGCTGTCGGAGGCGGCGCGCCAGTTCGTCACCGAGCACCACGACTGGAGCATCGCCGCTGCCCAGCTGGAAAGCGTGCATGCCCGCCTGAGCCAGCGTACGCCGGCACTGGCGAGCCTTGAGGGCAACGGCCTGCTCAGTCGCTCAGCCGAGTAGCTCGCTCAAGGGAATGAACTGCACGGTGTCGCCCCTGGCCGGCGTGGTGCCCTCGCGCACCTCCACCAGGCCTTCGGCCCAGGCGGCGCTGCGCAGGACACCGGAGCTCTGGTTCTTGTAGATCAGCGCCTGGCCCTGCTCCAGCCGGGCCCGCAGGTATTCGCGGCGATTGCCCGCCTTGGGCCAGTCGAAACCCGCAGGTACCGGGAACTGCAACGGCGTGACCTCGGCAACCCCCTGGCGGCGCAACAGGTACGGGCGGGTCAACAGGCCGAAGGTCACCAGGGTCGACGCCGGGTTGCCGGGCAGGCCGATCACCGGCACGCCCTTGTAGTGGCCGAAGGTCAGTGGCTTGCCGGGCTTGATCGCCAGCTTCCACAGCGCCAGCTCGCCGGCTTCGCGCAGGGCCAGGCCCAGGTAGTCGGCCTCACCCACGGAGACCCCGCCCGTCGACAGAATCAGGTCGACCTGGTTCAGCCCCGCCAGGCAGTCGCGCGTCTTTTGCAGGTCATCGGCAAGGATTCCCGCATCGATCACCTCGCAGCCCAGGCGCTGCAACCAGCTGACCAGCAGGCGACGGTTGCTGTTGTAGATCTGCCCGGGCCCCAGCGGCAGGCCGGGCTCGACCAGCTCATCGCCAGTGGAGAGCACCGCCACCTTGATCTTGCGCACCACCGTAAGCTCGGCGCAGCCCAGGGTTGCGGCCAGCCCCAGCTCGATCGGGCCCAGGCGCGTGCCCGCGGCCAGCACCGTTTCACCGCTGCGGGTTTCCTGGCCTTGCGGACGAACGTTCTGACCGACGCGCAACGGTTCGGTGAAACGCACCCGCTGGTCATCCAGCACCTCGGCGTTCTCCTGCATCTCGACACAGTCGGCCCCGACGGGCAGTGGTGCACCGGTGAAAATCCGTGCACAGGTACCCGGTTGCAGCGGCTCGGGGGCATGGCCGGCGAAGATCCGCTGACTGACCGGCAACGCCTCGCCCTGCCAGTCGGCCAGGCGCAAGGCGTAGCCGTCCATGGCACTGTTCGGCCAGGGCGGCAGGTCGAGGCTGGCGACCAGCTCCCGGGCCAGCACCCGGCCTTCTGCCTCGGCCAGGGCCACCTGCTCGGTCTCGATGATCGGCGCCGACTCGGCCAGCGCCAGCAATCGTGCCAGTGCGTCCTCGACCGCCATCAGCGACGTGCTCATGGACGCATCAACCACGGCTGGCGCAGGGCTCGGCCTGCTTGAGGTGGGTGACGAAATTGCACGGGCGGTGACGGGCATCCAGCTGCTCGGCGAGGATACCGTCCCAACCGGTGCGCACGGCGTTGGTCGAGCCAGGCAGGCAGCAGACCAGGGTGCCGTTGGCAAGCCCGGCCAGGGCGCGGGATTGCACGGTGGAGGTACCGATGTCGGCCATCGAAATATGGCGGAACAGTTCGCCGAAACCATCGACCTGCTTGTCGAGCAGGCAGGCGACGGCCTCGGGGGTGCTGTCGCGACCGGTGAAGCCGGTGCCGCCGGTGATCAACACCACCTGCACCTGGTCATCGGCGATCCAGGTAGCGACCTGGGCGCGGATCTTGTACAGGTCGTCCTTGAGCAGCACCCGTGCAGCGAGGCCGTGGCCGGCCTCGGTCAGGCGATCGACAAAGACCTGGCCGGAGGTGTCGGTTTCCAGGGTGCGGGTGTCACTGACCGTCAACACCGCGATGTTCAGCGGCACGAAAGGTACATCTGCCTTGGCTTTCATGGGACCTTGATCCATTGCTAGAGGGAGGATGGACGGTGTTATATCACAGCCCTGCCCGGCTCGCGCCCGCTACCCTGTCGGGGATTGTCGCCCGTCAATAAAGGTGCGCAACCGCTATGCTGGTAAGTGCAAGGAACTTGCACCGTCGCCCCGCGTCTGAGGAACATTACGCACTATCCATTACCGGAGAAACACGATGATTCAACGGACCCTCCCCGCCTTCCTGCTCGCCCTTGGTCTTGGCACCCTGGCAGGTTGCGCATCGCCTACCGTCATTACCCTGAACGATGGCCGCGAAATCCAGGCAGTCGATACGCCGCAGTACGACGACGAAACCGGCTTCTACGAGTTCGAACAACTGGATGGCAAGCGCACCCGCATCAACAAGGACCAGGTACGAACCGTCAAGGATCTCTGAGACGTGCAACAAGCCTTGTGAAGGGGGCTTGTCGGGGAGACATTTTTGAGTAATATTTTCTCCATCGGAGTGTAGCGCAGCCAGGTAGCGCGTCTCGTTCGGGACGAGAAGGCCGCAGGTTCGAATCCTGTCTCTCCGACCATACCCTCAGCAAAAAGCCCGCCCTAGAGCGGGCTTTTTCGTGCTCGCAGTTTGCCCCCTAGTGGCCAGCATTGCGTAGTTGTGGCGGTAACAGGAGAATGCGCGCCTTTCGAACCTGGAGGTTGATTCACATGCGTAAGACTCTTGCCGCCCTGACTCTGGGCCTGCTGTGCGCACAAGGCGCCGTGGCCGGCGATGGCCAGACCGCACTGGGCGGTGGCCTGGGTGGTGTACTGGGTAACGTGGTCGGGCAACAACTGGGCGGTCGCACCGGTGCTGCGATCGGTGCCGGTGTCGGCGGCGCCGCCGGTAGCGCCATGGCAGCCAAGAACGGCAACAAGACCAAGGCGGCCATCGGTGGCGGCCTGGGCTCGGCCGGCGGCTCGCTGGTAGGCGGCTCGCTCGGCGGCAGCACAGGTTCTGCCATCGGCGCCGGCCTGGGTGGCGCGGCGGGCGGTGCCCTGGGCAACCACGTGGCGGACAAGAAGCGTCATTGATCACGCCCGGCCTCAGGGCCTTTTCGCGGGGCAAGCCCGCTCCTACATAACGCTGTAGGAGCGGGCTTGCCCCGCGATGCATTTGAGCCCCGGAAACGAACAGTCCCCTGAATAGGGGGCTGTTCGTTTCTAGCGTTTCAACACTTACAGTGCAGGCTCAGCCTGTACCGCAGCGGCCGCTTCCGGCAGCACCGGAACGTACAGCAGACCCAGACGCGAGCTGCTCCACTCACGGGTCTTGTTGGTCAGCTCGAGGTTGTTGTTGAGCTTCTGGCCGTAGGTCGGCACGATTTCCTTCAGCTTGGCCTGCCATTCAGGGGTCTTGATGCGATCCTTGAAGGTCTTCTCCAGCACGCTCAGCATGATCGGCGCGGCCGTCGAGGCACCTGGCGAGGCACCCAGCAGCGCAGCGATGCTGCCATCCTGGGCGGCAACCACTTCGGTACCGAACTGCAGAACGCCACCGTGCACCGGATCCTTCTTGATCACCTGGACCCGTTGACCGGCCTGCAGCAGTTTCCAGTCTTCGTTCTTGGCGTTCGGGAAGTACTCGCGCAGGGCGTCCATGCGGTCATCGAAGCTGAGCATCAGCTGACCCATCAGGTAGGTGCTCAGGTCGATGTTGTCGATGCCGGCGTGGGTCATCGGCATGATGTTGTGGGTGGTCAGCGCAGCGAACATGTCGAGCAGCGAACCGTTCTTCAGGAACTTGGTGGAGAAAGTCGCGAACGGACCGAACAGCAGCACTTCCTTGCCATCGATCACGCGGGTGTCCAGGTGCGGAACGGACATCGGCGGCGCGCCCACCGAAGCCTTGCCGTACAGCTTGGCCTTGTGACGGGCAACGATGGCCTGGTTGTCGGTCATCAGGAACTGGCCACCGACCGGGAAGCCGGCATAGCCATCAGCTTCAGGGATACCGGACTTCTGCAGCAGTTTCAGGGCACCACCACCGGCGCCGATGAACACGAACTTGGCCTTGACGCTACGCTCCGCACCCTTGTTGGCGAGGTCGGCAACGACCACGGTCCAGGTGTTGTCGGCATTGCGCACGATGTCGCGCACTTCGTGCTGCACGTGCAGCTTGACGTTGTCGTGCTTGGTCAGCGAGGCGATCAGTTGGCGGGTGATCTCGCCGAAGTTGACGTCGGTACCGATGTTCATGCGGGTGGCGGCGATCTTCTGATCGGCGGCACGGCCTTCCATCACGATCGGGACCCACTTCTGGATCTGTGCGTGGTCTTCGGAGTACTCCATGCCACGGAACAGCGAACTGTGCTGCAGGGCTTCATGGCGCTTCTTGAGGAACTCGACGTTCTTGTCGCCCCAGACGAAGCTCATGTGCGGCACGTTGTTGATGAACGAAGTCGGGTTGCTCAGCACGCCCTGTTCGACCTGGTAGGCCCAGAACTGCTTGGAGATCTCGAACTGTTCGTTGACCCCGACCGCCTTGCTGATGTCGATCTTGCCGTCGGCGCCTTCGCTGGTGTAGTTCAGCTCGCAGAAGGCGGAGTGGCCGGTACCGGCGTTGTTCCAGGCGTTGGAGCTTTCTTCGGCGACCTTGTCCAGGCGCTCGTAGATGTCGATCGACCAGCCCGGCTCCAGCTCGTTGAGGTAGGTCCCCAGGCTTGCACTCATGATGCCGCCGCCGATCAGCAGCACGTCTACGCTCTTTTCTGGCTCACTGGGCTTGGAGCAGCCGATGACACTCAGGCACAGGAGCGTCAGCAGGATTTTTTTCATAGTTCAATCCAATTGAGGTGAAGTAATTGGCAATGACCGCTGGTCCCGTTGTGCACGCCCGGATTCTTGTTGTTGCTCGCGCAGACCAAAGCTTAGCTGAGCACGGTAGTCAGGCAATCGGCCTGGACGCACGCGCGATGGTTGGCGGCTGGGGTTGTTCGATGGATCGGGGAACGGTCACCCGGGCGTTTGACAACACGCCGGGTGCTTGCGAGGCCTAGGCCTGCCCGCCTTTAAGCACAAAGCAGGCCAACTTCGCCAAGACCAAGGGCTAATACCCGGGACGCGTCGTCGCACCCCATTGTTAGCGGTTTTTCTGGCGACAATCCGCCACATTGATCGCCGCTTTTGGCGTCATGTGGCGGATTTCCCCCAATCGTGTGTCAGGCGCTCAGGCGCGCCGTGACTTCGCCGAGCTGCCCCGACAGCCCGTGCAGGCGATGACCGGCCTGCTCGGTGTGCTGCACCGCCTGCTGGTTGGCGGTGGCGATACGGGTGATTTCCACCAGGTTGCGGGAAATGTCCTCGGCCACGCTGGTCTGCTCTTCGGCCGCCGTGGCGATCTGCCGGTTCATATCGCGGATCGCCTCTACCGCCAGGGTGATGCGCTGCAGCATCTGCCCGGCGCGCTGGACCTGCTCGGCGCCCTCTTCACTGCGCTGCTGGCCGCTTTCGATGGCCCTGACCGCATCCACGGCGCCGGATTGCACGGCGCTGATGATCTGGTTGATCTCGGCAATCGACGCCGCCGTGCGCTGGGCCAGGCTGCGCACCTCGTCGGCGACCACGGCAAAGCCGCGCCCGGCCTCCCCTGCCCGCGCCGCTTCGATGGCGGCATTGAGCGCCAGCAGGTTGGTCTGCTCGGCAATCCCGCGGATCACCTCCAGTACCTTGCCGATGCGGGCGCTGTCGGCTTCCAGATCGCGAATCACCGCCGCCGTGCCGGCGATCTCCTGGTTGACAGTGGCAATGGTGTCGATGGTGGCCTGCATGACCTGCTCGCCCGCCTGGGCACTGTGGTCGGCATCATCGGCTGCCCGCGCGGCTTGTGCGGCATGGCGGGCGACTTCCTGGGCGGTGGCGGACATTTCATGCATCGCCGTGGCCACCTGGTCGGTGCGCTGGAACTGATCGTCGGTGCCCACGGCCATGCTCCCGGCGATGTTGCGCAGCTCGCCGCTGGCGGTTTCCAGCTCGCCGGCATTGCGCTGCAGGCGGCTGACGGTATCGGCGAGAAAGTCACGCAAGGTATTGGCGGCCACGGCCAGGCGGCCGAGTTCATCCTGGCGGTCGCTGGGCACCCGCGCCTCGAAGCGGCCCTGGCTCAATTGCGCGACGTAGTCGATCAGGCCACGGATCGGCTCGATCAGGCTGCGATTGACCAGCCACAGGCTGAGCAGGCCGACCAGCAGCGCCGAACCGAACATCACCAGCAGGCCCAGCCATACGGTGCGCTGCGCCGACTGATTGATAGCCCCGGCGCGAGCCTGGGCATCGGCGCGCAATTGGCTGACCAGCGCGCTCATCTGCTCGCTGGCAGCGCGATCAACGCCCTTGACCGCCTGGTCCCCCACCACCGGATCGCCCCCAGCCGCCAGGAACGCCTGACGACCCTGGGCATAGGCCTGGCCCAACTGGCGGTGGCTTTCCTTAAGCTGTTCGGCGCGCGCCTTGAGCGGCGCTTCGCTGTGTTCGATCAACTGCTCGAGAATGCCCTGTACCTGCTGCTCACGGGCGAGAAACTGCTGCCAGTACTTGTCCAGCTCGGCCGGTTGCTTGCCGCGCAACAGCACATTCTTCCACTCCTGGACCTGGACCTTGAACTGCAGGTTGGCTTCGTCGATCAACTGCGAGGCCTGCAGCGGCCCATCGATCAACTGGCCATAGCCACGGACACTGGACGACAGCAGTTGAAAGCAGACAAGCGCGATGATCAACATGGCCGACAGACTGCCAGCCAGCAGCGCGAGAATTTGCATTCTCAGGGATTTACGCAACATCGGAAGGAATCCAGAAACAAGGAATGAGAGCCAAAAAAAAGCTGCCATCGATTGATAGCAGCCAGGTTCGAGCGTTACGCAACAGCTGGACTAGATAGTCTCAGGGGATTGCTACAGAAATGTGACAACTCGCGGAACGCTGTCACAAATCCGTAACGGTGTTGAATTGCAACGCCGCCAGGCGTGCATACAACGGGCTCTCGGCGAGCAGCTGACGATGGGTACCAATCGCCACCAGGCGCCCCTGGTCGACCACCGCGATGCGATCGGCGTGCTGCACCGTCGCCAGCCGATGGGCGATCACCAAGGTGGTGCGCCCGCTCATCAGAGTCGGCAGCGCCTGCTGGATCAGGTACTCGCTCTGGGCATCGAGGGCGCTGGTGGCTTCGTCCAGCAGCAAGATCGGCGCATCCACCAGCAGCGCCCGGGCAATCGCCAGGCGTTGCCGCTGGCCGCCGGAAAGGCCCAGGCCGGCATCGCCAAGGTGGGTCTGGTAGCCCTTGGGCAGTTGCTGGATGAAATCGTGGGCGTGGGCGCTGCGCGCGGCGGCTTCGACCTGGACCATGGTCGCATCGGCCCGGCCATAGCGAATGTTCTCCTCCACCGTGCCGTAGAACAGTGCCGGGTTCTGCGCCACCAGGGCGAAGTGCCGGCGCAGGTCCAGCGGATCGAGGCAGTTCAGTGCCTGGCCGTCGAGCAGGATGCGGCCTTGCTGCGGATCGTAGAATCGCAGCAGCAGGTCGAACAGGGTCGACTTGCCCGCCCCCGACGGCCCGACCAGGGCCAGGGTTTCCCCGGGCTCAACCGTCAGGCTCAAGCCATCGATGGCGGCAGGCTCAGGCCGCGAGGGGTAGGCAAAGCGCACCGCCTGCAACTCGATCCGCCCACTGACCCGCGGCGCCGAGCGTTCCAGCCCCTGGACAGGCGCGGCGATCTCACTGCGCGCGGCCAGCAACTCGGCGATTCGCTCCGCCGCCCCGGCGGCCCGTTGCAACTCGCCGATCACCTCGCTGACGGTGCCAAAGGCACTGCCGACGATCAGGCTGTAGAACACGAAGGCTGCCAGCTCGCCGGCGGAAATCCGCCCGGCGATCACATCCATGCCACCGACCCAGAGCATCACGCCCACGGCGCCGAGCACCAGCACGATCACCAGGGTGATCAGCCAGGCACGCTGGCGGATCCGTTTGCGGGCCACGCTGAACGCCGCCTCCACGGTCTCGGCGAAGCGCTGCTGATCGCTGCCCTGGTGGTTGTAAGCCTGTACGGTCTTGATCTGCCCCAGGGTCTCGGCCACATAGCTGCCGACGTCGGCGATACGGTCCTGGCTCTGGCGCGACAGGCTGCGCACTCGCCGACCGAAGATCAGGATCGGCGCCAGCACCAGCGGCAGGGCCAGCACCACAATGCTGGTGAGCTTGGGGTTGGTGACGAACAACAGCACGATACCGCCCAGCACCATCAAAACGTTGCGCAGGAACAGCGACAGCGACGAGCCGATCACCGATTGCAGCAACGTGGTGTCGGCGGTCAGGCGCGACTGGATCTCCGAGCTGCGATTGCTCTCGAAGAAGCCCGGGTGCAGGTAGATCAGGTGATCGAATACCTGCTGGCGGATATCGGCCACGCAGCGCTCGCCGATCCACGACACCAGGTAGAAGCGGCTGAAGGTGCCGATGGCCAGCGCCACTACCAGCGCCAGGAACACGCCGATGGACTGGTTGAGCAACTGCGGCGAGCCGGTCATGAAGCCCTGGTCGACCAGCATGCGGATGCCCTGGCCCATGGACAGGGTAATGCCGGCAGTCACTACCAGCGCCAGCAGCGCCAGCATCACCTGCTTGCGATAGGGCCGGATAAAGCGCCAGCCCAGGCGCATGGCCTGGCGTTGGCGGACAGAAAAGCGGTTGAACATGAACAAACCGAAGCTCCGTGGTTTTGATTCAGCCTACACCTTTAAGGTCCGCGCCGATGGCTGATAGACCGTTTTGGTCTAAAGTACCACTGGAGCTTTACCCTGCTTTCTGTTGGACTTGAACAAGGTCGTGGAGTGGCCAGCCCCGCGCTGTCACACGCCGGTCACCCAACGCACCTAGTCTTAGCTGGCAACCTGATGAGGAGACAGGAAATGAGCTTGCAGCAAGGGAAAACTGAGCAAGCAACTGCGCCAAAATCCGAGGCGCCCAAGGTGCCGGTGTGCGGCTCGATCATCGGTCCGGATGGTCAGGAGGTCCCGATCACCGAGGACATGATCCAGAAAGCTTGCGAGAAGCTGGAAAAAAGCCGGGCAGAACCGACCAAGAAAGCCTGAACCACCCGAATTCATCAACCCGGCACCAGGCCGGGTTTTTATTGCCTGCATCAAACCAGCACGCCACCCAGTGCCCTGACCATCTGCGCCAGCTGCGGTGCGTCGCCATGCAGGCGCACGGCCAGCCCTTCGATCTCGCGACGGTGTGGGTAGTGCTTGCGCAAGGCATCGAAGGCGGCCTTCTGCGCCTGCACATCACTGCTCAAGCTGCGGCGGAAATCGGCATCGTCGCGGCGCGGGTCGTAGACCGCCCGGCACAGGGTCGCCAGGGCCCAGGCCGGGTCGGTTTCAGCCTGCAGACCGATGTCGGCCAGCCAGGGTTGCGGCAACAGGTCGGCCAGTTGCACCAGTGCCGGCTCGCTGCGCCAGGCACAGAACGCCTGGTAGATCTGCGCGGTGCCGCGCTGCTTGCCGTCCAGGCTGTAGCCGGCGATGTGCGGGGTCGCCAGCACGCAGAGGTCGGCCAGTTCCAGGTCCACCTGGGGTTCGGACTCCCAGACGTCCAGCACCGCCAGGACATCCTCGCGCTCGAGCAACGCATCGCGCAGCGCCCTGTTGTCGATCACCGGCCCGCGGCTGGCGTTGATCAACCACGCCCCCGGGCGCAGGCGCGCCAGTTGCGCATCACCCAGCAGGTGCCAGGTGGCGTGCTCACCCTCACGGCTCAACGGAGTATGCAGGCTGATCACATCGCACTCGTCGAGAATCCGCTGCAGGCCGACATAGTCCCCGCCTTCACGGGCCTGGCGTGGTGGGTCACAGACCAGCACCTTCCAGCCCAGCCCACGCAGCACCTCGACCAGGCGCCCGCCGACTTCGCCCGCGCCAACCACGCCATAGGTACGCTGGGACAGCTCGGCACCATCCAGCTCGGCCAGGGTCAGCAGGCTGCCCAGCACATAGTCGACCACGCCGCGCGCGTTGCAGCCCGGCGCACTGGACCACTGGATCCCGGCTTCGGCGAAGTAGTCCAGGGCCAGGTGATCGGTACCGATGGTGCACGTGCCGACGAAGCGCACCTTGCTGCCTTCGAGCAGCGCCCGGTCGACCCGGGTCACCGAGCGCACCAGCAGAACGTCGGCATCCCTGACACAGGCCGCGTCGATGGCGCGCCCGGGATAGCGGCGGATCTCGCCGAATCCGGCAAAGAAAGCATCGAGCAGCGGAATATTCTCGTCGGCAACAATCAGCATGGCGCTCTCCTATCAGGGGACCGCAGTGTAGGCCCTTGCCGGGGGCGAATCCAGCGAGGCACACACCTGCCCGGTTTGTTTCCTGACCGATGCGTCAAGGCGTATACTGGTCTGTTCCGCGCACTTTTCCTGTGGACGCCTGCCTTGTGACACCCATGACCGCCGACACCCTTCCGCTCCCCCTCTCCCGGCCCGCCCGTATTCGCACCGAGCTGCGCAGCCTGTTGTGGCTGGCCACGCCCATCATCATCGCGCAGCTGGCCACCACCGCCATGGGCTTTGTCGATGCCGTGATGGCCGGGCGGGTCAGCCCGCGTGACCTGGCGGCCGTGGCCCTGGGCAACTCGATCTGGATTCCGCTGTTCCTGCTGATGACCGGCATCCTGCTGGCCACCACGCCCAAGGTCGCCCAGCGCTTCGGCGCCGGCCAGCATGCCGAGATCGGCCCGTTGGTGCGCCAGGCCCTGTGGCTGGCCCTGGGCGTCGGCCTGATCGGCAGCGCCCTGCTGCTTTGCGCCGAGCCGGTGTTGCAGGTGATGAAGGTCGATGCGCAACTGGTCGCACCGAGCATGGGTTACCTGCAGGGCATCGCCTTCGGCTTCCCCGGTATCGCCCTCTACTATGTGCTGCGCTGCTACAGCGATGGCCTGGGTCGCACTCGACCGAGCATGGTCATCGGCCTGCTCGGCCTGTTGCTGAACATCCCGCTGAACTACGTGTTGATCTACGGCCACTTCGGCCTGCCGGCCCTGGGCGGCGTCGGTTGTGGCTGGGCCAGTGGCATCGTCATGTGGTTCATGGCCCTGGGCATGGCCGCCTGGACCCGCTGGGCCCCGGCCTATGAGAACAGCCGGGTGCTGGTGCGCTTCGAGCGTCCGCAGTGGGCGGTGATCAAGCGCCTGATGGGCATCGGCCTGCCCATCGGTATCGCGGTATTCGCCGAATCGAGCATCTTCGCCGTGATCGCCCTGCTGATCGGCAGCCTCGGCCCGACCGTGGTGGCCGGGCACCAGATCGCCCTGAACATCAGCTCGCTGCTGTTCATGATTCCCTATTCGCTGGGGATGGCCGTAACGGTGCGGGTCGGCCAGGCGGTCGGCGCCGGCCAGCCACGCCAGGCCCGCTTCGCCGCACTGGTCGGCCTGGGTGCGGCGCTGGTGTTCGCCTGTTTCTCGGCAGGGTTCATCCTGTTGCTGCGCGAACCGATCGCCTCGATCTACACCCCGGACACCGCGGTGATCCAGATTGCTGCGATGTTGATCGTGTATGCCGCGCTGTACCAGTTCTCCGATGCGATCCAGGTGATTGCCGCAGGCGCGCTGCGCGGCTACCAGGACACGCGGGTGACCATGATCCTGACCCTGTTCGCCTATTGGGGGATCGGCCTGCCGGTGGGCTATCTGCTCGGCCTGACCGACCACTTCGGCCCGGCCAGCGGGCCCAACGGCCTGTGGGAAGGCCTGATTGCCGGCCTGACCTGTGCGGCGCTGATGCTGTCGATCCGCCTGGCGCGCAGCAGCGCCCGGCACATTCGCCGGGCTGAGCGCGCTTAGTCGGTTTTCTTGCGGATCCAGTACAGGTAGGTGCCGGCATCTTCCTGTTGCTGGACCAGCTCATGGCCGAGGAATACGCAGAACTTGGGGATATCGCGGCGGGTCGACGGGTCGGTGGCGATCACCTTGAGCAGGCCGCCGGCGGCCAGGTCGCGCACGTGCTGGTGCAGCATCATCACCGGCTCCGGGCAGTTCAGGCCGGTGGCGTCGAGGATGGCGTCTGGGGTGAAATCGGTCATGTAGAACTCCGGAAACAATCAGCTATTGTCGCGCAAGGGGGCTCGCTCGTCATCCTTGAGGGCCTCATCGCCGGCTTTGCCGGCTCCCACAAGAGTGATACCCATCCCTGTGGGAGCCGGCAAAGCCGGCGATAGATTCAACGCGGTTTCAGGTCCAGGCGCCGCAGGTGACACGTCACCTCTTCACGATCGTGATACAGCTGCTTGCAGCCAATCGAGACCTTGACCTTGCGCGCCTTGAAACCCTCTTCAATGCGCTCGAGCAAGCGCCGCACCTCGGCATAGCGCTGCTTCATCGGCAGTTTGAGGTTGACCACCGCCTCGCGGCACAGCCCCTCGCCCAGCCAGGTCTCCAGCAAGGCAGCGCTGCGTGCTGGCTTCTCGACGATATCGCAGACCATCCAGTCCACCGTCTGCCGGGGCTTGTAGGTAAAACCGTCGGCCATCAGGTGCTGGACCAGGCCGGTGTCCATCAGGCTCTCGGCCATGGGGCCATTGTCGATGGCGGTGACCAGCATCCCGCGCTTGACCAGTTGATAGGTCCAGCCCCCAGGCGCGGCCCCCAGGTCAACGCCGGTCATGTCGTCGGACAGCCGCGCATCCCACTGGTCCCGGGGAATGAAATGGTGCCAGGCCTCTTCCAGCTTCAGGGTCGAGCGGCTCGGTGCCTCGCGGGGGAACTTCAGGCGCGGGATGCCCATCGGCCACATTGCTGAGTTGTCGGCATCGGCCAGGCCTGCGAACACCCGCCGACCACTGACGAAAGTCAGCAACAGACGCGGCCTGGCGCCCTCCTCGACCAGCCGTCCGGCCTTGACCAGCGCCTTGCGCAACGGCACTTCGAACTTGCGGCAGAAGGTGGAAAGCTCCTTGCCCTCGTTGGTGTCCATCACTTCCAGCCAGAGGTTGCCGCACACCGGGTAATCGGCCAGGTGCTCAAGCAGCACGCTGATGCGGTCGGTTTCCGGCAGTTCGATGAAACTGCCGCGCGCCCACTGGCGCGGGAAGATCAACTGGGCAAAGCGCAGCTCACGCATCAGCCGTTCGGCGCCTTCGGCGTCGTTGCAGATGAATTCGGCGCAGGCACTCTGCGGCTTGGCCTTGGCATAGCCGGCGACATTCAGGCGGGCGGCATGCTCGGCGATCTCGGCACAGACTTCGCTCTCGAAACCGGGCCGGCAATGCATAAACAGGGTATTCATCTTCACTCCAGGACGGTTGGCGGCCAATCACGCCAACCCTGACCGGGCGCAATGCACTGCGCCGGTAAATCGGCGAATGATAAAGGAAGTTCGAAACCGGTGACATGCCCCGCCGGTCCAGTACTTGGTCAGGCGCGCCAATCGGGACTAACCTGACCATTCAGCCAGGGTCCGTGCCGTGCGGACCGTCACAGAGGCGGTGAACCGGCGACAGCAGGGAAGATTGCCGTTCACCGACGCAGAAGGAGTTGGTATGCCCTCGCTCGACAGCCTGAAAACCCTCAAGACCCTGACGGTCGCCGACCGTTCCTATCATTACTTCAGCCTTGGTGAAGCCGCCACAAGCCTGGGCGACCTGCAGCGTCTGCCCATGTCGCTGAAGGTGCTGCTGGAGAACCTGCTGCGCTGGGAAGACGGCAAGACCGTCACCCGCGACGATATCAAAGCCCTGGCCGACTGGCTCAAGGCGCGCAGCTCCGAGCGCGAGATCCAGTACCGCCCGGCGCGGGTGCTGATGCAGGATTTCACCGGCGTGCCGGCGGTGGTCGACCTGGCCGCCATGCGTGCGGCCATGGCCAGGGCGGGCGGTGATCCGCAGCGGATCAACCCGCTGTCGCCGGTGGACCTGGTGATCGACCATTCGGTGATGGTCGACCGCTATGCCAATGCGCAGGCCTTCGCCGAGAACGTCGACATCGAGATGCAGCGCAATGGCGAGCGCTATGCCTTCCTGCGCTGGGGCCAGAATGCCTTCGACAATTTCAGCGTGGTGCCGCCGGGCACCGGCATCTGCCACCAGGTCAACCTGGAGTACCTCGGCCGCACGGTGTGGACCCGCGACGAAGACGGCCGCACCTATGCCTTCCCCGACACCCTGGTGGGCACCGACTCGCACACCACCATGATCAACGGCCTGGGTGTGCTCGGCTGGGGCGTTGGCGGCATCGAGGCGGAAGCCGCCATGCTCGGCCAGCCGGTTTCGATGCTGATTCCGGAAGTCATCGGCTTCAAGCTGACCGGCAAGCTGCGCGAAGGCATCACCGCCACCGACCTGGTGCTGACGGTCACCCAGATGCTGCGCAAGAAAGGTGTGGTGGGCAAGTTCGTCGAGTTCTACGGCGACGGCCTGGCCGACCTGCCGCTTGCCGACCGTGCGACCATCGCCAACATGGCGCCGGAATACGGCGCCACCTGCGGTTTCTTCCCGGTCGACCAGGTGACCCTGGACTACCTGCGCCTGTCGGGCCGACCGGAAGCGACGGTGCAGCTGGTCGAAGCCTATTGCAAGGCACAGGGCCTGTGGCGCCTGCCCGGCCAGGAGCCGCTGTTCACTGACACCCTGGCCCTGGACCTGCACGAGGTCGAAGCGAGCCTGGCCGGGCCCAAGCGCCCGCAGGACCGGGTCGCCCTGTCTCAGGTCAGCCAGGCCTTCGATACCTTCCTCGGCCTGCAACTACGCGTTTCGAGCAAGGAAGTCGGTCGCCTGGAGAGCGAGGGCGGTGGCGGGGTCGCCGTGGGCAATCCCGATCAGGCCGGCGAAGTCAGCTACGAGCATGAGGGCCAGCAACATCTGCTGCGCGACGGCGCCGTGGTGATTGCCGCCATTACCTCCTGCACCAACACCTCCAACCCCAGCGTGATGATGGCCGCCGGCCTTGTGGCGAAAAAGGCCGTTGAGAAGGGCCTCAAGCGCAAACCCTGGGTCAAGAGTTCGCTGGCACCCGGCTCCAAGGTGGTGACCGATTACTACCAGGCGGCAGGCCTGACCCCCTACCTGAACGACCTGGGCTTCGACCTGGTCGGCTATGGCTGCACAACGTGCATTGGCAACTCCGGGCCGCTGGACGACGCGATCGAGAAGGCCATTACCGGTGCCGACCTGACGGTTGCCTCGGTATTGTCGGGCAACCGCAACTTCGAAGGCCGGGTGCATCCGCTGGTGAAGACCAACTGGCTGGCCTCGCCGCCGCTGGTGGTGGCCTATGCCCTGGCCGGCAGCGTGCGCCTGGACCTGGCCTGCGAGCCACTGGGCACCGGCAACGACGGCCAGCCGGTGTACCTGCGGGACATCTGGCCGAGCCAGCAGGAAATCGCCGCGGCCGTTGCCAGCGTCGATACCGCGATGTTCCACAAGGAATACGCCGAGGTCTTCGCCGGAGACGCCCAGTGGCAAGCGATCGCTGTACCCCAGGCAGCCACCTATGTCTGGCAGGACGATTCGACCTACATCCAGCATCCGCCTTTCTTCGACGACATCACCGGTCCGCTACCGGTCATCGACGACATTCACGGCGCCCGGGTGCTGGCCCTGCTCGGTGACTCGGTGACCACCGACCACATTTCCCCGGCCGGCAACATCAAGGCCGACAGCCCGGCCGGCCGCTACCTGCGAGACAAGGGCGTGGAACCGCGCGACTTCAACTCCTACGGCTCGCGCCGGGGCAACCATGAAGTGATGATGCGCGGCACCTTCGCCAATATCCGCATCCGCAACGAAATGCTCGGTGGCGAGGAAGGCGGCAATACCTTGTATGCGCCTACTGGCGAGAAAATGGCGATCTACGACGCCGCCATGCGCTACCAGGCCGACCGCACGCCACTGGTGGTGATCGCGGGCCAGGAATACGGCACCGGCTCCAGCCGCGACTGGGCAGCCAAGGGCACCAACCTGTTGGGCATCAAGGCGGTGCTGGCGGAAAGCTTCGAGCGCATCCACCGCTCCAACCTGGTGGGCATGGGCGTGCTGCCACTGCAGTTCACGGCCGGGCAGACCCGCAAGACCCTGGCCCTGGACGGCAGCGAGCGCATCGACATCCTGGGCCTGAGCAAGGCACGCATCACGCCGCACATGCCATTGACGCTCAAGATCAGTCGCCAGGATGGCAGCCAGGCGCTGATCGAAGTGCTGTGCCGGATCGACACCCTCAATGAAGTGGAATACTTCAAGTCGGGCGGAATCCTGCATTATGTCTTGCGACAATTGATCGCAGCCTGAGCAATCCGCGTGTCTCGGACACCGCTTGGGAAGTCGTAGGCTTCAGGTTTTCACTGCTGAAGGATTTTCCATGTTGGTGTCCCAATGGATTGGACTGGCCCTGCTGGGCCTTGGCTACAGCGTTGCGCTCATCCATGGCAGCCTTGGCCTGCTGGTACTGCCCAGCCTGATTGCCCTGCTCTGCGCGGGGCTTCTGGTCAATCGCCCCGGCCGCTGGCAGCAAGGCTTCGGTCACGGGCTGTTCGTGCTGCTGGCCCTGGCCCTGGCGCTGCACTGGCTGCCGGGTTTCCACGGCGCCAAAGTGATTGATAAAACCGTCCTCAGCGACGGTGCCCTGCCCTTTTCCCTGTACCTGAACCTGGACAAACCATTGATCGGCTTCTGGCTGATGCTGGCCTGCCCCTGGGTGCTGACGCTGGGCGGCAAGCGCCTGGTTGCAGGCACGGCCTTGGCCCTGCCAGGCGTCATAGCCGCTTGCCTGGGCGGCGCCTGGCTGATGGGGATGATCGTCTGGGCCCCCAAGTGGCCGGAGCAGGCCTGGCTCTGGACGCTGAACAACCTGTTGCTGGTCAGCCTCACCGAAGAGTTGCTGTTTCGCGGCTATATCCAGGGCGGGCTCGAACGTCTGACCAACAACAAGCACCTGGCGCTGCTGCTGGCAGCCACCCTGTTCGGCCTTGCCCACCTGGGCGCAGGTTGGCAGTGGTTCGCTCTGGCGACCCTGGCCGGCATCGGCTACGGCCTGGCCTATCGTTTTGGCGGCCTGTTCGCGGCCGTGTTGTGCCATTTCGGCCTGAACCTGGTGCACTTCACCAGCTTTACCTACCCCATGCTCGTTCCGGGGTAAGCCGTCGTTAAATAATCGTTCAACAAAAACCCCACGCTGCCGATAACCCCTCAAAGCCTTGCGGATTGAACAGCTCATGCGTAATAACCAGCCGATTACCCAGCGCGAACGGACTTTTCCTGCTCAACAACGTTTGATCTCGACCACCGATACCAAGGGTGTCATCACCTATTGCAACGATGCCTTCGTCGAGATCAGCGGTTTTTCCCGCGAGGAACTGATGCGCGCCCCGCATAACCTGGTGCGCCATCCGGATGTCCCCCCCGCGGTGTTTGCGCACATGTGGGCCACGCTCAAGCAGGGCCTGCCGTGGATGGGAATCGTCAAGAACCGCTGCAAGAGCGGTGACCATTACTGGGTCAACGCCTATGTCACGCCGGTGTTCGAGAACAACCAGGTGGTGGGCTTCGAATCGGTGCGGGTCAAGCCAACCGCCGAGCAGATCCGTCGGGCCGAGGCCCTGTACCAGCGCATCAACCAGGGCAAGTCGGCCATTCCGCGGCGCGACAAGTGGCTGCCGGTGGTACAGGACTGGCTGCCGTTCATCCTGATCAGCCAGATGGGCTTTCTGATCGGCAACTGGCTCGGTCATTCCTGGGGCTTCGCCCTGGCCGCCGGCCTGTCGGTACCGCTGGGACTGCTCGGCCTTAGCTGGCAACAGCGCGGCCTCAAGCGCCTGCTGCGCCTGGCCGAACAAAGCACCTCCGACCCGCTGATCGCACAAATGTACACCGACAGCCGAGGTGTCCAGGCGCGCCTGGAAATGGCCATGCTCAGCCAGGACGCGCGGATGAAGACTTGCCTCACCCGCCTGCAGGACACCGCCGAACACCTCAACGACCAGGCCCGGCAGTCCGACACCCTGGCCCACAACAGCTCCTCGGGGCTGGAGCGCCAGCGTGTCGAGACCGAACAGGTCGCCGCCGCGGTCAACCAGATGGCCGCCACCACCCAGGAAGTGGCCAACCACGTACAGCGCACCGCTGACGCCACACAGGAAGCCAACCGCCTGACCGGTCGAGGCCGCGATATCGCCGGCGAGACCCGCGAAGCGATCCAGCGGCTGTCGGCAGCGGTGGGCGAAACCGGGCTGACCGTCACCCAGCTGGCTCGCGACAGCGATGAAATCGGTGGCGTGGTCGATGTGATCAAAGGCATCGCCGACCAGACCAACCTGCTGGCCCTCAACGCAGCCATCGAAGCGGCGCGTGCCGGCGAGATGGGCCGCGGCTTTGCCGTGGTGGCCGACGAAGTGCGCCAGTTGGCCCAGCGCACCAGCGAATCGACCGGTCAGATCCACAGCCTGATCGCCAAGCTGCAGCAGACCGCCAGCAATGCCGTGCAGACCATGGAGACCGGCCATCGCCAGGCTGAGGAAGGTGTGGCACGGGTGATGGAAGCTGACCAGGCGCTGGTCGGTATCAGTGAAGCGGTGGCCAATATCACCGACATGGCCACCCAGATCGCGGCCGCCACCGAGGAACAGACCGCGGTGGCCGACGAGATCAGCCGCAACATCAGCACCATCGCCCAGCTGGCCGACCAGACGTCCGAACAGGCACAGCATTCGGCGTTGCTCAGTGAAGAGCTGACCCGCACCGCGACCAGCCAGTACTCGCTGGTGGAGCGTTTCAACCGCTGAGCAATGTGGGGGCGTTGCCTTTGTGGGAGCCGGCGAAGCCTGCGATCGACCGCGAAGCGGTCGCATTCAAGGCCTCGCCTGATGTACGGGTTGTACGGGCCCCATCGCCGGCGCTGCCGCCCCCCCACAAGGACAGTCGCTCCTTCCGACTACCAGTCGAGGGTCAGGCTGCTTTCGAAGTAACGCTCCCGACCATCGAGCGGATCCTTGAAGCGCAAGCTGTGCGCCAGCAGCTTCAAGGGTTTGCTGTAGTCATCCGCGTCTTCCACCACTTGTGGATAGAAGGGATCGTTGCAAATGCTCGCGCCCAACGCGGTCATGTGCACCCGCAACTGGTGGGTCTTGCCGGTCACCGGCGACAGGCCATAGCGCCAGAGCTCGCCATTTTTCTCCAGCACCTCGGCCAGGGTTTCGCTGTTGCTCGCCCCTTCCACTTCATGCATGCGAAAGAACGGCTCGCCGTGAACCATGCGGCTCTTGTGCACCAATGGAAACTCGAGCTGCGGCAATGCCCAGGCAATGGCCTGGTAACGCTTGTCGATCTGGCGGTTGGGGAACAGCGACTGATAGGCCGAGCGGCTCCTGGGGTTGGCGGAAAACAGCACCAGCCCAGCGGTGTGTCGGTCGATGCGATGCAGGGGTACCAGATGCGGGTTGTCGAGACGGCGAATCAGCCGGCGCAACAAGGTGTGCTCGACATACTCCCCCGTCGGCGTCACCGGCAAGAAATGTGGCTTGTCGGCCACCACCAGGTGCTCGTCGATATGCAGGATCTGCTCTTGGAACGGAATCGGCTTCTCGTTGGGGACTTCACGAAAATAGTGGATGCGCAATCCCGGCTTGTACGCCAGCGTCGCGCTGATCGGCTGGCCCTGGGCATCCAGCACCCGCCCCCGGACGATCCGATCAAGCCATTGCTCACGCCCGATGGCCTTGAAATGCTCGCTCAAACAGTCGAGCACGGTCGCCCAGTTGCCGTGCGGCAGGCAAACAGTACTGGCTTGATGCTGGGCCGGGTTGAAAGGGGCAAGGGCCATGGGAACGCTCTGAGGAGTAAACCCGGCATTATCCCCCAAGCTCCGCGCCTCAGCCAGCCCGGCTTGCGGCGGCTTCGGTGAACTCCTTGAGCCAGCGCAGCACGTCCACGGCCTCCCAACGACCGGGATCGTACAAGGCATAAATCAAGCCCTGGTAGCCCACCACATCCAGCGGCCGGTGATAACCGGCACGCTGGAACAAGGCTTCGATCTCGGCGAAGCAGGTGTTGAAGTGCAGCTTGCTGAAGGGTGTCTTGCCCTCCAGCACCAGGCCATCGAGACGCAACTCGAGCACCGCCTCGCTCACCCTGTCGGTGGACATTCGATTGACGCTGTACTTCAGTTGTTCGACGTTGACCATGTTCCGCACCCTTGAGGCAAACCCTGCCTCACATACTGTATTTATATACAGCATATTCAGAGTGACCGGACACGTCAATCCAACAGCGCTGTCAGACCAGCCCGGGAAGGTAGCCCGACCCCCTGCGGATGGTCAGCAGTTGTCGCCGCTCACCGGTCGTGGACAGGCCCAGGTGCACCCATTGGTCGTACTCGAGAATCAACTGATCGAACCTCAACGGGCTGTCGGCCACACGTTGCGCCAAGGTGGCGGCTGACAATCCCGGTACATTGATGTCCGCCGCCAGCCCCTGGATATGGGCACTCTCGAGCGAACCGCCGATGGCACTGTTCAACGCGCGGCTACGATAACCGCTGCTGACCAGCACCGGTTTGTCGACCAACAGGCGCACGCTTTCCAACACGGTGCACAGGCGATGGAGATTGGCCAGGGCGGCGGCATCCGGGGTGTTGTCGATACCCAGGCGCGCGGCGCTCTCCGACACGGTCATTTCGGACAGGGTGAAGTGTTCGGTCAGGTACATGGTCCATCCTTGGCATGATTACAGGAACCCGGGATTGTCCATGCCCATGGACCGCCGCCACATCAGGAAATCATGCGCAGGCCTATCCGCTCAACGCAGGAACGCCACCACTTGCTCGGCATCGAACGGCCAATTCAGTTCCGCCCTGGTATCACAGCGACGCAGCACAGGGATGATCAGTTGGTAGCGCTGTACAAGTGCCTCGTCATCGGCAATATCGACCAGCTCGACCATCAGGCCATGCTCGACAAAGGGCATCAACACGGCTTCGGCCACTTCACACAAGTGGCAACCCAGGGTGCCGAACAATTGGCATTCAGGAAGCATCGACGGGTACCGGCAACAGTCACAGGGGACCATTATTCTAGGTCTGCTGTCCGAGGCCGTCGAGCGCGGGAAAAAAGTTGCCCGGCCCTGCCTGTCTTCTGATCCTGGTCAGCACTCACACAGCAGCTATCGTTCAAACTTGCTGGTTTTCTGCAGTTTTCCTACATGGAGTACGTTGTGTTTGCCAACCTGCTGATCATCCTGGCCTCGTCGCTGGTCGTCATCGCCCTCTTCCGGCGTCTGAAGCTGCCGCCCGTGCTGGGCTATCTGTGTGTCGGCCTGTTTGTCGGGCCGACGGCCCTCAACTGGGTAAACGAAAGCGAAGAGCTACCGGACCTTGCGGAAATGGGTGTGGTGTTCTTGCTGTTTTCCCTGGGGCTGGAATTCTCCCTGTCGAAAATGCTCGCCCTGCGCAATGTGGTGTTTGGCCTGGGCAGTCTGCAGGTGATCTGCTCGGCCATCCTGCTGGCCGGGCTGCTGGCCCTGCTGGGCATGCCGGCCAATGCCGCCCTGCTGCTCGGTGCCGGGCTTGCGCTGTCGTCCACGGCAATCGTCAGCAAGGAGTTGACCAGCCTGGGTGAAATCTTCAGCAGCCATGGGCAGAACGCCATCGGCGTATTGCTGTTCCAGGACGTGGTCGCAGTGCTGCTGCTGACCCTGGTCCCGGTGTTTGCCGGTGAAAGCGGCCAGGCCTGGTACTGGGCCCTGCCGCTGACCCTGGGCAAGACCGTGATCCTCTTCGTCGGCCTGCTGCTGGCCAGCCGCTGGTTGCTGCCGCGCCTGTTCCATGAAGTGGCCAGTTCCCACTCGGCGGAGCTGTTTGTGTTGCTGGCGCTGGTGATCGTCCTGCTGACCGCCTGGCTGACCCACTTGCTGGGCCTGTCGCCGGCATTGGGCGCGTTCCTGGCCGGCATGTTGCTGGGTGAAAGCAACTACCGCCACCAGATCGAAGCGGATATCCGCCCGTTTCGCGACATCCTGCTGGGCCTGTTCTTCGTCAGTATCGGCATGCTCATCGATTTGCAGCTGTTTGCCAGCCACGGCCTGGAAATTCTCGCCCTCACCCTGGGCCTGCTGGTGGTCAAGGGTTGCGTGGTCGCGGCCCTGGTCCGGGTGCGCGGCAGCGACGCCGAGACGGCTTGGCGCAGCGGCCTGGCCCTGGCCCAGGGGGGCGAGTTCTGTTTTGCCCTGATGGCCCAGATGCAACAAACCCATCTATTGCCCGAGGCCATCGGCAACCTCCTGCTGGCAGCCACGTTCTGCTCGATGCTGGTCACCCCGCTGCTGCTGCGCGCCGCCCCCGGGATTGCCTTACGCCTGCACCGCAAGCCCAACCAGGAAGTCCAGCTGGAAGCCATCGAAGCCCAGAGCGCCTCGCTCGATGGTCATGTGGTGATCTGTGGCTATGGACGGGTGGGTCAGTCGATCGGGCGCTTCCTGCGCCGCGAAGACATTCCGTTCGTTGCCCTGGACGATGACCCCGTACGTGTCCAGGAAGCCGCCGCCGGCGAAAGCTGCGTGCATTACGGCGACTCGCGCCGGGGCGAGCTGCTCAGCGCCGTCGGCCTTGAGCGCGCGCGCCTGCTGGTGATTGCCGTCGACGGGACGGATATCGCCCGGGACGTACTCAAGGCCGCGCGCGAGCGCCACACCCGGATCCAGATCCTGGTACGCACCCGCGACGACAGCCAGCGCGAAGGGCTGCTCGCCGCCGGCGCCAGCGCCGTGGTGCCGGAGCTGCTGGAGTCGAGCCTGATGCTCGCCTCCCACGCCCTGGTCATGTTGGGCCTGCCCATGAACCTGGTGCAGCAACGCATCGACGAGGTGCGCCAGACCCGTTACCGCATGCTGCAGGCCTTCTACCAGGGCGCCGAAACCAGCCCAGTGGACAGCGAAGGCCAGCCCAAAGCCATGATGCATGCCGTGAACCTCGGCGCCGAGGCCTTCGCCTGCGGACGCTCGCTGGCAGACCTGGACCTTGAAGAACTGGGTGTCGAGCTGCAGTCGGTGCAACGCGACGGTGCCGAGCTGGATGTGAGCGCCGACACCTGCCTGCATGCCGGCGACGCGGTATTGCTCAGCGGCCCGCTGTCGGCCCTGCATGCCTGCGAAGCACGGCTGGTCGCCGGGCGCTGACCATCGCAGTCAGTCCTGGCTGGTGGCGCCGATCTTGTGGATCGACAGGTCGGCGCCGTAGTACTCCTGCTCCTGACTCAGGCGCAGGCCATGCAGCGCCTTGATCGTGCCGTACACGGCAAAGCCGCCGATCAATGCCACCGTCACCCCCGCCAGGCTGCCGATCAGCTGAACGATCAGGCTGACACCGCCCAGCCCGCCCAGGGCGGTCTGGCCGAAGATTCCACAGGCAATGCCACCCCATACACCACACACACCATGCAATGGCCACACGCCCAGGACATCATCGATCTTCCAGGCGTTCTGCGCCGCGGTAAAACACCAGACGAACAAGGCGCCGGCGATGGCACCGGTAGCCAGGGCGCCGACCGGGTGCATCAGGTCGGAACCGGCGCACACCGCCACCAGCCCGGCCAGCGGACCATTATGGACAAAGCCCGGGTCGTTGCGACCGACCAGCAAGGCCGCCACCGTGCCGCCGACCATGGCCATCAACGAGTTGACCGCCACCAGGCCGCTGACCCCTTGCAGGGTCTGGGCACTCATGACGTTGAAGCCGAACCAGCCGACGATCAGGATCCACGACCCCAGGGCCAGGAACGGGATGTTGGACGGGGCGAACGCCACCAGCTTGCCGTCGCGGTAGCGGCCATTGCGCGGGCCGAGCAACAGCACCGCGGCCAGGGCCAGCCAGCCGCCCATGGCGTGCACCACCACGGAGCCGGCAAAGTCATGGAAGCCGGCACCGAACTGCGCCTGCAGCCAGGCCTGGATCCCCAGGTTGCCGTTCCAGACAATGCCTTCGAAAAACGGGTAGACAAACGCCACGATCAGCACCGTGGCGCACAGTTGCGGGGCAAAGCGTGCCCGCTCGGCGATACCCCCGGAAATGATCGCCGGAATCGCGGCGGCGAAGGTCAGCAGGAAAAAGAACTTCACCAGGCTGTAGCCATGGTCGCTGGCCAGCACCGCTGCCGGCTGCAGGAAACTCACACCGTAGGAGATCCAGTAGCCGACAAAGAAGTAGGCCAGGGTCGAGACGGCAAAGTCACTGAGGATCTTGCACAGGGCGTTGACCTGGTTCTTGTGGCGCACGGTGCCCACTTCAAGGAACGCGAAGCCGGCATGCATGGCCAGGACCATGACCGCGCCCAGCAGAATGAACAGCGTGTTGGAGCCGTGGACCAGAGTGTCCACCGCGCTTTGCAGATTATCCATGGAGTCGGCAGGCCTTTCGAAATGGCACCAGGACAGCGCACAGGTACTCCTTTTTGCACCAGCCTGGATCATCGCTATGCCACCTCCCTGGCCGATCCTGCTGATAACTGGAGTTTTTCCTTGGGTTTGTCGTGGATTGGGTTAAGGTTTACAGGACCAGCAATCGCGCGCGCCCATATTCGGCGCAGGCACCGGCCCCGGCGCACCAGGGAAAAGCAAAAGCTGTACCAGCGATTTGCACTGAACCTTCGCTGGCACCCGTCACTCGAATTAACCACACACCCTTAGGGAGAGCCCCATGGCCAGCAAATCGGCAAAGACTGCTCAAGAAATATTGATGGCTGACTTCCAGGCCCTGGTACGCGATACCGAAACGTTGCTTGAGCACACCGCCACCCTGGCAGGTGACCAGGCAGACGAAATGCGCAGCCAGGTCCACGACAGCCTGCTGCGTGCCCGGGAAACCCTGCAACTGACCCAGGACTCGATGCGTGAACGTGGCCAGGCGGCCCTGACCGCTACCGAAGACTATGTGCAGAGCAATCCCTGGCAATCGATCGGGATCGCCGCCGGGGTTGGTTTTCTGATCGGTCTGCTGGCCAATCGGCGCTGAGGTCCTGGCGATGGAAAGTGAATCGATCGGCGCCAGCGGTGCGTCGAGCAAACGCTTGGGCGCCGCGGTGCTCGGGCTGCTGCATGGTCACGTCGAACTGTTCGGCATCGAGTTGCAGGAACAGAAAGCGCGCACCCTGAGCCTGTTGCTGTTCGCAGGCCTTGCCCTGGTGTTCGCCCTGTTGTTGCTGGTCGCCCTGTCGGCGCTGGTGTTGGTGCTGCTGTGGGACAGCTATCGCCTGGCCGGGGTGATCGGGCTGTGCGTGTTCTATGGGGTGGCGGCACTGTTCTGCGCCTTGCGCCTGAAGGCTGCTGTGCACGATGAATCGTCACCGTTCAGTTCGACCCTGGAAGAACTGGCCAAGGACCGGGAGCGCCTGTTGCCATGAGCCTGCCTGAACTTCCGAAAACCAATGACCGGCGCGAATTGCGCAAGGCGTTGGTACGCCTGCGTCTGGAGTTGCATCGGCAGGAGATCCGTCATGAGTCCGGGCAACTGCTCAATCCCCTGACGCGCTTGCGGGCCATGGGTAGCAGCCTGCAGGGTGGATTGGGGATCAAGCATGCGCCTTTGTGGGGGATCGGTGCGGTGGTGGTGCTGGGATTCCTGACGGGCAAAGGTGCGAAAAATGGCAGCCTGAGCCGGATGATTCGCCTGGGTAGCAGTCTGGTTCCGTTGATCAGGTTGTTCATGAAAGATAAGGCGAAGTAAGCGATGCCCATTGTGGGAATAACTGTCTTGATTGCCTGATGGTGTAGCCGCTGCCGCCAGGCTGCGATCGGTCGCGAAGCGACCGTAAAAGCTGGCGACTTCAGCATGTCAGGTAAAACAAGCAACGGTGAGTTCGCGTCACCACCGCGAACGGATCAGCTCGCTACGCGCCAGACCAAAGCGCTGGCACTGAAGTCGATGGGCATATCCGTTCCCTGCAGTGGCGCCACTGGCTGGTTTCGCCCTTTACGGCGACCCACTTTTGAAGGCAAAAGTGGGCAAAACCCGTGTCCCTGCATCCGGCCCTTCGCTTCGCTACGGGTACCCTCGCTACACCCTTGCTCCCGCGGGGGCGCGCCGAA